>JAZBPW010000050.1:0-39579 GCA_036351795.1 Candidatus Zhuqueibacterota bacterium | reverse complement strand
CTGAAGACGATGTGATTGAGATCGTTGCTTCGCCATCCAATTTTGAGGCTGTCAAGGCGGCCATCGCGGATAAAGGCATAGAGATCGAGTCGGCGGAGTTGACAATGCATCCGCAAAACACGGTGAAGGTGGAAGGGAAAGAGGCGGAACAGCTGTTGAAATTAATGGACGCGCTTGAAGATCATGACGATATCGATAATGTGTATTCGAATTTTGACATCGATGTGGAATTGATGGAAGATACAGAGTAGATCGACATGCGTATACTTGGTGTTGACCCGGGGATTGCTGTTACCGGGTACGCTTTGATTGATATCGGTGACAGGGGGACATCACCTATAGATTACGGTTTTGTGGAGACTGATCGCAAAGCCGATTTTTCTATGCGGCTGAAACGGATCCATGATGAATTGATCCGGGTCATTGAGCAATATCATCCGAACTCTCTGGCACTGGAACAGGTATTTTATTCAAGGAATGTTCAGGTGGCGCTGAAATTGGGGCATGCCCGGGGTGTGGTGTTGCTGGCAGCTGTGAGTCACGGGCTGGAAATCATCGAGTATGCACCCAGGGAGATCAAGCAGTCGGTCACCGGCAATGGGGCGGCATCAAAGCATCAGGTACAGAGGATGGTGCAACAGCTGCTGGGACTCAGGGAATTACCTGAGCCCAATGATGTCTCGGATGCAATGGCAGCGGCGCTATGTCATAGTTTCAGGTTCAGGCTGAAATAGCTTATGCTCAGTTATCTATACGGAAAAATCGTCGAAAAATCACCGACAACGCTTGTCCTGGATGTCAATAATGTCGGGTATCTGCTGCAGGTGACGATCAATTGCTCCAGAAACGCTGGTGAGATCGGGGCCGAGGTGAAGATCCTGACGCACCTGTACGTCAGAGAGGATAATCTTCAGCTTTTTGGTTTTGTTTCAGCGGAGGAGCGGGAACTGTTCCTGCAATTGACAACCACGCCCGGTATCGGCCCGAAAAAGGCGCTCGCGATACTGTCAGGTTCGGGTGTCGAGGATCTGCGGCGGTACATTCTGCGGGAAGATCTGGCTGCACTGACAGGACTTCCAGGCGTCGGGAGGAAGACGGCGCAGCGTCTGATCGTGGATCTGAAGGAGAAGCTGGCTCAGACGTACGTCGAGGGTAATGTTGAGGTGGATGCCCGGACACCGGCGAGACAGAGCCTCGTTGAAGAGGCTGTGCTCGCGCTGGTATCACTCGGCTATCAGCATCAGGCGGCACGTAAGGCGATAAACGCGATTCTGAAGGATGATGCTGATGTGGGGCTTGAAGATCTGATCAAACGGGCGCTGAGAAAATTGTAATCAATGGGATGTCAGGGATAGATGAAATCCGAAGCCGAACATAGATCGAACTCACCGGCGCTGCTGGATGGTGAATTTGAATTCGACAGATCGCTGCGACCGACCAGTCTCGATGAATTTATCGGTCAGGAGAAACTGAAGGATAATCTGAAGGTCTTCATACAGGCTGCGAAAGAACGGGGTGAGGCGCTGGATCATGTCCTGTTTTACGGACCTCCGGGGCTGGGCAAAACGACCCTGGCGCACATTCTGAGTCATGAATTGAAATCGAATATTCGCAGCACGTCTGGTCCAGCGCTGGATAAACCAGGTGATCTTGCCGGTCTGCTGACAAATCTCGATGAACGTGATGTCCTGTTCATCGATGAGATTCATCGTTTGAATCGCGTCATCGAGGAGTATCTCTATCCGGCGCTCGAAGATTTCAAGCTGGATATTATCATTGACAAGGGACCCAGCGCGCGGTCCGTTCAGTTGAAGCTACCGCATTTCACACTGGTCGGAGCGACGACGAGGGCAGGATTGCTCACATCTCCGCTGAGGGCGCGGTTCGGTGTGATCAACAGGCTCGATTTTTATCAACCTGAAGAACTGAAAACGATCATTCACAGATCGGCGAAATTGCTCAATGTGGCGATCGATGACGACGCGACGGTGGAGATCGCGAGAAGGTCGCGCGGCACACCGCGAATCGCGAACAGACTGCTTCGGCGCATACGCGATTTTGCCCAGGTGACAGGGAACGGGGCGATCAATTTGGAAATCGCCAGAGAATCGCTGATAAAACTGGACGTGGATGAGGTTGGGCTGGATGAAATGGACATTCAGATCCTGCGTACGCTGATCACGAAATTTAACGGCGGCCCGGTCGGGGTGAATACGCTCGCCGTCGCGGTTAGCGAACCGGCGGATACCATTGAAGAAGTTTACGAACCTTTCTTGATCAAAGAAGGTTTTTTGAATAGAACGCCGAGAGGTCGCGTGGCGACTGAATTGGCATATCAACACCTTGGATTGAATCCCAAAAAGGGTGGCCAGGAAAAATTATTCTAAGGAGAGTTAGAATATGAAGTTATCCGATTTCAAGTACAATTTACCGGAAAAGCTGATCGCACAGTACCCCTCTGAAAAGCGGGATGAAGCGCGACTGATGGTGCTCAATCGCAACGATGAATCAGTCGAAGAGAGGCAATTTTCGGATATGCACGAATACGTGGACAAAGGAGATTGTCTGGTTGTCAATGAAACGAAGGTCTTCCCCGCACGTCTGATGGGGACGAAGGACAAGACGGATGCTCAAGTAGAGATATTTTTATTGCGGGAACTGGAAAATAATATGTGGGAAGTCCTCGTTCGACCTGCCAGAAAAGTACGCGTTGGCAACAGACTGAGAATTGGCGATGATCTTGAATGCGATGTCATTGATAATACGGTATCAGGCGGCCGAGTCGTTCGCTTTTTCTTCGATGGTGACTTTTTCGATATTGTGGAAAAGCTCGGTAAATCTCCTTTGCCACCATATATCAAAAGAGACCCGGAACCCATGGACAAGGAGCGGTATCAGACCGTGTATGCGAAGCATCGCGGTGCTGTGGCGGCTCCGACAGCCGGATTGCATTTCACATCGAAACTGCTGCAGAAGTGCAAGAAAAAGGGTGTGAAATTAGCTCCAGTCGTGCTGCATCTCGGACTGGGTAGCTTTCGTCCGGTGATGGTTGAAGATCTGAGCAGACATAAAATGGATTCAGAATACTTCAGTATTTCTGAAAAGACCGCCGAGACGATCAACAAGACAATATCTTCAGGCGGAAAGATCATCGCGGTCGGCACGAGTAGTGTTCGCGCGCTTGAGTCGGTTGTTACCTCCGAGAATATGGTAAAAGCACAGTCCGGATGGACAGACAAGTTTATCTATCCTCCCTACGATTTCAGGGTTGTAGACAAGATGATCACAAACTTTCACCTGCCCAACACGACGCTGCTGATGCTGGTGAGCGCGTTCGCCGGCAAGGACTTCGTGTTCAAGGCGTATCGCAAGGCGATTCGGGAGAAGTATCACTTCTACAGCTACGGCGATTCGATGTTGATCATCTAATTCGTGGCATGGTGAACTGATTTTAAGCATGAAAACATTTTTAAGGTATGTAATTTTAAAACAATGGATGCGATTTGAATGGCTAAGAACGATGCGGCACAACCTGTTAATTTTATTAAAATTATCATTCTGAAAGATCTGGAGACGGGGAAATATGATGGACGGGTGCATACCAGATTTCCTCCGGAACCCAATGGCTACCTGCATATCGGGCACGCGAAATCGATCTGCCTGAATTTCGGACTGGCGCAGGAATTCAATGGATTGTGCAATCTTCGTTTCGACGATACAAATCCGGCAAAGGAGGAGGACGAGTATGTCAGGTCGATCATCGAGGATGTCCGCTGGCTGGGATTTGACTGGGAGGACCGTCTCTATTACGGCTCCGATTACTTCCAGCAGATGTACGAAAACGCGGTTCAACTAATCGAGGCGGGCAAGGCCTATGTGGATGATCTCAACGCGGAAGAGATCAGGGAGTATCGCGGCACCTTGACACGCCCCGGTAAAGAGAGCCCGCATCGCAATCGTTCTGTTGAAGAGAATCTCGATCTCTTCGGGAGAATGAAGGCCGGCGAATTCGAGGATGGCTCAAGGGTGTTGCGAGCGAAGATCGACATGGCTTCGCCAAACATCAACATGCGCGATCCGGTCATGTACAGAATCCTCCACGCAACGCATCACAGGACCGGCGACGACTGGTGCATCTATCCGATGTACGACTGGGCGCATGGTCTGGAAGACTCCATCGAGCGTATCACGCATTCGGTCTGTACGCTGGAATTTGAGGATCATCGTCCGCTCTATGACTGGTTTCTCGAGGAGCTCGGTGCTTACCGGCCCCAGCAAATCGAGTTTGCCAGATTGAATCTGAATTTCACCGTGATGAGCAAGAGAAAGCTGCTCGAGCTGGTGCGTAAAAACTTTGTTCGCGGATGGGATGATCCCAGAATGCCGACGATCTCCGGTCTCAGAAGACGAGGGTACACGCCGGAATCCATCAGGAACTTCGCCGAACGTATTGGCGTCGCCAAGGCGGACAGCACGGTGGATATCGCCTTGCTGGAGCATTGCCTGAGAGAAGACCTGAATCTGACGGCGAAGCGGGTGATGGCAGTGTTAAAACCGTTGCGGGTTGTGATCGATAACTATCCTGAGGACAAGGTGGAAGAGCTGACGGCCGTGAATAATCCGGAAGATGAGCGCATGGGAACGCGTTTTTTGCCGTTTTCAAGGGTGATCTATATCGAACGGGATGACTTTCGCGAAGATCCGCCAAAGAAATATTTCCGGCTGGCGCCGGGCAGGGAGGTCCGCCTCAAGCATGCGTACTATATTACATGCAATGACGTTGTAAGGGATGAAAAAACGGGCGAAGTGATCGAATTGCACTGCAGCTACGATCCCGAATCGCGTGGCGGCTGGACCTCGGACGGGAGAAAGGTAAGAGGAACACTGCACTGGGTGTCGGAAGCACATGCCGTGGAGGCTGAGGTAAGATTGTACCAGCATCTCTTCACGGTTGAAAATCCTCTTGATGAAGATGACTTCCTGGATTGCATCAATCCGGATTCTCTGGAAGTGCTGTCAGGGTGCAGGGTCGAACCGGGACTGATGGACTCTGAGGCAGGGGAGAGGTGCCAGTTCCTGCGTCACGGTTATTTTTGCGTTGATCCGGACACAACGCGTGAAAAACTTGTGTTCAACAGAACAGTCTCTTTAAGAGACACATGGGCGAAAATTGAGAAGTCAAGTGGAAAATCATGATTAAGCAAGGATTCATTTATGAGTAATGAGGTGAGAGTCAGATTCGCTCCAAGTCCAACAGGACATCTTCACATCGGGAACGCGAGGACCGCGATTCTGAATTGGCTTTATGCCAGACATACGGGTGGTACGTTCATTCTGAGAATTGAAGACACGGATCCGGAAAGATCCAAAGATGCCTATATTCAGCAGATAATCGATGATATGACGTGGCTCGGATTGAGCTGGGACGAAGGCCCGGACGCCGGGGGAGATTATGGTCCCTACCGGCAGTCAGAGCGCTTCGATATCTACAGCAAGTACGCGGATGCACTGGTGGGAAAAGGATTTGCCTATCCCTGCTATTGTACGGCAGAAGAGCTGGAAGCCGCAAGAAAAGATGCGATTGCCAGGGGCGGGTCCGCGAATTACAACGGACGTTGCCGGGATTTATCTGAAGACGAACGAAAATCCATGGAGAGTCAGGGACGAAAACCAGCGCTTCGTTTTCGGGTGCCGGACGGGAATGTCGATTTCACTGATATTGTCAAGGGTTCCATTTCATTCCCGGAAGAGAATATCGGCGATTTCGTCATCATGCGCAGCGAGGGCATTCCCACATACAATTTTGCAGCAGTCGTGGATGACCACAGCATGCGGATCACGCACATCATCAGAGGTGATGACCATGTGTCCAACACGCCGCGGCAGATCGTGCTCTATCGCGCGTTGGGATTCGAACTGCCTCAATTCGCGCACATTCCGATGATACTCGGTTCGGATCGACAGAGATTATCCAAGCGTCACGGTGCCACGTCAATTGACGAGTATCAAGGGAACGGATATCTGCCCGCAGCGTTGATCAACTATCTCAGCCTCTTGAGCTGGTCTTCCAAATCAGGTGATGAGGTGTTGTCGATCGATCGATTGATCGAAGAGTTCGATTTCAGCCGCGTATCGCATGCAGCCGCAATTTTCGATGTTGAGAAGCTGAACTGGTTGAATGGAACGTATATCAGGGCGATGGATGTCGAGCGTCTGACGCAACTGGCAGTCCCTTTTTTCGCTAGAGCGGGATATGAATCGACGGATATGGATTTGATCCGCGACATCACCTCTGTTCTTCAGGACAAGATCGATTATTTAGCCCAGCTTGAAGAACATGCGGCAATATTTTTTCAGGAAAGCGTCAAAATTGAAGATGCCGCTGCCAGAGAGATGATAAGAAAGGAATCGACACAAAAGGTGTTGTGGTCGTTCCTGCGTGAGCTGCGTTCCGTGGAGCATGTGGATATGGAAAATTTCCGCTCGATGATGAAAATCGTTCAAAAGGAGACTGGCGTTATGGGAAAAGATCTCTGGATGCCCATCCGAATTGCCCTCACGGGACACGTGCACGGGCCGGAGCTGCCCAGTATAGTGGAAATATTCGGCAGGGAAAAATGCGTCACATTGGTTGAGGGTATTCTGGGACGGTACAGCTAACCCCGGCGTACGATAAATCAAGCCTGAATCACAGGAAAAGGACAGGAGATGCATTGTGGGAATAAAAGTATATAATACATACACAAAGCGAAAAGAAGAGTTGAAAACAGTGACGCCCGGGAAGGTCAACATGTATCTCTGCGGACTCACTGTTTATAATTATTTTCACATCGGCAACGCGCGACCTCTGATTGTCTTCGATATGTTTCGTCGTTATCTGAAATTCCGTGGATATGATGTGAAATATGTGGTTAACATCACCGATGTGGATGACAGGATCATTCAAACCGCCATCGAAGAGAATGTCCCAGCGGAAGAGGTGGCGTCGAAATACATCGACGCCTATTTTGAGGATACGAAGCGTCTCGGCATTCTCAAACCGGATGTGAGCCCCAAGGCTACCGACCATATCAAGGAAATGATCTCCTGGATTGAGAAGCTAATAGACAAGGGATATGCATATCAATCCAATGGCGATGTTTATTACCGTGTCGACAAATTCAAGGATTACGGTCATTTGTCGGGAAAGCAGATCGATGAACTGCAGGCAGGAGCAAGAGTCGAGGTCGGCGACAAGAAGCATGATCCGCTGGATTTCGCGTTGTGGAAATCAGCGAAGCCGGGTGAACCGGCATGGCAGAGTCCATGGGGGGAGGGCAGGCCAGGATGGCATATCGAGTGCTCCGTGATGTCCATGATCTATCTTGGGGAGACTTTTGACATACACGCCGGCGGTTCGGACCTCGCGTTTCCGCATCATGAGAACGAGATCGCGCAGAGCGAGGGTGGCTCGGGAAAGAAGTTCGTGAATTACTGGATGCACAATGGATTTGTGAATTTCGAGGGCGAGAAGATGTCCAAGTCCCTTGGTAATTTTTTCACGGCAAGGGAAGTGCTCGAGAAATACAAGCCGGAAGTGATTCGTATGTTTTTCCTCCTGAAACATTACAAAAGTCCGATCAATTTCAGTGAGGAGCGGATCGCGGAAGCCAGGGGTGCTCTGGAGAGGATACGCAGCACCATGGTCAATATCGAAGAAGCCATTTCCGGTTCGAAGTGCGGAGATGACTTTGATTCAGGGATCATTGACAACATCAAGAAAGAGTTTGTCGATGCGATGGACGATGATTTCAATACGGCCATAGGCATCAGCAAAATATTCGATCTGGTCAAGGAAGCGAATCTGATACTGCTCAAAGAACAGATCGATGACAATGATAAATGCGTATTGAAGACCGTCAGGGATACGATTCTGGAGTACAATCAATTCCTGGGCATACTACCTGATGAAGATGCTGGTGAGTCGGGAAACGAAGATGTGGGGATTTTCATTGATATGCTACTGGATGTGAGAAAGGAGCTGAGAGCCGCCAAGCAATGGGGGCTGGCGGATATGATACGTGACCGATTGCTCGAAGCGGGCATTGAGATCAAGGATAAAAAGGATAAAACCGTTTGGTCGCGCATTCTGGAGTAATCAGATTCTATTGACAATAATGTGGTTTCGGCCGATTTTGCAACAAGCGATATGGTTTATCCTCCAGGTAGCCAATGAAAAAAAATATTAAAAAAACCTTGACTTTTTGAAAAAATATATTATATTTAATGGTTCTTATTTAAAAATGACTAGAAGGGACAAGTGTGTCTTTTCTAGAGTTGCCACCATAGCTCAGCTGGTAGAGCACCTCACTTGTAATGAGATGGTCGCGGGTTCAATTCCTGCTGGTGGCTCGTTCGACGGGAAGGTACCCGAGTGGCCAAAGGGAACAGACTGTAAATCTGTCGGCTCAGCCTTCGGAGGTTCGAATCCTCCCCTTCCCACTAAGGTTTTGAGAGATAATTGGAATTTGAGGAGCGTTAAAAACTGAAGAAAAGTTTTTGATAACAAGCGGGAATAGCTCAATTGGCTAGAGCATCAGCCTTCCAAGCTGAGGGTTGCGGGTTCGACCCCCGTTTCCCGCTCTTGCAAAGTGACCCCTCATACTAAACCTCGCTTCTGTAAACACGTGGACCATCAAAGAAAAGGGGCTTTAATAATGATAAAGGCGATGGACAATTGATTTGTGGGAGCGTTTTTCTATATACGAAAAAATGAGGGGTTTTGAGTATCAAAAAGTGACCGCCCACGTAGCTCAGTCGGTAGAGCACATCCTTGGTAAGGATGAGGTCACCAGTTCAATCCTGGTCGTGGGCTCATCAGCTACATTCAGAACAAGCACTGGCTGGAGAGGTTGCGGGATGATCCCTTCTGGTCGGATATCTTTTTGTACGGGATGACTCGTTTTAACGCTGGAATTGAAAAATAATTATATATCATTCAACTAAATTCGGGAGGTATTGACCGATGGCGAAGGAGAAATTTGAGCGGACGAAGCCGCATATAAATATAGGGACGATCGGCCATGTTGATCATGGCAAGACGACGTTGGTAGCGGCGATCACTCAGGTTTTAGCAAGTCAGGGACTGGCTCAGGCGAAGAGTTATGATGAGATCGATAACGCGCCGGAAGAGAAAGCCCGTGGATTGACGATCAATGTTCATCACGCGGAATATGAGACAGAGGCGCGTCACTATGCGCACGTGGACTGTCCGGGACATGCGGATTATATCAAGAATATGATCACGGGTGCTGCGCAGATGGATGGAGCGATACTGGTTGTATCGGCTGCAGATGGTCCGATGCCTCAGACCCGTGAGCACGTACTGCTCGCTCGTCAGGTGAACGTACCGTATCTGGTGGTATTCCTGAACAAAACGGATCAGGTAGATGATCCTGAGTTGCTTGAGCTGGTCGAGCTCGAGATTCGCGAGTTGTTGAGCGAGTACGAGTTTCCAGGCGATGAGGTACCGGTGATCAAGGGCAGCGCGTTGATGGCACTTGAGAATTTGAGCGACGAGACGCAAACGAATCCGATTCTGGAACTGATGGCGGCTGTGGATAGTTATATACCGACGCCTGAGCGCGATACGGACAAGCCGTTTCTGATGCCTGTTGAGGACGTGTTCTCAATCACGGGTCGAGGTACGGTTGGAACCGGCAGGGTAGAGCGCGGTATCGTCAAGGTAGGCGAAGAGGTAGAGATCGTAGGCATGGGCACCAAGCGCAAGACAGTGTGTACGGGAGTCGAGATGTTCCGCAAGCTTCTGGACCAGGGTCAGGCGGGTGATAATGTTGGTATCCTGCTGCGCGGCGTTGACAAGGAGGATCTGGAGCGGGGTCAGGTGATTGCGAAGCCAGGCTCGATAACCCCGCACACGAAGTTCAAGGGCGAGGTATATGTATTGACGAAAGAAGAGGGTGGCCGCCATACACCGTTTTTCAATGGCTACCGTCCGCAGTTTTATTTTCGCACGACAGATGTGACTGGTAATATCGCGATGCCCGAGGGGGTAGAGATGGTGATGCCAGGTGACAATGTGAATATGGATGTAGAGCTCATCACGCCGATAGCGATGGAAGAAGGCTTGCGATTTGCGATTCGCGAAGGTGGTCGTACGGTTGGTGCCGGCGTTGTGACCAAAATAATTGAATAAACTGGAGATACCATAATGGCTGGACAGAAGATCAGGATAAAATTAAAAGCCTACGACCATCGACTTATAGATAAATCGACAGATAAAATCATAAAGACGGCAAAGACGACCGGAGCTGCAATCTCCGGTCCGATTCCGTTGCCGACGAGGCGTTCGGTATACACGGTTTTGCGTTCTCCGCATGTTGACAAGAAGTCACGGGAGCAATTTGAGACGAGAGTTCATAAAAGACTGATCGACATACTCAACTCGAATCCTAAAACGGTAGACGCACTGATGAAGCTTGAGCTTCCTTCCGGCGTGGACGTTGAAATCAAAGTTTAATTTAACAGTAGATAAAGTGAAGAATGATGAGAGCACTTATTGGTAAAAAACTAGGCATGAGCCGTGTGTTTGATGATCAGGGCAGGAGTATTCCCGTCACTGTCATCCAGGCCGGTCCCTGCCGCATCACTCAGATAAAGACTAAAGAGACTGACGGTTATGAAGCTGTTCAGCTCGGGTTTGAGCCCAAACGGGAAAAGCTTGTCACCAAACCGCTGGCCGGGCATTTCAAGAGAGCAAATGTCGATCCCATGCGTGTTCTGAAAGAGTTCCGCAATTTCGAAGCGGGTGCGGAGACCAGGCTGGGCGGCGAAGTTAAAGCAGATGTTTTTGCGGTTGGAGATCTTGTACAGGTTACGGGGGTGTCGAAGGGCAAGGGCTTTGCCGGCGGAATCAAGCGGCATGGATTTCATGGTGGCTCGAAGACGCATGGCCAGAGTGACCGCATGCGGGCTCCGGGTTCCATCGGCCAATCCTCATATCCATCCCGTGTTTTGAAAGGGATGAAAATGGCTGGTAGGATGGGAAACGAGAATGTCAGTATTAAAAACTTGAAGGTCGTAATGGTGGATGCCGAGAAAAATCTATTGCTCTTGAAAGGGGCTGTTCCGGGATCCATGAAGGGAATCGTATTTATCAAAAAGAGATAGTTCAATGGAATTAGACGTTTATAAAACTGATGGCAAACCAAGCGGCGAGAAACTGACGCTTTCCGATAAGGTGTTCGGTATTGAGCCGAGTGATCACGCCATTTATCAGGATGTAAAAAGATACATGACCAATCAGCGGCAGGGAAACGCATCAAGCAAAAACCGTGCACTGGTTCGAGGCGGCGGTAAAAAACCATGGCGCCAGAAAGGTCGTGGCACGGCGCGTGTGGGTACGATCCGTTCTCCGCTATGGGTTGGCGGTGGTCGCGTCTTTGGTCCGGTTCCGCATGAATTCAGCATGAAGATGCCAAAGAAGATGAAGAAACTCGCGAAAAAGTCGGCATTAACATACAAGGCGCGCCAGAATGAGATCACGATTATCGAAGATTTCAAACTGACAGAGCCGAAAACCAGGGAAGTATTCAAGATCCTCAAGAATAACAATATAGACAGCAGTAAAGTTCTTCTTGTGACCGGTGAATACGATCGAGTGTTGACGCAGGCCGGTAGAAATATCCCCAACCTCACTATTCGCATGGCCGAGGAATTGAATACCTATGATATTCTCAATTGTCAGGTGATGCTGTTGCAAAGGGGCACGCTTGAAAAAATAGAAGAGGTCTGTTAAGAATGAAAAACTTGTACGAAATAATTAAAAAGCCCATCTTGACAGAAAAGATGCTGAAGCTTCAGGAATCGAAAAGACAGTATGCTTTTAAAGTCGATCCGAAAGCGGGAAAAATTGAAATAAAGAAGGTGGTCCAGGACAAATTTGATGTGACTGTCGAAGATGTGAATATTATTAACGTTAAAGGCAAGTCAAAGAGTCTGAATACGAGAAGAGGCATTACCCGGGGCAAGCGATCAGACTGGAAAAAGGCGATCGTGACGCTGCGCCAGGGTGATTCAATCGATTTCTTTGAAAGTTAGTAGAGGTGGAGAATAATAAATGGCTGTGAAAACGTATAAACCAGTGACTCCCAGTTTGAGGTTCAAGACTGTTTCGTCTTTTGCCGAGATAACAGAAACCAGTCCGGAAAAGTCCTTGTTAGCCCCTCTGAAAAAGACGGGTGGCCGTAATAACAGAGGGCGTGTGACGAGTCGTCGTAGAGGAGGCGGACACAAACGTGCCTATCGGATCATTGATTTCAAGCGAAACAAGCTTGATGTGCCTGCCAGGGTTGCATCAATTCAGTACGATCCGAATCGCTCTGCGCGGATTGCTCTGCTGCACTATGTGGATGGAGAGAAGCGCTACATTCTTGCGCCAATTGGACTTAAACTGGATGATACTATAATTTCAAGCGAATCTCCTGAGATTAAAGTGGGCAATTCAATGCCGCTCAAAAATGTGCCGCTGGGGTCTTTCGTGCACAATGTGGAATTAAAGGTTGGTAAAGGCGGTCAGATCGCCAGGAGCGCGGGAAGTTATGCTCAGCTGATGGCAAAAGAGAAGAATTATGCTCAATTGAGAATGCCTTCTGGTGAGATTCGAATGGTGCATCTCAAATGCCGTGCGACGCTTGGACAGGTCGGTAATGTTGAGCATGAAAATATCACGATTGGCAAGGCAGGTAAATCGCGATGGCTTGGCAGACGTCCGAAAGTACGAGGTGTCGCGATGAACCCCGTAGATCACCCGATGGGTGGTGGCGAAGGGAAGGCGTCGGGTGGACGGCATCCCTGCTCTCCCTGGGGACAGTTGGCAAAGGGTAAAAAGACGCGACAGAAGAAAGCCTCTGATTCGCTTATTATCAGAAGAAGAAAATCTAAATAGGTTACGACATTATGGCTAGATCAGTAAAAAAGGGACCGTACATCGATTCCAAGCTTCAGAAAAAGATTGAAGAGCTGAACGATACGAATCAAAAAAAAGTTGTGAAAACCTGGGCGAGACGGTCGACGATACCACCGGAATTCGTTGGACACACAATCGCTGTACATAACGGAAACAAGTTTATCCCTGTGTTCATTTCTGAGAATATGGTCGGGCATAAGTTGGGAGAATTTGCTTTAACCCGTACATTTCGCGGTCATCCGACCAAGTCTGACAAGCGAAGCAGTGTACGATAATTGAAAACAAGAGGAAGCTGAGATGGAAGCCAGAGCAATTGCTAAATATGTTCGCATGTCACCCAGGAAAGTGAGGCGTGTTGCGGATTTGATACGTGGCAAAAATGTGGGAGAAGCCATGAATATTCTGCATTTTACGCCCAAATTTGCAGCCGAGCCCATTGAGAAGGTGCTGCGCTCTGCAGTCTCAAATATGTTGAATTTCGACGGAAGTTCAAAGGTTGATCCTGATGATCTGTATGTCAAGGAAATCAAGGTAGACGGTGGTGTGACGTTAAAGCGTTTTCGTGCAGCGTCCATGGGACGGGCGGTGAGGATTCGCAAGCGTACGAGTCACATCACGGTGACAGTTGCCGAAGAGAGTGAATTAAATTAAATAGGAGGATCTATTGGGTCAAAAAGTAAATCCAATTGGTCTTAGATTAGGTATTATTCGCAATTGGGATTCAAATTGGTTTGAAGAGCGGAGTTTTGCTGACAAGTTAAGTGAAGATTTAACCATCAGGAAATACATCCGCACACGGCTTCAAAAAGCCAGTGTATCGAAAATTGAAATTGAGAGAACTTCCAAGCGAATCACACTCACGATTCATACGGCCAGGCCCGGAATCGTGATCGGCCGGAAAGGATCTGAAGTAGACAAACTGAAAGTCGAGCTGCAAAAGATCACAGATAAAGAGATCCAGCTCAACATCAATGAGATCAAGAGACCGGAGCTGGATGCATACCTTGTCGCGGAAAACGTGGCGAAGCAGCTCGAGGCAAAGATCGGTTTCCGTCGTGCGATGAAAAAGGCGATCATGTTCGCCATGAGAATGGGTGCAGAGGGTGTGAAAATATCTTGCTCCGGTAGACTCGGTGGCGCTGAAATGGCCAGGAGGGAGCAGTACAAAGAGGGTAAGATACCCTTGCATACGCTGCGGGCTGATATCGATTACGCGTATACGGTCGCCAAGACCACATATGGAATCATTGGTGTGAAAGTATGGATCTGCAAGGGCGAAGTGCTGGGTGAAAAAGTAGAGAATTAAGATTATCGACTATTAATTTGTTGGGAAAAACGTTATGTTAATGCCAAAAAGGACAAAATACCGAAAGCAGCAGCGTGGCAGGATGAAGGGAAAGGCCCACCGCGGTTCGGTGATCAATTTCGGAGAGTATGCGCTGAAAGCGTTGGAGCCCGCCTGGATTACGAGTAAACAGATCGAGGCTGCTCGAGTGGCGATGACGCGACATATAAAGAGAGGCGGTAAGGTGTGGATCCGGATTTTTCCCGATAAGCCGGTGACAGAGAAACCGGCTGAAACAAGAATGGGAAAGGGCAAGGGATCGCCCGAATATTGGGTGGCCGTTGTCAAGCCCGGTAGAATACTTTTTGAGGTAGAGGGAGTGAGCGAAGAATTAGCTCGCGAGGCGATTCGACTGGCGGCGCATAAGCTTCCCATCAAGTGTAAATTTGTATCGCGTAAAGAATTTGGAGTATAAAACCGATGAAGATGGATGAAATTAAACAACTTCCTCTGGCAGAGATTAAGCAACGGTTGGAAGATACACTGGAAGAGCTGCAGAATCTTCGCTTTCAGCATTCGACCCATCAGCTGGATAATCCATTGAGATTAAGGATTTTGAAAAAAGATGTTGCTCGTTTCAAAACAGTGATCCGGGAACATGAATTAGGCAAGCGAGAGCTTGTTCAGTAATACTTTGGAGAATCAATTATGGTCAACGAAAGGGGTAACAGAAAGACAAAAATTGGTGTCGTCGTTAGCGATCGTATGGATAAAAGCAGGGTGATTGCTGTTAAGAGATTTATCAAACATCCACTATACGGAAAGTTCGTGAGGAAGACTTCAAATTTCATGATTCATGATGAGCAAAACGACAGTCATGTCGGTGATTTGGTCCGGATCATGGAGACACGTCCCTTAAGCCGGCGAAAGCGCTGGAGACTCGTGGAAATCTTGGAAAAAGCTAAATAAGGAATACATGAAAGATGATTCAGGAATATACAAAATTAAACGTTGCTGATAACACCGGTGCCAAGAAGGTGATGTGTATTCGTGTTCTCGGTGGTTCGAAAAGAAGATATGCCAGGATCGGCGACGTTATCGTCGTCAGCGTCAAGTCGGCCATACCGGGCGCAGCGGTCAAGAAGGGCGATATGAGCAAGGCTGTTATCGTGCGCACAAAAAAAGAGATCAACCGTGAGGACGGTTCCTATATCCGCTTCGACGAAAACGCAGCTGTCTTGATCAATGAGCAGATGGAACCAAAGGGTACGCGTATTTTCGGCCCGGTTGCAAGAGAGCTCCGGGATCATGAATTCATGAAAATAATTTCCCTGGCACCCGAAGTGCTTTAAAATATCGATAGTTGAGGAAAAGATGAAAGTACACAAAGACGATTTAGTCACAATCATATCGGGAAATGACCGTGGCAAGCAGGGACGGGTTCTCAAGGTATTCCCCGAGGATAAGCGGGTGATTGTCGAAGGTATTAATTTTATCAAACGGCACACACGACCGAACCAGAAGCAGCCACAAGGTGGCATTGTCACGAAGGAAGCACCGATCAGTGTATCCAATGTGATGGTCATTTGTCCGAAATGCAACGAAAAAACGAAGATCGGCATTAAAAAGATCAAAGATGAAAATAAAGACAAGACGCTCCACGTCAGATATTGCAAAAAGTGTGGTGAGATGGTCGTCAAGGTGTCAGCTTAAGATTAAACATTGCAGGTAAAAAATGGACTATTATCCGAATTTATTAAAATTATATCGTGAACAGCTTGTTCCTGAACTCAAGAAGAGACTGAATCTCAATAATGTGATGCAGGTTCCGCGTTTGGAAAAGATTGTGGTCAATATGGGAGTGGGAGAAGCGATTGATAACAGCAAGTCATTGGAATCTGCGGTTGAGGAGTTGAGGATCATTACCGGTCAGCAACCGGCGATCTCAAAATCGAAAAAGGCGATTTCTAACTTTAAGTTGCGGTCTGGTATACCGATCGGTTGTTATGTCACTTTGCGCGGCTGGCGTATGTACGAGTTTCTGGAGCGGCTGATAAATGTCGCTGTGCCGCGAATCAGGGATTTTCGTGGTCTGTCTGACAGCTCATTCGATGGCAGGGGAAATTACAGCATGGGAGTGAAAGAGCAGATCATTTTTCCGGAGATCAATTATGACAAGGTCGAGAAAATCCACGGAATGGATATCACGATAGTTACAACCGCAGAGGATGATCAGCGGGCAGAGGCGTTGCTTTCCGGATTCGGCATGCCCTTCAAAAAGAAGAGTTAGTCGGCGATCAATATCGCGAGGCTGACATTGCAGGAGAACAAACAGATTTCAAGCTAGAATAACAGGAGATTTTTGTTTTGGCCAAAAAAGCGCTCATTGTTAAATCAAAGAAAAAAGCCAAGTTCGAGGTGCGTCAATATAATCGCTGTTCAAGGTGTGGACGACCAAGAGCATACTATCGCAAATTTGGAATTTGCCGCATATGTTTCCGAGAATTGGCATTAGAGGGAAAAATTCCCGGTGTCACCAAGGCAAGTTGGTAAAAACAGAGTTTTTGGGAGAAGTACAATATGTCGATGACAGACCCGATCGCTGATTATCTCACGCGGGTGAGAAATGCAGCAAAAGCAAAGCATAGAAAAGTTGATATTCCCGCCTCCAATATGAAGCGCGAGATCACGCGAATATTACGCGATTACAAATATATCAACAATTTCATTAACATTGATGATGGCAAGCAGGGCATTATCCGGATCTATCTCAAGTATGATGAAGATGAGAATTGTGTGATCAGCAAGTTGATTCGCGTGAGTACACCAGGACTTCGCAAATATGTTGGGAGTAAGGAGATACCGAGTATCCTGAATAACCTTGGGATTGCGATCCTTTCAACCCCCAAGGGAGTTGTCACGGACAGAGAAGCCAGAGAGATGAAGGTGGGCGGTGAAGTCTTGTGCTATGTCTGGTAAATCAGCAAATAAAGGAGCTATAAATTGTCACGAGTAGGTCGAGCGCCGATCACGATACCTGAGGGTGTCGAGGTGCAGATAAAAAAACACATGGTTACTGTCAGCAAGGATGGGAAGACTTTGCAGAGTGATATTCACCCTGACTTTGAAGTAAAGATTGATGAGAAGGAAAATCAACTTACGGTAAAAAGGCCTTCGGACAGTAAACCGCATCGTTCTATGCACGGATTATTCCGCGCGCTGATCAATAATATGATTGTGGGAGTGACTACTGGATTTGAAAAAAAGCTCACTATCGTTGGTGTCGGATACCGTGCTGAACTGAAAGGCCGGAATGTACTGCTCAACGTCGGGTATTCGCATCCGATCCTGTTCAAACCACCGGAAAATATCGAGATTTCTGTGGAAACGCCGACGTCAATTGCAGTCCGTGGGTATGATAAGCAGCTGGTCGGTCAGGTCGCTGCGAAGATACGCTCTTTGAGACCACCGGAACCTTACAAGGGTAAAGGGATCAAATACCAAGATGAGCATATTCGAAGAAAGGCCGGAAAGGCTGCAGCCTAAGTATTTGTAACATAAGGAATGAAAGCATTATGTCCATGAAAAGACACGACAAGCAGTTGAATCGTCAGAGAAAGAAAAAGCATATCCGAAAGAAGATACAAGGGACGACTGAGAGGCCTCGTCTGGTTGTATACCGTAGTTTGAAGCACTTTTATGCCCAATTGATCGACGACGAAAGTCATAAGACACTGCTGACTGTATCCGATTTGTCAAAAGATCTGAAGGACGAAGTGGCCAAGGCCAAGACCAGAAAGGAGGTCGCCAAATTGATCGGTGTCCATATGGCGCAAAAGGCAAAAGATATGAAAAAGGAAAAGGTCGTATTTGATCGTTCCGGATACATCTATCACGGACGTGTGATGGCATTTGCCGAAGGTGCCCGTGAAGGTGGGCTTGTATTTTAAGATAATATTCAGTCACGAATGAACAAAAAGTTTGGCAGATAAATTTAGCTACGGAGACTCTATCACGTGAGAAAAGTAGAAAGAATTAATCCCAATGAACTTGATCTGAAAGAGCGCCCCATTTATATCAACCGTGTTGCCAAGGTTGTGAAGGGTGGACGACGATTCAGTTTCACTGCGATCGTTGTTGTCGGTGACGGTCATGGCCATGTTGGTGTGGGACTTGGAAAAGCGAACGAGGTTTCTGATGCGATTTCCAAAGGAACGGATAATGCAAAGAAAAGCCTTGTGACAATACCCATTTTCAAGGGTACCATCCCTCATTCAATCACCGGCAAGTACGGCGCTGGCCGCGTCTTCCTGAAACCAGCGTCGCCGGGTACCGGAGTTATTGCCGGTGGACCAGTGAGAGCGATCATGGAGGCGGTGGGAATTCAGGATATCCTGACGAAATCTATTGGATCATCGAATCCTCATAATGTGGTCAAGGCGACGATGCAGGCATTGCAGACCCTGCTGAACGCCAGCCGTGTTGGCAGAAAACGCGGTATAAGCGTAAATGAAGTTTTTGATAAACCAGCTGCACGTTAAAGAATTGAAAATGAAAATTCATTATTCCATGGTATAAAAGATGGCAAAGAAGAAGCAAATCAAGATTACGTTGACTAAAAGTCCGATAGGATACAATCAAAAACAGAGATCGACTGTTGACGCATTGGGAATTAGAAAGATGCATCAAAGTGTTGTTCATAATGACACCCCTCAGATTCGCGGGATGATCGAGAAAATATCTCATCTCGTCACTATTGAGGAAGTAAGTTAAGGATTGAGGATGATATGAATTTAGGTACATTAACATATGCTCCGGGTTCTCGCAAGAACCGGAAACGGGTTGGAAGGGGACCGGGATCCGGATCAGGAAAGACTTCGGGAAAAGGGCACAAGGGAGCCCGATCAAGATCAGGGTGGAAAGCCCGTGTCGGTTTTGAGGGTGGTCAGACACCTTTGCAGCGACAAATGCCCAAGAGAGGCTTCCATAATATCTTTAAAAAGCAGTATCAGGTTGTCAATTTGAAAGACCTTGGCCGGCTTAAAAGGGTTACCAAGATCGATCCTTCCGTTCTTTACGAACATCGGCTGATTCGGAAGAAAGATATTCCTGTGAAAATACTAGGCGACGGTGAAATCAGCAAAAAGCTCGATATTTCAGCCCATGCATTCACATCCACAGCGAAAGAGAAAATTGAAGCGGCACAAGGGAGGATTACCATCCTATGATAAAGAGTTTCCAGAGTATTTTTAAAATACCTGAACTGAAAAACAGAATTCTGTTCACCTTTGGTATTCTCATTGTCTATAGAATTGGAGGGCATGTACCGGTGCCCGGTATTAATGCTCAGGCACTTTTTGATTTCTTTGAACAGGCCCAGGGCGGCGGTCTTTTTGGTCTCTGGGATATGTTTGCGGGTGGGGCGTTCATGCGCGCGACTGTTTTCGCGCTTGGAATTATGCCTTACATCTCCGCTTCCATTATTTTGCAGCTTTTAGGCGCTGTGATGCCCTACTTTCAGAAACTTCAAAAGGAGGGGGAAGAGGGAAGAAAGAAGATCACGCAGTATACGCGTTATGGGACGGTGCTGATCTCGGCAATGCAGGCCTATGGTATGGCTGTATTTCTGGAAAGCATCGGACCAAGTGCGATTTCCGGCGAACTGGTTGTGCCTGTTGGGGGGATGGGCTTTAGAATGCTCACGATGCTCACCATGGCAAGCGGCTGCGTTCTGATCATGTGGCTCGGAGAGCAGATCACCGAACGCGGGATCGGAAACGGAATCTCCCTGATCATTTTCATCGGAATCATTGCCAGATTACCGAACGCGATCTTTTCCGAGATCGTTCAGTTGCAGGGCGGTAATCGTGCTATATTGACTGAGGTGTTTCTCCTGGCGCTGATGGTGTTCACCATAGCCGCTGTCGTGATGCTCACACAGGGCACGAGAAAGGTCCCTGTTCAGTACGCGAAAAGGGTGATCGGGCGCAAGATCTATGGTGGACAGGCAACGCACATACCGATTCGCGTGAATACGGCAGGGGTGATGCCGATCATTTTCGCGCAGTCTATCATGTTTTTTCCACAGACTATCAAGACGTTTTTCCCCAACAGTGAGTTCGTTGATACGATCGTGAAATATTTTGATTTTCAATCATTTGTCTATTGGGCGATATACGGTCTCATGATCGTCTTTTTCACCTATTTCTATACCGCCATCGCATTGAATCCGGTTGATGTCGCCGACAATATGAAAAAGCATGGCGGATTCATACCTGGAGTACGACCGGGTAAAAAGACATCAGAGTTCATTGATAATATTCTGACAAGAATAACGCTGCCCGGATCGGTTTTCCTGGCTATCATAGCGATTTTTCCGTATTTCATTACCAAATTCACCAATGTGAATTTCGACTTCGCTTCATTTTACGGAGGCACATCCCTGCTGATCATCGTGGGCGTGGCTCTTGACACGATGCAGCAGATAGAATCGCATCTCCTGATGCGTCACTATGATGGATTTTTGAAATCCGGCAAGATGAGAGGACGGCGTTAGGAAATTCGAATGCAGATCATTATGCTGGGAGCTCCCGGAACGGGCAAAGGAACACAGGGAAATTTACTGTCAAACTATTTCGGCATTCCGAATATATCGACCGGTGAGATCTTGCGCTCAGCGGTCAAGCAGGAATCACCATTGGGCATCAAGGCCAAGTTATACATGGATGCCGGTGAACTGGTACCTGATGATGTGATGATAGGCATCATTCGGGATCGCTTGAGAGAAGCAGATTGCGAAAAGGGATTTATCCTGGATGGATTCCCGAGAACGGTAACACAGGCAGAAGCACTGGATCATTTGCTGTCTGGAGAAAAGATAGACATCGAACATGTGATCGCCCTGGAAGTGGCTGAAAATGCTCTTGTGATGAGGTTGACGAGCCGGCGTGTCTGCAGTGTATGCGGCAAAGACTACAATATGCTAAGCGATCCGCCACCGGGAGATATGAAATGCCGCATGTGCGGTGGAGAGATAATCCAGCGTTCTGACGATAATGAAACAACCGTGACGAAGCGTCTGGCTGTGTATGAGGAAAAGACAGCGCCTTTAAAAGAGTATTACGAAAGACAGTCTAAACTCCGGCATGTAATTGGCGCAGGCAGTGTTGAGGAGGTACAGGATAGAATCAGGGAGATTCTCCATACCTCATGATTATCATCAAGAGCCAGCGGGAAATTGAGATTATGCGAGAGAGCGCTTCAATGGTTGTCGGAGCGTTTGATGTTGTTGAAAAATTGATCAAACCGGGAATCACCAGTGGCGAACTCGATGAAGCGGTCGAGAGTTTCATCAAGTCCCGAAATGCGATACCCTCTTTCAAGGGTTACAGTGGTTATCCGGCGTCGATTTGCGCGTCGATAGATGAACAGGTTGTTCATGGCATTCCCGGCGACAGACGTCTGGAAGAAGGTGAGATCATCAGCGTTGATATCGGCGTTGAATTTGAAAATTATCATGGAGATGCGGCGAAGACGTTCGCAGTAGGTGAGGTAAGTGAGGAAAAACGGCGCCTGATGGCTGTGACGAGGGAGGCGCTATACAAGGGGATTGACAAGGCAATACCGGGAAACCGGTTATCAGATATCTCTCACGCGGTGCAGGTGCATGTCGAAGCCGCAGGCTTTTCCGTTGTTCGAGATCTGGTTGGTCATGGCATCGGTAGAAATCTGCATGAAGAACCGCAGATACCGAATTATGGAAAGCCAAATCAGGGTCCCCGACTGAAACCGGGGATGGTATTCGCGATTGAACCGATGGTCAATATGGGAGGATACGAGGTAAAAACTCTTGATGACAACTGGACCGTCGTCACCATAGATGGACTCCCGTCCGCACATTTTGAACATACGATCGCGATTACCGATGATGGACCGGATATATTGACACTCGGTCTTTGATAATGCGAACTGTAAATAATACGGTTCAGCAGGTTTCAGAACAATCAATCAGTCTGGTAATTTAAAGAGGAGATTATATGCCAAAGGAAGAAGCAATTAAAGTTGATGGTACGATATTAGAGACTCTTCCGAATGCCTCTTTTAAAGTCGAATTAGAAAACGGACACCAGGTACTTGCACACATTTCGGGAAAAATGAGGATGCACTTTATTAAAATACTGCCTGGTGATAAAGTGATGGTAGAGTTGTCACCCTATGATTTAAACCGGGGAAGAATAACTTACAGATATAAATAAGCGAAAAGGCTTTGACATGAAAGTACGGTCATCAGTAAAAAAAATATGCGATAATTGCAAGATAATTAGGCGCAAGGGTAAAATTAGAGTAATTTGTACAAATCCACGTCACAAACAGCGACAGGGATAGAACTAATCGCAGGAGGTAATATTGGCTCGTATCGCAGGGATAGACCTTCCTAAAGAGAAGCGAGTTGAAGTCGCACTCACATACATTTATGGAATCGGTCTGCCAACTTCGAAGAAAATTTTATCCAAAGCCGATGTCAATCCGGATATACGGGTAAAGGATCTAAGCAGTGATGAAGCGTCGCGTATTCGTAACGTGATTGGCGAATATAAGGTGGAAGGTGCGCTTCGGACTGAAATATCAATGAATATCAAGAGACTCATGGATATCGGAAGCTATCGTGGATTGAGGCATCGCCGAGGATTGCCTGTCAGAGGACAGCGCACGCATACGAACGCCCGGACACGAGGCGGCAGCAGAAAGAGATCTGTCAGTATCAAGAAAAAATAATGATGGAGGTTTAACTTGGCTGGTCCAAAACGGAAAAGAACCAAAAAACGCGAAAAAGTTGAAGCCAATGGTGTCGCGCATATCAATGCGACATTCAATAACACGATCATTTCGCTCACGGATAATTATGGCAATGTGATCTCCTGGGCGGCAGCTGGACGTATGGGCTTCAAGGGATCAAGAAAGAGCACCCCTTTTGCTGCTCAGATGAGCGCAGAGTCGGCAGCAAAAGAAGCCATAGATCTGGGATTAAAAAGAGTGGAAGTATTGTTGAAGGGGCCAGGGTCTGGACGCGAAGCAGCGGTTCGATCGCTTCAGGCAGCGGGCCTGGAAATTACGGCTATTAAAGATGTGACGCCCATCCCTCATAATGGTTGCAGACCACCAAAGAGAAGACGGGTTTAATCGGAGGATTTTGAATGGCAAGATATACACAAGCCGATTGTAAGCTATGTCGACGAGAAGAACAAAAATTGTTTTTAAAAGGCACGAAATGCTTTTCAAATAAATGTCCGTTTGAAAAAAAAGGATATGCACCTGGACAGCACGGTAGAACCAGACGTTTCAAAAAGTCGGAATATGGAATCCAGTTGAGAGAGAAGCAGAAGGTCCGCCGTATTTATGGTATTCTGGAAAAACAGTTCAGAAACTATTTTGCTGAAGCTGCCAGAGAAAAAGGAATCACCGGTGAAAACTTGCTGAAACTTCTTGAGAGGAGACTCGACAATGTCGTTTTTAGACTTGGTTTCGCTCCATCCCGAAAAACCGCAAGGCAGTTGGTACGGCATCGTCATTTTACCGTAAACGATCAACTTGTCGATATTCCTTCTTATCAGGTTAAGGCGGGAGACGAGATCAAGGTATGCGAAAAGAGCAAGAAACTGAACTTGATCCATACATCGATGCGACGTGTGAAAGAGGGAAAACAGTATAACTGGTTGAGCCTGGATAAGCCCAATTTGACCGGTGTACTTCTTGAAATCCCGACCAGGGAAGAGATTCCGACTCAAGTCAATGAGCAGTTAATCGTTGAATTGTACTCGAAATAAAAGTTAATAACGTGTAGATTCCTTAAATTCAATTTGAGGTATAGATTATGAATTGGCCATATTTACGTATGCCAGAAAGTATAGATTTAGATGAATCGACATATACCAATACGTACGGAAAATTTACCGTACAGCCTCTGGAGAGAGGATTCGGGACGACATTGGGCAATGCCTTTCGAAGAGTTTTAATATCTTCGCTTCAGGGCGCCGCAATAACAATGATTCGTCTGGACGAAGTGTATCATGAATTCTCCACCATTCCCGGAGTCGTCGAAGATGTTGCGGAGATGATACTCAATCTGAAGGAAGTGCGTATCAAGCTTCTCAATAAAAAACCTGAGAAGATCGTGCTGCAGCTGAAGGGACCGAAAGATTTTATCGCATCGGATATTCAAAATGGAATGACTGAATTTGAGATATTAAATCCAGACAAACACATCGCGACTCTGAATAAGGATGCGGAATTCAATCTGGAACTACGGATCGGTCGTGGGAAAGGCTACGTGCCGGCGGAAGAGAATAAGCTTCCGGATCAACCGATTAACACCATTCCCATCGATGCGATATTTTCTCCGATAGAAAATGTGAAGTATCATGTTGAGCAGACAAGAGTTGGACAGCGAATTGACTATGAAAAATTGACGATCGAAATAAAGACGGATGGAAGTATCACTCCGGATGATGCATTGACCTATGCGGGCAAGATACTAAAAGATCATATTCAGCTTTTTATCAACTTCGATATTGAACCCGAAGAGGAGGAAGTATCTGAAATTGATGAAGAAGTACTCCGTATCAGAAAATTGTTGAAGATGAGTGTTGATGAACTCGAATTGTCGGTTAGATCACACAATTGCCTGATGGCAGCGAATATCAAGACCATCGGCGATCTCGTGAAACGGGATGAACAGGAAATGTTGAAATTCAGAAATTTCGGTAGAAAATCATTGACTGAGCTCTCAAAGATACTCGAAGACAAAGGACTGTATTTCGGGATGGATGTAGAGCATTATCTGAAATCCGAGGCTGATTAAAGGAAAAGGTTACATACTATGAGACATAGAAGAACTGTAAAAAAGCTTGGAATTACAACGAGTCACCGTAAGGCATTACTTGCCAATCTGGCAATGTCGCTGGTGGAACATAAGAAGATAAAGACAACAGTCGCAAAGGCAAAAGAGACCAGAAAAGTGGTTGAACGGTCGATTACCTTTGCCAAGAAAGGCACAGTCGCAGCCCGGAGAGAAGCGCTGAAGCTTATTCGCGATAAAGAGGCCGTGCGCACGCTTTTCAATGATATCGCTCCACAATACAGTGACAGGAACGGTGGTTATACGAGGATTACGAAGTTGGGACAGCGGCAAGGTGATGGTGCTTCGCTGGCCTATATTGAGCTCGTTGGATTTGAGGGTGTCAAAAAAGAAAAGAAAAAAGAGAAGGCAGAAAGTAAAGGCAAGACTGAAAAAGCGAAAACCCAGACAGCTGAGGTAGAGGCGGAAAAGCCTAAGGCTAAAGCCAGCAAGAAGAGTAAGTCAGAAAAGGCTCCTGAAGCTGACGCTGAAATCAAGAAGTAATTACACCGACTTTCCATAGACATGGTGGCGAGATACATCGCAGGATGTCGCCATCAAAATCATATATTAAAAAGACGACCCAATTAAGGTTGTCTTTTTTTTTACTTGATTTTGTTATCCATTTTTAGTAAAATAATGACACGAGAAGTCTCCATTGAACTGAAACGTAAGGGAGGTGCCCGCATGGCCATTAAATTCAACGAGTATTGGAATGTGATTCCGGATCGCATGCAGGAATATATCGATTTCATGCAACGATCGCGCATACCAACCATGAATGGCCTTGGTATCCAGATCGTGGCGCTTTGGAGCGCCCTGATCGGCTCCAGCCCGCAGATCATTTCCGAGGGGTTGACTATCGATCTGGATCATATCGAATCAGCTCTCAAGAGCGACGAATTCCGGCGCACAAATGCTAAATTACTCACAATGGTCGCTGATTATCGAAGCAAGATGATGGTCTCAAGTAATAGATTCAAGGAACTCCCCAAAGCCTGTTCTCGCGGCACGATTAAATTCAGTCAATATTGGGATATTATACCGGGCAAAGAGGCTGATTACGATCATTATATTAAAAATGTATTCCATCCGGGTATGGAAAATCTGGGAATGCAGGTGAGGGGAGAATGGTTTGTCCTGATAGGTGAATCACCCCATGTGTTCTTCGAAAGTGGTTCGGATTCTGCGGAGGGACTGCTTGTCAGCTTGAAGAGCCAGAAGTTCAGAGTGCTTAAAAATGATCTTTTGAAACTCGTTTGCAATTACAGCAGCCGTGTTCTTGTACAGCACGCTTGTAAAAACAAAGCGACTGGTTCTAACGAATATGAATTTTTCCTGATCTGACCGGGAGATGGAATTCAAGGAAGAAGTGCTGCCTGAACAAAAAAAAGTATCGGTAGCAAGTCTTGTTCTGTCACAATCAGGGACTACTTCCAGCGGAATACATTATGTATCTTCTTTAACGCTTTCAGTCTTTCACTCAAACGTGACGCGTATATGACGTGAGCCAGGCTCTTGAAGCCCTGGTAGAGATTCGCACTATATGGATACCACCAGAATGCCTTTTTCAGCTGAGGCAACAGATCATCAACGACGGTTAACGGATGGGTCATTTCATCAAATCCGGGCTTCCCATGCGTCCGGCCAAATCCAGACTCCTTTAAACCTCCCCATGGTGTTTCAGCCATACCATGGCTCATCAAATGATCATTAATGGTCACCACGCCCACACGCAGGTTTCTTGCTATTTTTTTTGCTTCCTCTCTGTTCTTGGTCCAAATCGAGGCTGTCAATCCCAGTGCTGAATCGTTGGCAAGCGTCAGCGCTTCAGATATTGTGCTGAATTTCATCACGCCAATTACAGGACCGAATGTCTCCTCTTGCATGATCTTCATGCGATGATCGACATCCGTGAGCACGGTTGCCGGAAGCATGTTGTGTGCACCATTGTCTGAAGTCACCCGGGATTGGGCGTAAATTTTTGCCCCTTTCGCGATTGCATCATCAATATGGTCCTTGACTGTATCGATTCGTGATTGTGTGGTCATCGCACCCATATCGACATTGAAATCAATATCCAGACCGACTCTGATATTGTCAACTTCAGTCTTTAGAAGAGAGAGAAATTCGTCATAAATGCTTTCGTGGAGATACAGGCGTTCGACGCTGCCACACGATTGTCCACTGTTGGAGTATCCAGCCCACATGGCGCCTCCAACTGCACGAGTCATATTCGCATCTTCGCAGACGATCATCGGATCATTACCACCCAGCTCCAGGCAGAGTGGTGTGAGGCTGTGGGAAGCCTTTTCCATCAAGATCTTCCCAACAGAAACAGAGCCGGTGAAGAAAATTTTATCGATTCTGTTCTTCAACAGTTCTTCTCCGAAAATTCTACCCGGCATGTTTATATATGAAAAGAGACCTGAGGGAATATCTGCGCTCTCTATGAGGTTTTTTATAGCGAGTCCAACGCGCTGTGTTTCACTTGCAACCTTGAGGATGACGGCGTTCCCCGCCAGGATTCCGGTGATCACCTCTGAAAATGGTATCGAGAAGGGGTAATTCCACGGCGAAATGATGCCAATGACGCCGTAGGGGATCCTGATTATTTTGCTTCTTTTGTGAATCGTCATGAGACTTCCGAAACCGGTACCGGTATCGCGAAGGAATTTATTCGCGTTTTTACAATAGTGGGAAACGGCCATGATCCCGGGAAGGATTTCTGTAGTATACGCATCAAATCGAACTTTGCCGTTCTCCTTTGATATGATGTCCGCGATTTCGTCACCGCGTCTGAGAAGCTCATCGCGAATTTTAAGGATGATTTTGGATCTGTTTGTTACTGGAATTTGAGCCCATTCGGTCTGAGCATCACGGGCATCTTCGACAGCCTTCTCAAGTTCCATGGCATTATTCAGGCGAGGACGATCGATGGACTTCTGTATTATCGTATCGGTGATTTCAACCATATCAGCTTCTGCTCCGTATTCTTAATATCAGTTTTTTAAGTTCGATGGCCCAGAAAACAATTGTGCTCAATCCAACGCTCAGGAGCAAATCTTTGAGCATGAGCGATTTCGTATTGAAGATTGGCTGCAGCGGTTTCCAGTAAATAACGATAAGCTGCAACAGCATCGTGAGCGCCACTGATCCAATCAAAAATTTATTGCTGAATAACCGCATGCTGAAGAAAGACTCTTTCTCGGAACGGATCGCCAATGCGATGAACATCGATGAAAACGTGATCGTGGCAAATACCATTGTCTGCCATAAACCATTGGGATCGATCAGCCAGTAGTAGAAGCCGACACCGAGTGACAGGATTCCCATGAGCAATCCTGTCCATACGATGTCCACACCAAGTCCGCGTGTGAAGAATCCCTCTGATGGAGGATACGGATTTCTGCGCATGGTACCTTTTTCCGGCGGCTCAACACCAAGAGCCAGCGCTGGAAAACCATCGGTGACAAGGTTCAACCACAAAATCTGTATGGGAAGCAGTGGCAAAGGCATCTTAAGGAATGGTGCAATCATCATGACCCAGATTTCACCTGAGTTGCTGTTCAAAAGGTATTTAATGAACTTTCTGATGTTGTCGTAAATCGTTCTGCCCTCTTCAACGGCAGCAACGATCGTAGCGAAATTGTCATCCTGAAGCACGATATCCGCCGCCTCTTTGGCGACGTCGGTACCTGTGATCCCCATGGAGACGCCTATGGTGGCTGTTTTAAGTGCCGGCGCATCGTTCACGCCATCGCCTGTCATGGCAACAATTTCGCCTCTTTTTTGAAGCGCCTGAATGAGATTCAGTTTGTGCTCGGGCGATACCCGCGCGTAGACATCCACCTCAGCGACAGCTTTATCAAGCTCTTCGCTCGTCATTTGATCGAGGTCCTCGCCGGTCAGGTATCGGTCATTATTGCCGATTCCAAGCTCACTCGCGATATGCTGTGCAGTTAACGGATGATCACCAGTGATCATCATCGGCCGGATGCCCGCCGTAACACATGTCTGAACCGCGTCCTTCACTTCCGGACGCGCCGGGTCCATCATGGCAACGAGGCCAACGAAGACGAGATATCTTTCCAGCTCCTGTTCTTTCCCTTTTTCAGGGATCCCGGCATTAGGCTGGAAACCAACGCCGAGAACACGCATGCCCTTTTCAGCCAATTCATCGTGCACTGCAAGGATGCGTTCTCTGTATTCATCATTGATATTTTCAATATGATCGTTGATCCAGACACGTGTCGAGATATTGAGAAGCCGCTTTATCGCACCTTTCGTGAAGGCGATATTTTCCGGAGTACCGATTGAGCTGGTGATTTCCCATGCTTCCTTCAAAACGTCAGGAATCTCCTCGTTGTCGACTGGACATCGATGCAAAGTACTCATGCTTTTGCGATCCGAGTCGAATGGGAATTCAGATACTCGCGGGAATACCTTCTCAAGGTCAGATTTCATGATCCCGGATTTAGCGGCTGCGATCAGCAATGCGATTTCAGTTGGATCACCAATTGTTCTGTATTGACTGTCGGGTGACTCGTCGGCCTCAATGATGGCGTCATTGCACAATGCACCTCCTGCAACCATCAAAGCGAGGGATGGATTTCCGAGCAGATCATCAGTCCCAGGTGTTTCTGATTCATCGAAAGGAGCCGTTCCATCCAGGGCATGGATCAAATCGATACGCTCTCCGGCAACGTCCAGGATCGTGACTGTCATTTCGTTTTTCGTCAGGGTTCCTGTCTTGTCGGAACAGATCACGGTAACCGATCCCAATGTCTCAACCGCTGGAAGCTTCCGGATCAATGCGTGGCGTTTCAGCATTCTGCGCGCTCCCAATGCAAGCGCGATGGTGACCACGGCGGGTAGACCTTCCGGGACTGCCGAAACAGCCAGACTGACGGCGGTAATGAACATGTGTTCGATGGATTCACCGCGTGTGATGCCGATGACGAATATAATGGCAACGATGATGATTGCGGCGAGTGCCAGTCCCTTGCCAAGCTGTGCAAGTCGCTTTTGCAGAGGCGTCGGTTCTGAATCGACTTTCTGTATCAGAGCGGCGATGTGTCCCAGCTCAGTGTCCATCGCGGTACCGGTGACGATAGCAATGGACCGGCCATAGGTGATATTGGTACCCATGAAGACCATATTGGATCTGTCGCCAATTCCTTTATTCGACTCATACAGTGCTTTTGCGTCCTTATCCACGGGTTCGGATTCGCCCGTGAGTGTTGCCTCCTGGGCCCTTAGATTTGCGCTCTCGACCAAACGTGCATCCGCAGGTACCGTATTTCCAGCCTCCAGGAGTAGCACGTCGCCGGGAACAAGTTCGACTGAAGAAATCTGCAACACATGGCCACCTCTGCGTACTTTCACTGTCGGTGTCGAGAGCTTCTTCAGCGCGGCCATCTCTTTTTCCGCTTTATATTCCTGCGTGAATCCGAGATAGGCATTGATCAGAACGATCACGAGTATGGCGATTGCATCCTTATACTCACCAAAAGCGAATGAGATGATAGATGCAATGATCAGCATGATGACCATTACCTCTGTAAACTGTTCCCAGAGAATAATCCATGGTTTTTTCATCCCCTTGTCGATGAGTTCATTTTTACCGTACTTGGTCAAACGTGACTCAGCTTCGCGTGGTGACAGCCCGTTTTCAATATTCGTATCGAGTTTTGAAGCGACTTCATCAATATTTAATTTGTACCAATCTGTCATTGATATCCCTTCAGAATAGCGCGATGATGCCTTTATGATTATTTCTGAATGTTATATTTTTTAATCTTGTCGTAAAGTGTTTTCCTGTCTATTCCCAATAACCTGGCAGTTTTACTACGGTTCCAGTTCGTCATTTTGAGAGCTTTGGAGATGTAATCCATTTCAATCTCTTCAAGAGGCCGTACACTGGCCTCGAATCCTCTGGTGTTCATTTCTTCATTCTTGATATGCCCCGGCAGACTCGAGAAAGTTATCTGGTCCGAGTCCTCGATGACCACAGCACGTTCCATCACATTTTCAAGCTCCCTTACATTTCCCGGCCATTGATAATTGAGCAGCAAATTTCGCACACGATCCGAAATACCCCGAATATTTCGATCTCTTCGCTTGTTGTACTTTTGAAGGAAATGCGTTGTCAGGGCGATAATATCATCTTTTCTTTCTCTGAGAGGAGGAAGGTGTATCGGTATGACGCTGAGACGGTAGAAAAGGTCTTCCCGAAAAGTGCCCTGTTCGACGAGGCTTCTAAGATCTTCATTCGTGGCCGCAATAACGCGAACATCGACCTTTATCGTCTCAGTGGCGCCTACACGCTTTATCTCCTTTTCCTGAATAGCTCTCAGTATTTTGGCCTGTATGCTCAATGAGATGTTGCTGATCTCGTCGAAGAAGAATGATCCCTTGTGCGCCAGCTCGAAACTCCCGTGCTTTGTCGCCACGGCACCTGTAAACGAGCCCTTGATATGTCCGAAAAGTTCGCTCTCAAAAAGTGTTTCCACAAGAGAACCGCAGTCAACGGTCAGGAATGGCTTGCCTCTCCTGAGACTGTTATGGTGGATCGCTTTTGCGATCAATTCCTTGCCAGTCCCGCTTTCTCCAGTGATAAGTATAGTGCTGTCCGTCGGAGCGACTTTATGGATAAGCTCATAAGTTTGCAGCATTCGCACGCTTGATCCAACGATGACATCGTGTGAATCGTTGAATTCAAGAGTTATATCCTGTTTCACTGAGTCAGTGAGCAGGGTATGCTTTTCTTGGATTTTTTGCAGAACAAGACGGATTGTATTGGGCGTGAATGGTTTTGAAATGTAATCATAGGCGCCGTTTTTCATGGCATCGACTGCAGTTTCAACAGTCGCATAACCAGTGATAATGACGACTTCAGTGGATGGCGATTTTATTTTGATTTCATTTAAAACCTCTAAACCGTTTTTTTTCGGCATTTTCAGATCGACAAATGCAATGTCGATATGGCATTCACTCGCTTTTTTCAATGCCTCGATGCCATCCATGGCGAGAAAGAGTTTGTGACCATCCTTGACAAGAATCTGCTGAATCCCTGTTCTGATGATCTCCTCATCATCGGCGACCAAGATGTTAAATGATTTCAAAGCCATTATAAGTTAAAAAATTTCAACGCATAAAAGTTCCAACCTTTTTAGTTGGATGTGCTGGCAGGGAGCTGAATAGTGAAGGTTGTACTCTCTCCAACTTTACTGTCCACAGACATCTTTCCACTATGCTTTGTCACGATGCCGTAGGCGATGGATAAACCCAATCCGGTGCCCTCCCCCACATCCTTGGTCGTGAAGAAGGGATCAAAAATTTTATCGATGATTTCCGGTTTGATTCCGTCACCACTATCTGTGAATGTGATTACGACCATGTTATCATCCTTGTTGTATGCTGTTTCCAAAGTCAGTGTCCCGATCTCTTTCATCGCCTGTGAGGCGTTTAATATCACATTCATGAACACCTGCTGCATCTGCGATTCGTCGGCAGTGACATAGGGAAGATCTTCTGAAAATTTCTTTTCGATTTCAATGTTGTGAAAAATGGCCTGTTTCTCGATTAAAGAGAGCGTATTCTTTAAAATATCATCGATCTTAACCACTGACATTTTGGGCTCTGTTTGCCTTGAAAATTGTAGAAGTCCCTTAACAATATCACGGCAGCGAATGGTCTGCTTGACGATCTCCTCGAGATTGGACCGGTTTGGATCGTCGTCTTTCAGATCTTCGAGGCATAATGAACTCAAGACGAGGATCCCGCCCAGTGGATTATTGATCTCATGTGCGATGCCAGCCGCCATTTTACCAAGCGATGCCAAACGCTCCGTTTGAATGACCTTGTTCTGCATTGCGCGCAGTTCTTCAGTCCGTTTTTTGACCTTCTGCTCCAGTGTTTTTCCCCAATTCTCGAGTTCGCCGCGCATCTTGCGCAAACTTTTCACCATCGTATTGAATGAAGAGCCAAGCTGTCCGATCTCATCCGAAGAATCGACCTTGACTTCATGATTCAGGTCACCCGACGTTATGGACTGTGTAATTTTCACCATCTCGCCGAGTGGGCGGGTAATGGTTCTTGTGATCAGATAACTGATCAGGATAATGAAGATGAATCCAAGCGATGCAACTCCAAGAAAGGTCAATATAACACGGTTACGAATTGCCAGATACGCTTTCTCAAGTACACCGACATACAGGATGCCGATAATATCATTTTCGTAGTTGCGTATAGGCTCATATTCGCTGATATACCAGTCGTTTACGACAAAAGCCCTGTCCGACCACTCATTCCCGTTCAGCAGTACGGCGTTATACACCTCCGCTGATACTCTTGTCCCAATCGCACGGTTGTTATCTTTTGTTTTTACATTTGTAGAAATTCTGAGATCGTCTAGAAAAATCGTCACAGTACCAATGTCTTCGTCCTTATATTTTTCACCGCGGAAAACCAGTTCCCATACTTTGTCTACGATGCTGTAATTCTTGTTGAGCAGATGCCCGCCATAAAGCACTCCGAGTATATCATCTTCTTGATTAATGATGGGCGATGCGGCTATCATGACAAGTCCGGATGTTTCCGCAGTTTTGTCAGTCGGTCTGGCTTTTGGTGTGTCGATCAACTGGATATTCGCCTGCCGCGCCAGCTGCTCACTCTCCCGCATCAGCAGTTCTCGCGGGAATGATTCTGTCGAGGCAATCACCAGACCATTGAGCGCCGCATCAATGACAGACAGATAGGACAGATCGTCGCCCAGGCTGTCCGGATTGGTCGCTCGAAAAAGTACGCGTCCCTCTTTGTCTGTCAAAGACAGGAAATCCAGACCAATATCTCTTCGAATTTGACGAAGATGGATTTTCAAAGTTTCCAGGTCATTACGGCTCAGATAGTCCTGGATATGATGCTTGCAGGCCCTCGCATTGACTTCATGCTTGATGAACATCAATTGATTATCGTAAACCATACGCGATGTCTTCAGATCGTGATATATTTTGCTCTTGGCCTGATTCATGATGGTGTCATTTACGATCAGAGAGCCGATGAACGAAGTCAGCAGTCCCCCGACGCCGAGAATGACGACATAAATGATGATGATCTTGGCTTTAAGCGATAATGTTTTCAGAATACTGAACAAGGCATACTCCTTCAATTAATGGTTGAAGCCTTTTGTCCGGTGACCGGCTGTGATCAATGCGCAACAGGTATACGAACCGTGAATGTAGATCCCTCTCCCAGTTTGCTTTCGACCTGAATATTTCCACCCATCTCATGAATGATCTTTTTGCATATCGTGAGTCCCAAGCCGGTGCCTGCAATATCCTTTGTCGATTCGGTCCTGATGCGGTGAAATTCTTCGAAAATTATATTTAGATTTTCTTTGGAAATGCCAATTCCGGTATCTGAAACAGAGATTGTTATGAAGTTCGCTGCTTCCTTGACAGCGATAGTCACGCGTCCATTCTGCTTGTTGTACTTGATCGCGTTTTCAACAAGATTTGAAATCAGGACGTTCAGGCACTCCTCATCCGATAATACATCGCTGACCGGTTCGTCCACCTGCAACTCCATACTCAATTCTTTATCTTTCGCTGACTTTTCAAAGGTTTCGTAAATACTTTTGATAAGAGGGGTGATCGCGATCTTCCTGGCCCTTTCCGCGAAAGAGCCGCTTTCGATCTTAGATATCTTAAGCCAATCCTTTATCAGCGTGAGCAACTCCTTGATTTTAATATGAGAACGTTGGAGCCACTCCTTTTCCAGCTTCTCTCTGTTCGGGACATCTCCCAGATGCTCGAGTACATCCAGATATTGCTGAACAGCCGCCAGAGGAGACTGCAGCTGGTGAGAGACGAAGGTAATGAATTGTCGCTGCATCTTCTCATTCTCCTTGCGGAGACGAGTGGATTCCTCGATCAGTTGCTGGCGTTCCAGAGCCCGGTATACGATCAATCGGAGTTCATCAGGAGTGAATGGTTTGGGAAGAAAATCATAAGCACCGGCTTTCATGGCTTCAACCGCCGTGTCGACAGTGGCGTAGCCGGTGATGACGATAATGACGATATTCTGATCCATTTCGTGGACGCGGTTAATGACTTCCAGGCCACCGATCTTCGGCATCTTGAGGTCGACGACAATGAGTTTGGGCTTGCATTCGTTCACCCTGGTCAGACCCTTTTCTCCATTTTCGAATATTTCGACAGTATAACCCTCTTTACTGAGAATTTGCTGACATGACATGCGCATTACCGCATCATCATCGATGACATAGATCCGTTTCTCATCCATGATCAATTCTTCAGTAATTCATGAACCAGTTCCAGAAACTTCGGTACGTCCACAGGCTTGGTCATATACTGATCCGGTATGATCATCTCAACCTGCCCTCCGGCCTGTGCGAACCGAGTATACGGATCCTCCTGAATTGTTGAAAGCATGATTATCGGGATATTTTTGTATTTCTCATATTTGCTCTGGAATTTGATCACTTGATTCAGGCTGTAACCCTGATCAATGGTTTCCATCATAATATCCAGAACGATGAGATCCGGTTCAACCTTTTTGATTTGTTCGAGCCCGTCTTTACCAGATGCCGCGTCGAAAACCGTATATTTCTGACTTTCCAGCAAGGCCCGAAGTGAGATTCTAATGTCTTCGTCATCATCGATGATTAAAATTTTTTCTTGAGCCATTTGAAACCTCCCTTAGCCGATTTAGTTATGAATGGATCTTAGTGTTTTCAATGAATCATGCTGCTTCTCTTTGCTGAACCGGTCGTATGATCAGATGTACTTTCTGGCCAACGCGATGAGCTCGTCAGACTTCAGAGGTTTCTGAAGATACTCTTTCACCGGCACTTTTGACGTATCGAACATCTGATGCGCGGCATTGGCGAATGAAGATAAAATGACGATGGGTGTCTCCGGTGCGATTTTGCTGATGTCTTCAGCGACCTTGCATCCGGTATCCACTTCTTCCATCATCACATCCAGAAGAATGAAATCGGGTTTATCGTTTTTCACCAGCTCGAGTCCGGTAATACCATCCTCAGCTTGCATCACAATGTAATTTTCGGATTCCAGAACAATCTTTGCCTGTTCTCTGAAATCGATATCATCATCAATGATCAATATTTTCTTTTTATCTGTCATATTTCCTCCAGTTAGCTTACCAGCGCGTCGAATTCGCTGCGAAATTTTTTAATCATTGCCCTGATCACCGCGCCACCAGCTTCGCCGAGCGGGCAGAGTGTCGTTCCATCGATAGTGTTGGCCAATTTTATAATGGTGTCTATATCCTGTATCGTTCCGTTGCCTGCCAAAAGAATTTTCAGGATTTGTTGTATCTTTGCCAAACCCTCGCGGCAGGGTGTGCACTGTCCACAAGACTCATGAACATAAAAGTTGATTGTGGCAAGTGCAATTTCGGGAATCGGTGTGTCCTCGTCCATCACAATCACACCTCCAGAACCGAGCATTGTGTCCGCTTTCACACATGAGTCGAAGTCCATGGGAATATCGATCTCATCCTCCTTTAGAATGGTTGCGGATAAGCCACCGGGGATCACAGCCTTGAGCTTCTTGTCGTTTCTGACCCCGCCTGCTGCGTACTGGATCAAATCTTTCAAATTCGTACCCAGGGGATATTCATAGACACCGGGTCTGTTCACATGACCGGAAATGCCATAGAGCTTTGTGCCTGCTGCCTGAAAACCTCCCATCAGTTTGTAGGTTTCCGCACCATGCTCGGCGATGAATGGAATGCTCGCCAGTGTTTCAACGTTATTGACGATGGTGGGACAACCGTAAAGACCGGAGTTTGCCGGAAATGGCGGTTTGATTCGTGGCTGTCCTCTTTTCCCTTCGATGGACTCAATCAGTGCAGTCTCTTCTCCGCAAATGTATGCGCCTGCGCCTCGCATGACGATCAGATCGAAATCAAATCCCTTGTCCATGATATTCTCACCGAGCATATTGACCTTGCGTGCGTCCTGTATGGCCCGTTCGAGTATTTCAGCGATCCATTTGAATTCGCCGCGAATGTATATGAATCCCAGATCAGCCTGTAGTGCGTATGCTGCAATAGTCATTCCTTCGATCAGCAGAAATGGATCATTTTCCATGATGACCCGGTCTTTGAATGTCCCCGGTTCACCCTCGTCTGCGTTGCAAATCAGGTAGTGGGGCTTTGTCTTGTCAGTCGGTATAAATGACCATTTGAATCCGGTAGGAAATCCTGCGCCGCCGCGACCTCTGAGAAACGATTTCTTTACTTCCTCTACTATGTCCAGAGGTTTTTTCTCAAGGGCTTTTTCGAGTCCTTTGTATCCATTATCCTTTATGTAGTTTTTGACGTCGATCATGCCTGGAGAGTCAGCATGACGAGTCAATACTTTCTTCTCTTCGATCATGAAACTATGCTCCTTATTCTAAAGATTTCAGTATATCATCGATTTTGTCAGCCGTCAGATTTTCATGATACCGATCATTCAGCATCATGACTGGTGCATTTCCGCAGGCGCCAAGACATTCCACAAGGGACAATGTAAACTTGCCATCCGGCGTGGTCTCACCTGGCTGAATATTCAGCTTTTGTGTCAGATGTTCTATCAGATTTGAGGCGCCCATGAGTGAACACGATACATTTCGGCAGACCTGAATGTGATATTTACCCACAGGTTTCGTATGGAACATTGTATAGAAAGTCAGGACAGAATATATTTTGTTCGGCGTGGTATCCAGTATATCACACAGCTGATTCACGCTTTCCGGCGGAATCCAGTTAAATTCATCCTGAATGATGTGGAGCGCCGGCAGAATTGCGGAGTGCTTGTCCGGGAACTGATCGGCCAGCTTTTCAATATTGCTTACCAGCTTTGCATCAAGTGTATAAGTAACCGCGTCTTTATTCTGCGGTAGTGTTGATGTTGACATGTATCAAATCCTCCGTCTGTATGTTAATTCATCTCTCGTTCATGATAATGTGTGTGAAGAAGTTCATGACTTTTTTTGCCAAGAGGCTCACCGAGAAATTCCTTGTAAAGTCGCTGAATGGATTCGTTTTCGTGAGACATCTTCACACTCTCGTCCTTGTCTATCTTGTAGAGCGCTTTTGACCGTGCCTTAATTTTCTCGATATCCGTACCAATGGGCTGACCGCCACCAGCAACACAGCCGCCCGGACAGGTCATTATCTCGATGAAATGGAGGTCATCACGACCGTCACGGATCTGGTCGAGAAGCTTTCGCGCATTGCCAAGTCCACTGACCACGGCGACACCGAGATCCAGACCGTTGACGCTTATCTTTGCTTCTTTTATTCCTTCGAGCCCGCGCACGGGTTTGACCACCAGATCTTTCAACCTTTTATTCGTCAAGAGATAATAACCGGTACGAATGGCAGCTTCCATTACACCACCCGATGCGCCGAAAATTTTGCCTGCCGTCGTTCGTTCACCGAATGGCGTATCCGCGTCTTCCGGAGTGATACCCCTCATGTCGATACCATGCATGCGTATCAGGCGACCGAGTTCTCTTGTTGTCAGCACCGCGTCTACATCGGGGATTCCGTTTCTCGCCATTTCCGGCCTTTCGGCTTCGAATTTCTTCGCAGTACAGGGCATGATGGATACGCTGTAAATTTTGTCTGGTGATATACTCTCTCTGTCGGCGAAGAAGCTTTTGATCACTGCCCCCATCATCTGTTGTGGACTTTTACATGTTGATACATTTTCGAGCAGGTCCGGATAGAATTGCTCGACAAATTTGATCCATCCCGGAGAACAACTGGTCATCATTGGAAGCCTGCCATTGTTTTTGACCCTGTGTACGAGCTCTGAACCTTCTTCCATGATTGTCAGGTCGGCGGAAAATGAAGTGTCAAAAACTTTCTTGAATCCGATCTTTCGAAGGGCGGCGACCATCTTTCCATCGATATCATGTCCCGCTTCGACACCGAACTCTTCGGCGATTGTCACTGAAATCGAGGGTGCGTGCTGAACGACGACGTATTTTTCAGGATCATTCAGTGCGTCGACCACTTTCTGGATATCGCTTTTCTCGGAGAGAGCGCCGGTCGGACAGACCAGGATACATTGACCACAGTTGATGCATCTGGAAAGCCCAAGACCTTTGTCTTCCGCGATTCCAATGTAACTTTCAAATCCTCTGCCCATGAGTTCGATCGCGGCAACTCCCTGGATGTCTTCACACACGCGAACACAGCGTCCGCACATGATGCATTTATTGGGGTCTCTGATGAGAGAGGGGCTGCTCTCGTCTTTCTCTTGATGTTTTTCACTTTTGACGAGCGTTCGCTCGTGGATGCCAAGTTCATCCGCCAGCATTCTCAGATCGCAATTGCCGTTTTTAACGCAGAAGAGACAGTCATCAGGATGATTGGAAAGCATTAACT
>JAZBPW010000049.1:0-9720 GCA_036351795.1 Candidatus Zhuqueibacterota bacterium | reverse complement strand
GAATTCGTCGAATATATCGATGACCGTGCCGCCGGGAAAACCAAATATTGCCTTGACACCTTCCTTTTTCAAGGCTTCCGCTACGACATACGCTCCGGTGCGTTCCATGAATTCTCCTTTGTGTAATGAAAAATGAAGATACTGATCTCATAGTGCCTGTCATCTCGACCAGAGTCTGGAAATGACAGGATGCTCAAAAATATTGGTTCATATATTGCGCCTGTCACACTTCGAATTCACTCACTGTGACAGCGTTGTGTTACACCGACTTCAATTGATATTTTTCTGGAGCGATGAGCTGCTCAGGCGGAAATGTTGCCGGCAAGCTCTCGCCAATTCTGTGTTTTTTGTCTTGTTCATATGGCCACTGCTCCCTTGTCGGCGGAGGTCACCGAGCGGGCATAGCGCGCCAGGTAACCTTCCTTAATCTTCGGCTCAGGCCGGGACCAGGCTTTGCGCCTTTTTTCAAGTTCGGCATCATCAACCGCGAGCTGAAGAAGACGCTTGTGAATATCGATTTTGATCAGATCGCCCTCCTGGACAAGTCCGATCGGTCCGCCCTGCATCGCTTCGGGCGAGATGTGTCCGATGCACGGGCCTCGCGTACCACCGGAGAAGCGCCCGTCCGTGAGCAGCGCGACGGATTGCCCCAGCCCCATGCCGATGAGGGCCGATGTCGGACTCAGCATCTCGCGCATACCGGGTCCGCCTTGCGGGCCTTCGTAACGGATGACTACCACGTCTCCCCTGTGAATCCGGTTCGCCAGTATGGCATCCATGGCATCCTCCTCGGAATCGAACACTCTGGCAATTCCTTCACACTGCATCATATTCTCTGCAACCGCCGATTGCTTCACAACACAGCCATCCGGGGCAAGGTTACCCTGAAGGACCGCAATGCCGCCGGTTTTATGCACAGGATCTGATGGTTTGTGAATGACTTCATTCTCATGGACCATAAGGGATGTCAGGTTCTCTTTCGTCGATTTCCCATTGACGCTCATTGTATCGTGCATTTTGTTTTCCAGTGTTTTCATGACGGCAGGTATGCCTCCGACGTATTCGAGGTCTTCCATGAAATAGTCGCCACCGGGACGCAAGGCGGTGAGATGCGGTGTGTCTTGACTGATCTCGTCGAAAAGAGAGAGCGGCAATTCAATTCCTGCCTCATGGGCAATCGCCGTCAGATGTAGTATGGAGTTCGTAGACCCACCGAGCGCCATATCCAGGCGGATGGCGTTCTCAAAAGCGGCGTGGGTCATGATCTGTCTGGCGGTGGTGTCGGAACGAACGAGCTCTACGGCATGCCTGCCGCTGTCGAATGCAAGTCTTTTTTTCTTCGCCGATCCGGCCAGTCCCGTACCAGAACCCGGAAGCGACATGCCCATGGCTTCGGTGAGACAGGCCATGGTGTTGGCTGTATACAAACCCTGGCAGGATCCACATCCGGGGCAGGCTTCCATCTCCATTTTCTCCAGTTGTTCTGCCGTAATGTTTCCGGCTGCGTGTTGACCAACGGCCTCGAACGTGTCGCGGACGAGCGATAACCGTTTGCCACTGAGACTGCCTGAAAGCATCGGACCGGCTGTGACCACGATGGCAGGGATGTCCAGGCGTGCGGCTGCCATCAGCATTCCCGGTGTGATCTTGTCGCAATTGGTGAGCAGAACGAGTCCGTCCAGCGCATGCGCATTTGCCATGGATTCAACGATGTCTGCGATGAGCTCACGGGAGGGTAGTGAATATTTCATACCCTCATGTCCCATCGCGATTCCGTCGCATATCGCCGGTGTACCAAAAACAAATGGTGTGCCGCCGGCACGATGGATGCCATTCTCGATAGCCCGCTCCAGATCACGCATACCGACATGGCCCGGAACGATGTCTGAAAAACTGCTGGCGACGCCGATGAATGGGCTTTCCATTCTCTCTTTTGTCAAACCAGTTCCGTAGAGCAAAGCCCGGTTGGGCGTGCGTTCGACGCCTCTTTTGACTTTGTCGCTTCGCATAGAGACTCCTCGTTAGTTAACAGTGTAAGTATACACCTGTCCCTCCGAGGTTACTTCTGTGATGCTATTTTGCTGGTGAAACGTTGTGTTGATGTGTTATGCTTTGACTATTACAGAGTAACCTCGGATATGATTCAACCTAGTAGTCGTATCATGATTAGGTTACCTGCAATTAGTCCACGGATAAGGCTTACTAGAGTGAGGGGCGTGGATAATTTCAGGACGGAAATATCCTGTCGCAGCATTACCGCGTATACGTAATGAACAGGCATATTTTGAGGTGTCGCATGGACCATGATATTTCCAATTAAAGATAATTGTGAAGAATATAGAAAAAAATATTCTTTTTGTCAAGGAAAAAATATTTATACTTGCAAATATATTCTTTATTTATTATATTTTAATTTCTTATGCGAACGGGAAGAGGAGCGGTAGCAGGGCGCGTCTGGAGGTTATCTCCAATTCTTCATCGGACTTGCGACATAGATTATCAGTCCTGTTGCTTTTTGATTTTCCAAATTCAGACAGGTATTTGCATGCATTTCATCAATATGACGTGAGGTGATAAAATGGCCGAAGAAATTGCCGACTTCAAGTGTTTACGCTGCGGACACGAATTCAAGGACACTTACAATCCAAAAGTAATGAAAGAGAGAGCCTGTCCCAAATGCATGAGTAATAGCATTCGAAGAATAAAGAAAAAATAATTTTACGGATATCTGAGAAGATGGAAAAAACAAAGGTACTTCCTACCATCACCATAAAAGAGGTGTGGTGTAAGGGATGTGGAATTTGCGTTGAGTTTTGTCCCCACAGCGTACTGGGCATGGAAGCGGGGCATGCAGTGGTCGTAAATATCGATGCCTGTACTGCCTGCGGTCTGTGCGAGATCCGCTGCCCCGATTTTGCAATAATGGTTGAAAAGAATTCATAGTATTCATAGGACATTTCATGAGTTCCGGAAATAATAAAAAGAAAGTAAGAGTGATCACCGGCAATGAAGCATGTGCTGAAGGCGCTATCGCCGCGGGATTGAGGTTTTTCGCCGGATATCCGATTACACCATCTTCGGAGATCGCGGAAATACTGTCATACGAATTACCGAAGATCGGTGGGAAATTCATTCAGATGGAGGATGAGATCAGTTCCATGGGGGCTGTAATTGGAGCATCCCTCGCCGGCGCCAAATCCATGACCGCTACCAGTGGTCCCGGTTTTTCCCTGAAACAGGAAAATATCGGATATGCGTCGATGGCCGAAGTACCGTGCGTGATTGTTAACGTCATGCGTGGCGGACCCAGCACAGGGCTGCCCACGCTTGCCTCCCAGGCGGATGTGATGCAGGCGCGATGGGGTACGCATGGTGATCATCCAATCATCGCTTTGATCCCAAATAGTGTGAGGGAGACATTCGATTACACGGTTCGTGCGTTCAATCTGTCGGAAAAATACCGCGTCCCGGTGATTCTGCTGCTGGATGAGATAATCGCGCATGTCAATGAGAAGGTAGTCCTTCCAGAAGAGAATACGATTGAGACATGGGAGCGTGTACGCCCCGATTCTCTCACTGATGATTATCTGCCTTATCAATATACGGAATCGGATGTGCCACCGATGATCAGCTTTGGTGAGGGCTATCGGTTCCACGTCACCGGCCTGGTGCACGATGAAACCGGCTTCCCCACAAACAAGCAGTCGGAAATCAATAAATTCCTGAACCGGCTGAATAGAAAAATTGATCGCTATGCGGACGATATCATTCAGGTCGATGAGGATTACGAGAAAGATGCCCAAATAGGTGTCTTCGCATATGGTTCTACCTCACGTTCGGCCAAAAGAGCCGTGATCTGGGCGCGAGAGAAGGGTGTTAAAGTCAATTTTGTCAGGCCCGGAGTGCTGTGGCCGTTCCCGCAAAAACAGGCGAGGAGACTGGCGGAAAGCACCAGTAAAATCCTTGTGCCTGAAATGAATCTTGGTCAGATCGCTCATGAGGTCGAATGGGCAGCGCGCGGGCAATCCGAAATAGTCAAGCTGAATCGCATCGACGGTGAACCCATAAATCCCATGGAAATACTTGACGCCATCATGGAGATTGCATAATGTTCGATTATGAGAAATATATTCGGAAAAACAAGTTTCCCTTGATCTGGTGCCCCGGCTGCGGTGACGGGATCGTTCTGAAAGCCATGCTGCGCGCCATCGACCGGATCGGACTGGACAAAGACGAAATCTGCATGGTCTCCGGAATCGGCTGTTCCAGCCGCCTTACGGGATATGTCGATTTCAATACCCTTCATACGACGCATGGCCGGGCACTGGCATTTGCCACAGGCGTGAAGATGGCGAAACCCCAAATGCATGTGATCGTCGTCACTGGTGATGGAGACGCCACAGCGATCGGTGGTAATCATTATATTCACGCGGCGCGACGCAATATCGATATTACCGTTGTCCTGTTCAACAACAATATTTACGGTATGACCGGGGGACAGGTGTCACCTACGACGCCGAGAAACTTCAAGGCCAGCACTGCTCCGATGGGCAATCCGGAGAATTCGTTCAACATCAGTGGTCTGGCTGAAGCAGCTGGGGCCAGTTTCGTGGCCAGAGGTACGGTGTATGACGCCATCCGCCTCGACCGGTTGATCGAAAAAGCGATATTGAAAAAGGGTTTTTCCGTGGTTGAGGTGATGACACCCTGCCCAACGGCTTTTGGCAGGCGCAACCGGCTGGGTGACGGGCCTGCAATGATGAAGCTTCTAAAGGAAGACGCCGTTACCGTGAGCAGAGCAGCGAAAATGGACGAAAAGGAATTGGAGAACAAGATCATTACCGGCGTCCTTGTGGATATTGAAAGACCGGAGTATACGGCCAATTATCAAAAATTGATTGAACAGATGAAGGGGATAGAACAATGAGTTTTCGATATGAGATTCGCCTGAGTGGAGAGGGTGGACAGGGATTGGTGCTGGCCGGCAAGATATTGGCAGAAGCAGCCGCGATCTATGACGACCTCAATGCCACACAAAGCCAGTCGTATGGGCCAGAGGCTCGCGGAGGCGCCAGCCGGTCTGAGGTGATCATTTCAGACGATGAAATCGATTACCCGAAGGCAATCAACATTGATCTGCTGCTTGCATTCACACAGGAAGCCTGCACGAAATATCATGAGGATCTTAAGGACGACGGTATCCTTCTCATCGATTCCGATTATGTGACGAATGTGCCGGATGGAAAATTCAAAGTTTACAAGCTTCCCATCATCGAGGCGGCGAGAAGTGAGATCGGCAAGATCATCGTTGCCAATATAGTGGCATTGGGCATCATCGCTTCTCTGGTGAGCGTTATCTCGGTGGATGCCGTCGAAAAAGCGATATTGTCGCGCGTGCCGAAGGGAACGGAAAATCTGAATAAAAAGGCATTCAAACTTGGTCTTGAAATGGGGAAAAAGCTGACGGTCTGATTCACACTGAATCGATATCCCCTCCCTGAGTTATGCAGAATAATTTTGTCAGACTGAAAAATCGCGTCGAGATCCTCTCAAATCATCACCAGAAATTTATCCAAATCATTGAAAAACATGGTCAGGATCTTGTCGATCGTCTTGAGGCTGCCGGACGCAGCGAAGAGGTGCATCTCTGGAAAAACGCCTATGATCTATCCCGAGAGATGGATATTGTCATGGACGTCGCCCGTGATGAAAAGGAGCGAGTTCGCTTTCTCGCATGCTATCATGCCTTTCAAATATTGCATCTGAATCTCCGGTCACTCGATGTGCTGCGCCTCAATCTGTCGCGCACGGACGAACGCATCCCCATCTATAGAAAATTCCTTCTCGATTTTGGGAAACAGTTCCGTAAGCTCACAACGCTGTTGATGGAAAAATTCATGAACCAGTTGTACGGTGAGAATGATCGGCGACCGGACTTCGTGATAACAAGTGTTGGGAGCCTCGCGCATCAGGACGATATCGATGTCGGGATCATCGATGATGGCACTGAGGGCCGGGATGAGCTGAATCACATCATCGGTCAATTGCGGCAATACATGTTCAAGTGGGCGACTGAGATGCATCTCTATATTTCCGAACATGTGGGAGAGCAGACATATACTGCCTCTATCGATGAGTATCGCCAGCTGCTCGATAATGAGATCGGTGATTTTGTGATCATCAGCGAAATGCTGATGGCAGTGCCGATCCTCGGAAAGAAAGAGATCTTCCATCAATTTCAGCGCAAGATAACGCGACGCTACTACTACAGCCATAATCGCGACAATAAATTTCACGAGGGTTATCTGCGCGGCATCCTCGGTGAAATCCGTTCGCTGTTGATCCGTCAGATCGACGAAAATAGACTCAACCCCAAGGACGATGCGCTGCGCATGATGCTTGGCATGGTACTCGCCGGACGGACAATTTTCAGGATATACCGGGGCAATCGCTGGGATGTGCTATCTCTGTTATGCGAACGCGATTCGATGCGTGAGAAGCTCTATTGCCAGATCGAAGATGCCATCTCCTTTCTTGAAGTGTTTCGGCATTTTTGCCAATTGTTCATCGCTCAGGAAGAGGAAATCCGTTTGGACGATCCATCTACGATGGAGCAGCTGGAGCTTGTCGCAAAGACTCTCGGTTACCGGGACATGGGGGCGATAAAGGCATGGGACCATCTGTTGATCCATTACCATGAAAAGGTAGAGCGTGCGAAGAAAGCCGCCGCGCAGCTGCTGGAATCGGTTACGGCTCATCTCAAGATGATCAGCCGGTTTCAGCCCATGCTGAAGGCTGCTTCACCAGACGACCAGCATCGGGGGTATGCGGGCAATATCGCCATTGATTTCCTGCAGGCTTCGGCTTTCTTCAAAGGAACGCGGTTTTGGGATGATATTCTGGAGACACTGAACGATCCGAAAAGCCATATCCTTGAAAATTTTGTGGATGATCTCGCCGGAATGAAACCCAAATACAGGGACCTCATTATCGACCGCTATGCACGCATGACCGAGAATGTATTTCATCCACTGATGAATCTGCTGGTGATCCTCGATAAAAACAAGCGAAGACTGGAGTGCGAAGATATCGTCAAGAGATTTAAAACCGCATTTCTCAAGCACGCTGGGCTGAATATCAACCACACGCTGCATTTCACCAAGATCTTTCGACAATTTCCTCCCCTGTTCAACGATTTTCTTCAGATTCTCAATGAAGATGAACAGCAATTTCTTGCCTCGCTGATCCAGGACAGACTCTGGTCGGAGGAGGAGGCAGCATACGCGGAAAAGATGAACCATTTCTGTAATCTCTATTTCGACAATAGCCACTATTTCGAGCGATTCCTCGTTCGGGTGGTGAGCAACTATCCGGAGTATATCCTCGATCTGGAGGATACAGCGCGTCTTCAGGAGATAGCGAATGGATTTCTCGGTAACATCGACCTTCTGCCCACGTTCGATGAAAAGAAGAGAGAACTGGGCAATTTTTATGATCTTCAATTTCTGCGCGTCGGACTTGATCTCATTAACGGAGAGCCCATTGAAAAGATAAATAAAGAGTTTACCGAATTTTCCGATATCTATCTGCAGGCATTGTTCGATATCTGCAGGCAAAACGTGATCGATGAAACGGGTGAGGTGATACCAAGCCGGGATCTGTTTGCCATCTATGCTTCTGGTGGACATGCACGAGAGCAGGCATTCGATGATGATTACGATATTATTATCCTCCTGAATGAGCATGATGAAAAGATCGTCGATTTCACAAAGAAGATCGTGACGCGAATGAACACGGAAATCATGAGACGGGGAACGATGCCTCACTTTCGCTTTTCGGATCATTTCGGCAGTTTCATTACGCGCTTCGAAGACCTGAAAGGCTACCTGTCCAGCGATCATGAAGATCTGTTCATCGACAAATCCCAGTTGCTCGGTTCAAGGATGATCGTCGGAAGCACTACTTTTGAAAAGGATTTCGAGAATCAGATTATTGCACCGTATATCTTCGACGAGAGCGATCAATACATTGCGGAGATGATAGGTGAGATGAAATCGAGACACGATAAGATATCAAAGATAGAGCACGGGCTGTCGCAGGTTAAGGAGACGATTGGCGGATTACGCGATATTGAGATGGTACTGCTGATCTACAAGGCGAAACACAGACTTCGGGAACCTCTGAATCGAAAACTCATGGAGACGCTGTGCCGTATCAATCCGGATAATGAGAAACGATTTTGCGAGCTGAACAAGGCTTTCAATTTTTTGAAACATATACGAGATCTCTATCGTTTAACAGTTTCCGCCGACGATTACCTGAATTATGATTATTTGGACAGCGTTGCTCGCATTTTAAATTATAAAGCAAAATCGGATAAATCGGCAAAGCAGCAGCTGCATGATGCGTATATTGGCTGTACCCAAAAGTCGGCAAAAATCATATCTGAACTAATTGACAATATCATATGAGAATGAAATGGGAAACGCGATGAAAGATGTGCAAAATGAGGCAGATTTTAGAAATCTGGATATAGATAAAGTTGGTGTGAAGAATTTGAGCTATCCGATCGTACTGTCGGATAAATTTCATGACAAGCAGCATACGGTAGCAAACGTGAATATGTCGGTGCATTTGCCGCATCACTTTCGTGGAACGCATATGAGCCGGTTCATCGAGATACTCAACAGGCATTCCATGGCCATGGATATCCACAAAATGGGTGATATCATGAAGGAGATGAAAAACGTACTGGATGCCGAGGCCGCGCATTTGGAGTTGTCCTTTCCCTATTTCATCGAAAAGGAAGCCCCGGTGTCAAAGTCAAAATCGCTGATGGAGTATCACTGTCAGTTCCTGGGATCTTTGAATGACAAAATGCGGCTCACGCTTGGAGTGACGGTGCCTGTCATCACGCTCTGTCCCTGCTCGAAAGAGATCTCCGAATATAACGCGCACAACCAGCGGGGTGAGGTGACTGTGAAGGTGCAGTTCAAAGGCTTTTTATGGATTGAGGATATCATCAGTATCGTAGAGAGTTGTGCCTCGGAACAGGTGTATTCGCTTCTCAAGCGGGAAGACGAGAAATACATCACCGAGAAAGCGTACGAAAATGCGGCTTTTGTAGAGGATGTTGTGCGCAACGTAGCGATGAAACTGAACCGGCACGAAAATATTCTGGACTATAAGGTGGAGGTGGTGAGCTTCGAAAGCATCCACAACCACGATGCCTATGCTATCATCGAGAAGCACTAACGATGAAGAAAAGAAAGATATTTGAAAAATAAATGAGGAGTAGAAATGGAAAGAACACTTGCGATACTGAAACCTGATTGCGTTAGAAAAAACCTGGTCGGTAAAGTGATTGATCGGCTCGAAGATGCGGGGTTTAAAATTGTGGCCATGAAACTGGTGAAGTTGACACCGGATACAGCTGGCGCGTTTTACGCTGTGCACAGGGAGAGACCTTTTTTCAAAGACCTGGTGACATTCATGACCTCAGGTCCCTGCGTCCCGATGGTGCTGGAAAAGGAAAACGCGATCAAAGATTACCGCGCGTTGATCGGCGCAACGGATCCGGCAGAGGCAAAGGAGGGAAAGATACGCAAGATGTACGCCGACAGCACGGAGCAGAACATCTGTCATGGGTCTGATGCGCCGGAAACGGCGGCATTCGAGATCGGTCATTTCTTCTCGAACGCCGAGCTGGTGGCCAACATG
>JAZBPW010000048.1:0-5568 GCA_036351795.1 Candidatus Zhuqueibacterota bacterium | reverse complement strand
GTGTAATTTTTACATTGAATGAATCTTACTATCGATTTTAGAATAGTGTTTTAATTTGAATAATTCAGGTTAGCTTTTTGCCCAATTTTCGCTTGACAATCTCGCGAAATTTCAGTACATACTTGGTAAATGGAGGATTCAATGAAAGCCAAAATACCATATCTATCTATTTTCACACTGCTTATTATTTTACAAACACTATCATCTGGAAAAGTAATTTATGGAGAAGAAGTCTGGCAAATCGTCCGTCAACCCAAATGGGGTGACTTAAACTCCATATATTTCATCGATGCCTTAAACGGTTTGGCAGTTGGTGACAATAAGATAATGAGAACGACTGATGGGGGTGAGACATGGGAAATAAAATTGGAGATTACAGAAAGTCATAGCTCGTGGCTTGAATCTCCCGATCTCCAGAACATCTTTTTTATTGATTCTGAATACGGTTGGGCTCTGGGATGGTATGACGATAAACTATGGCACACGAGTGATGGGGGTAATATTTGGTATCCTCAAAATCTTGACTCTACCGGCGAAATGTTAAGTGATGTTTGCTTTGTTGATCGTAATCTTGGGTGGGCAGTAGGATATAAGGGTAATATCATACATACGATTGATGGTGGTGAAAACTGGATTACTCAAGATAGCGGAATATCAGCACACTTTTTAACCGGAGTACATTTTAGCAATGCAGATACTGGTTGGGCAGTCGGCTACAAATATGTTTCTGGAATTGGAAATGTGGGTATTATTTTATTTACGACAGATGGTGGTTCGAACTGGTTATCACATAGCTTTGAAATAAATGAGTTTCTCTTTGATGTCCAATTCGTCAATGACCAGAAAGGATGGATTATCGGTAATCATGGAGCGATCCTATATACGGAGAACGGTGGAAAAAACTGGTCTCAGCAGATAAGTCATACCACACAAATGCTTAGGGGGATACATTTTATTGATGAAAATAATGGCTGGATTGTTGGTTCTTTAGGAGCGATTTTACATACTACAGATGGCGGTAAAATTTGGCTAGCACAACATGATCAAAATCGTCATTTTCTTCATAGTGTCTTTTTTGCTGATTCATTAACCGGCTGGACCGTGGGGCCTTGCGGTACAATGCTAAAGACAACTGATGGCGGCACAGAATGGCGCGAAAAAGGCGACGGTATGAACTGCCACTTGTATGGAGTAGATTTTTCCGATTCATTGAATATATGGTCCGTTGGATTGTGGAATACTGTTATTCATTCCAACGATGGCGGCGATACCTGGTCACTGCAAGGCAATGTTTTATCAGGACGTCACTATTTTGAATTTCCTCCCCCTGGTGGTCTTTTCAGCGCCGTGCTTTGGCACGCATCTTTTGTAGATAATTTAAACGGCTTTGCAATTGGGTTTATGCCTCTTTTTTTAAAGACCATAGATGGCGGGGCAAATTGGAGTTATAGCGATATGATACAGCTGGGTGGCATTTACAATGATATCTTCTTTATTGACAGCATGGAGGGATGGATTGTCGGAGAAAATGGGAAAATCGCTCATACGACAAATGGAGGATTAAATTGGGAAGAGCAGCAAAGCGGTACCCGGGCTAATTTTCAATCTATTGTATTTTTAGATGATCGTACAGGCTGGTGCGCAGGTTCTGCTTATGGCACCGATAATGTTATTTTAGGAACAACAAATGGTGGAAGGACGTGGGACGTTCAATATTCGTGTAACTATAATCTTTGTGGAATTGATTTCGTGAATGAAAACACGGGATGGGCTATTGGAAAATCTGGGGCCATTCTTCATACAAAAGATGGAGGCAATGATTGGAATCTTCAAATCAATGTTAACAATTATTTAAATAATATTTCTTTCACTGATGAACAAAATGGCTGGATTGTCGGCAGGAATGGATTCATTCTCAACACAAAGGATGGAGGCGAGCATTGGGTGAGACAGGAATCGAACACCTCCAGAGTATTGAATGACGTGGTTTTTTCTGATAATCATCATGGATGGGCTGTGGGTAATGGTGGTATTATACTCAAATACAGTACATATTCGAACCTAAAAAATGTTCAGAAATCAGTATCATCCACCAAAGACTGGACATTGCACTCTAACTATCCCAATCCGTTCAATGCCGGTACCGAGATTCGCTATTCAATCAGCAAGGCGACACAAGTTCGAATAGACATCTACAATTCTGTAGGGCAGCACATCCGTACTCTCGTAGATGGGGATCACGAATCAGGTGAACACAGTATTATTTGGCCAGCAGACTCACTACCCAGCGGCATGTATCTCATCAGGATGTCGGCTGCGAATTACACTCAGGTGCGAAAGGCGTTATTGCTGAAATAAGAAATATTACCTAACAATCCACCTCCAGCCTGGAAATTTTCCGAACTGAGGGTATCGAACCACTTGTCAGTTCCTTTTAGGTATCCATCAAATTTTCTTTCAGCTCATCCATTGATGTGCCTTGTGTCATGTAGTCAGGAAATTCGTGCAAATAGCCAAGCCACATATCTTCATCTTGTCAGTAAATATATTTAAGTTTATCCATCAATCACTCCGGATAGCAAATACATCAGATAAAATAATTCTCGAAAATAAAAACGTCAATAAAAAAAATCTATTTGCATTTTAATTTTCAAATCACTATCATTAAATATTGTTCTTTATTCATACGTCAAAGTGGTGCCCGATAGGGTTAAAAGGGAAAACGGTGAAAAACCGTTGCAGCCCCGCTACTGTGAAGGGTTACGAAAGTTACTGTGATTCCAATCGATAAGCCACTGTGCGCCAATACGGCGCATGGGAAGGCGTGACGAGTAGGTATGACGCCCTGAGCCAGGAAACCTGCCATTTAAGACGCTGTTATTCTATTGTGACCTTCGAGGGCGAGGTTTGGAATATCCATCGGTTGGATTTTCATGACGATAAACATAATCCCGGCTTTCCCCGCGCGAAGGTCGGGATTTTTTTATCGGTCCAACTCATTGCAATCTGACAAACTTTACATTATCATTCTGATCTGCGCGTTCGCTCTCCTTTTTCCTGTATCAAATGCATCCGCGCAATCCACCATCAAGATCCAGGGGATTGTCTCCGACGGCGAGACCGGCGCCCCGCTCTACCGCGCCAACGTGGTCGTCGAGGGCACTGGATTCGGCGCCTCAACCGACGAGCGCGGTTACTTCCGCATCGAGAACGTGCTGGAGGGGACATACCCGGTCACGGCGAGCTACATCGGTTACACCGGACAGCGCATACCGAACGTCAGGATATCGAAAGACCTGCCGGTCCGGCTCGATTTCAAGCTGCAATCCACTGTCATCGAGATGAACGAGATCGAGGTAAGTGCCTCCGCCGGACGGCCGGATTCCCAATCCCGCATATCCGTCATCCAGAGGAAAGAGATCGCGAGATCGAACTATCAGTCCGCCGGCGAAGTCCTGGAACATATTCCCGGGGTCGAGATCCGGAACAGCGGCGGCCTCGGCGGCGCCCAAAAGATCTCCATTCGCGGCAGCCAGTCCAATCAGGTTCTGGTGCTGCTCGATGGCGTACCGCTCAACGACCAGCTCGGCGGCGACGCCGACCTCTCCGCGATTCCAGCGCATATCATCGAAAAGATCGAGGTACACAAAGGCGGCAGCTCGCCCCAATTCGGCGGCGGCGCTATCGGCGGCGCGGTGAATATCATCACCAGAAAAAACTTCGACAATCAGCTGCAATGGAACAGCGCCTATGGGTCCAACCGGTATTACAATATCGAACCCAACTGGTCAGGACGGTACAAGAATTTCGGATTCTTCATCTCATACAACTACATGGAGAGCGATGGAGATTTCCCCTACAGCTACCGGGAATCCGGTGGGAACACGATTGAGGAAAACCGAATGAACGCGGATATCATGACCCGTAACCTGTTCCTCAACATGACCTACGCACAGCAGGGACATACATTCACGATTCACGCGCAGCGCCTGGATTCTGAGCGCGGTATGCCGGGAAAGATCGATGCCTGGACGGCTTACGCCAGGACGCTCAGGAAACAGAATCACCTGGGCGCTGAATACCGCAAGGAGTTCAGGACACTGGATTTTGAGATAAAATACAGCTACGCCGACGCACTCTCCGAGAATTCAAATCTGTACCCTGCTGACGCAGAGCTGAGATACCGTCGCTATCCGACATGGCATTATCGGTACAGCACGCGAAACAATGTCCTTCACACCAGCCTGGACTATCATCCCGCGGACTGGTGGAGCACTGCGCTGGGGTATACCGGACGTCTGCTGCACTACAAGGATGAAAATATGATGCCATCGCTTCAGCCGCCGGTCAATGAGGCGCACGATACGTCGCACGGATTCTTCGTCCATCAGAAACTGACCGCGCAGCTCCCGTGGCGTCATTCCATGCTAATCCTGACACCGGCGCTTCGTTACGACGAGATGAACATGGATAACGGTGAACTCACCCGGTTCGAGCGGCAATGGAGCCCGGGCATCGGAATGACGCTGTCAACCGGAGGCACAAACCACGTGTTCCTGCAGTCGCATCTGGCGCGATCCTTTCGCCCGCCCACCTTCGCCGATCTGTTCTACCAGGACGCGCGGATCGAGGGCAAGCCCGATCTGCTGCCGGAGAAAAGCGTCAATCTGGACATCGGACTCGGCGTGGAATTCCGGGCATGGGGACGCCTGACAGCCGAGCTCACGCATTTTCAATACGCCATCGAAGACCTGATCATCTGGAGGCTGGGCAGTTTCGAGGTCTTCAGGCCGTTCAACGAAGATGCCGATATCTCAGGACAGGAAGCCGCGCTTGATTTTTCTTTTCCGAATGAATTTCTCAGCCTGGGAGTCGGATATACGCGGCTGGAACCGCTGATCGCATCGAAGAACGTCACGACGGACGGAAAGATGCTCCCCTATCGATCTCGGGAATCTTTAAAAGCGCATCTGAGCCTGCAATACGGCGGATGGCATGCCTCGCTGCGATATCGAAGCGTCGGAAAACGTTTCGTCAATGAAGCGAACACCATCGCACTCGATCCGTATCAGATCGTCGATCTGAACCTCTCCTGGTTGCTGACTATCGGGCGCGTCGAGTGCACCTGGAAACTCTCTTTCACGAATCTGTTCGATGAAGAATACGAGATCATCAGAGATATGCCGCTGCCCTTGAGAGAGTGGCGGGTGGGTCTGGATATCGGCTTATAAATGCGAATGTATTTATTCCCTTTAAATGATCTGAATTGGACTACTAAAAAATAAGGTATCGGTATGCTCAAATCACTCTCCATCAAAATTGCCCTGACGATCATGGTAGTCGTCATTTTTTCTGCTACAGTAACTGCAAACGCGGATATTCCCAGACGGCTCTATGTAATGAACGGTTCCGCAGAGACGCTCTCCAGGCTGAACCTGGAGAATTTTTCGATCAGCCAGAACATCGTGCAGACGGGTACATTCCCCAACCAGCTGCTCGTCCACAATGAATTGGTATATGTACTCAACTCCGGCACCGATGATATCATGATCATCGATCCGGATGATG
>JAZBPW010000047.1:0-48086 GCA_036351795.1 Candidatus Zhuqueibacterota bacterium | reverse complement strand
TCAAGTCGATCATGCTTATTGGTAACCTCAGATTAAGTGAGTTGCTCCATCAGGAGTCCCTTGATGACAGGTTGACAGCCAGTAAGAAGATAGAGGATTTTATCGATGTCTCTTTGCGGGTGATGATGGATTTGAAGAACGAATATGCCCGCGCCGAACACATTGATCTTTTCTTTGGCGATGAAAAGATGCTATCCGCGAGTGGTGATATCAAGGCGCTACTAGCAGATCCACTCCTTTCGCTGAAGACAGAACAAGCGACCATCAATTTGTCGAATGTAATGGCCACAGTGAAGAAGATCATACCAACCGGCTGGTACAACCAGGTGGACAGCGTAAGAATAGCAGGAAATTTAGAGATAGAAGAATCCCTTTTTTCAGGCTGGTTGAATAAAAATGAGTGGTCCACCGATTTGCGAATTGGCCTGAATGAAATCAGTGGGACACATCCTGTATCCGGACTACATGTGAACGGATTGAATGCCCGGTTCGGCGCCAGTGGTGGATTGGATAGCAGCGGTGTTAAGAACGGTCAGCTTACATCCGTTATCAGGTTCGACAACCTGATCGTTGAACCGAGTGATTCCGTTGAAATGATTTTCGAAGGACTCGATCTGTCAGTGAAAATGAATATACTTAAAGGATTCTTTCCGTCAATGCTTAAGGTGGAAGGCTATATTGAAAATCTGCTTGGGGCTGAATTGACGCTGGATATTGCTTACGATGACGCGAACCCGGATCATGAAAATAAGGGGGAAGCGCTGTTGACAGTATCGCATCTCAATCTGGATATGATACCAGAATCAGCGGGATATGGCATCATTGACGGACAATTGCAGTTGCAGGCGAAAGACTTCGAAAACATCGGTCTTAATGTAAATATCAAGGCGGACTCGCTGATTTTTGAGGTGGGTGAGGAAAACGTTGAGATAGCCCCGCTGAATATTTATGGAACCATACACTCCTCAAGCGATAGCACATTTGAAACGATCCGGATTTGCAAGTTTGATCTTTTCGCGAATGATTTTCTGTCGATTCATGGCAATGCGCATATCGAGAATTTCATGGCAGATGGATTTCAGGCGACGGTAGATACAGCGATTCTGAGACATAAACAGGCATTCAAGTTTTTACCTTCGGTTTACAAGAGGGACCTGCAGAGCCTTGAAATTGATGGAATCACCAGGATGAGGGGATCTATTGAAGGGAGCTTGCCGATTCAGGAACAGCCTTTGTTCATGTCGCAGATGGATATTGCTTTCCTTGGAAGCGTATACTATCCGGGCATTCCGATGAAAGCCGGTTCAATTGCCGCAGATTTTCGTCTTCAGTTCACGCAAGACAGCGCTGGCGGATATGGCTTGCTGAAGCTTGATGACCTGATTTTGCCGGGGACGAGAGACGTGCCGCTGAATTCAACGACACTGTCTCTTAATTTTAAAATGCCAGAATACAAGATGATGAGAATTGAGGATATCCGTTTGACTGCTCCTGAGCTGCACTCTGAGATAGATGGTGTAGTTGAGATTGACAGTCTTGAGACCGTTCCGGTCGTGAAAGGCCGGGGAGTTTACAATTTCTCATCTGCAGATTCAGTTCTGATCGTTAATGATCTTTTTGTGAATGGTGCCATTCAGTCTGATTTAACATTCGATATGATCAGGAACCGTCTTGGTGTTCAAGGGATCTTCACGATAGAGAACACGGATCTTTTCTATACAGAGGAACTTGCATTCAGGGATATATCGGGGAAAATGAGTATCCATCAAGACTATGACGTGGAGACAGGTCGGCTTGTAAATGACGAAAGATCCGGCTCATTACATACCGATCTAAAGGCGCTGAATTATCATCTGATGGCGCCGTACTATGACGACAAAAGATCTCAGTTGACAATAGGTGAGTTGGAGGCATACGGTTATACCTTGTCGGATATCAGGATAAATGTCTATCTTGGCGATGGTAAATTGGAAATCCCCACATTTTCACTGAAATTATACGATGGCAATATGAGTGGGAATATTACTGCCGATCTGCAAGATGGACAACTGGAAAACGCACAATATCATTTAAAAGCAAATGTTGCCAGGTTGAATTCCGCGAAAATGGTCAGCGCACTGTCCGGAAATGAAGCCTCCTCTGAGCTCAATATGAATATGGAGATAGAGGGCATTGGCCTTGATCCGGAGTCAGGTCTCGATTTCAGTGGATTTCTCTATATTACAAAAATCGGCAGCAAATTTACGGACAATCTGCTGAATTCACTCGATCCGAAAAAGACGGACAAAAGCATCCAGGATACCAAACGTCTTCTGAAATGGGGGTATAAACCCAAATTGATATCCGTTGAGATCAAACATGGATACATATATCCTTCAATACATCTGGTCAAGGGAAATATATTGACGAAACTCATTCCGTTGAATTTAAGCGGCGGAAAAATCGAATTGGCGAGGATACCGGTAAAATTCTTTCTCGAGATGTAGGAAGATTGTGCAGAACTTGTATCAGGATGGATTTTTAACTGTAGAACCACATTCAATAACTTCTGATTTGTAAGCATCGGTTTCGATTAAAGGATGTATAATGCAGTTTCTGCCCACTCTGATTTTTGCGGGTATGATGCTCTTTTTGCCCACGACAGACAGACCTGAGCTCAGATGAGAGGGATTTTCTTCGTTTGGTTTTAAGTTGTCACCCCATCCGATGACTGAAGAACGCTGTGCGATGCACTCCTTATCCATAATCACATAATCAAGTTGACTGTTTTTTTCAATAACACAATCATGCATGATAATAGAGTCGCGGACTATAGCGCCTTCACATATTCTGATCCCCGGAGAGAGAATAGAATTTACCACCGTGCCCTCGATAATACAATGTGGTGAAATCAATGAATTCGATATCACCGCTTTTCCGGATATGTAGGACGGAGATCTGTCGCCAATCATCTCTTCTTCTTCGACATTGGTGCGAACGTTCCAGTCATTCAAGCGCAAATTTGAATGAGTGTCAAGAATCTCCATGTTTGTATCCCAGAAGCTTTGCAGTGTTCCTACATCCTGCCAATAGCCTTTGAACGGGAACGCGTAGATCCGATCTCTTTTAAGTGCGCCGGGGATGATGTCTTTACCGAAATCATTGCCGCTTTTCTGATTCAACGCATTCTTCAGGTATTCGGTGTTAAATACGTAAATTCCCATCGAAGCGAAATCAGATCGTGGATTTTCTGGTTTTTCCTCCCAGTCGGTGAGTCGACCGTCGGAATTGATGATACCGATGCCGAACTGTGTGGCGAGTTTCAGAGGGACTTTCATCATGGCAACTGTCACATCGGCATTTTTCTCCTTATGAAAATCGATCATGGTATTATAATTCATATGATAAATATGGTCACCCGAAAGTACCAGCGTATAGGCAGGGTCATATCGCTCGATGAAGGAGATATTTTGATGGATCGCATCAGCGGTCCCCTGATACCAGTCGTAATCATACATACCTGTTGCGGGAGGCAGAATTTTGACGCTCCGGTTCCTGCCGATGAAATCCCAGGGAACACCTGTGCCAACATGTTTCATTAGTGAAAATGGTTTGTATTGCGTTAGTATGCCTGCAATGAATATGTTGGAATTCACTATGTTGCTCAAGGTGAAATCGATGATACGGTAAATACCACCGAAGGTGACCGCTGGCTTTGCCCGTAGCATCGCCAGAATGTTGAGACGAGAGCCTCTGCCGCCTGCGAGCAGCATTGCGACGACACTTTTCATTCGATTATCGCTCCGGACTTTATATCATTCTTTCCAAGTTTTTGGGCATCCACCCGATAACCAATTCGACACTCTCGTCCAATAGTTGTTCCATTGGGGATCGTGCTATACTGACCTATCACAGTGCATCTCGGGTTTGCTTTGGTAACCTTCATTTTTTCATCAAAACCAATTCGCACATCATTGCCGATATTGACATCAGTGTCGATGATAACATTGTGCAGAATGCTGCCTGAACCGATACACGAGTCAAACATCACGATGGAATTTTCTACCGATGCATTCTTTTCGATTCTGACGCCGGGGAAAAGGACACTGTTTCTTACTTCACCTTCAATGGTACAGCCCTGAGGAACGATGGCATTTTCAATGTGAGCGCTCGACGTGACAAGCGTCGGTATTCTGTCTCGTATTTTTCTGTGATCCAGGTTTGTTCTCAGCTCCCATTTCTTCAGATTGATTTTGGGATTCAGGCCGAGTGTATCCATATTGCATCGCCATAGTTCGTCGATTGTGCGGGCATAGCCCCAATAATCATTGAATTTATATCCATAGACCTTGTGCTTCTGTAACATGCGGGGAATGATATCTTTCCCGATTTCGATGGTTCTGTTCTCTTTGCCAAGCGGCTGCAATATTTCTAATAGAGATGATTTATTGAACAGGTAAATTGTGAGCGATGCCCATTGAGAGCTTGGGCGGTCAGGCTTTTCCTGGTAGTCGAGTACTTGTCCTCCGAGCTCACCGTCCGTGTCGTCAATTTCAGCCAAACCGAATCGATGTGCTGAATTCATCGGTACTTTTGTAAACGCAGCTGTTAAGTCGGCTTGCTTACTCAAATGATATTCAATGAGTCTCGTATAATCCATTTTATAGATGTGATCACCTGACAGAACAAGCACAAGTTCTGGATCGAAATCATCAATGAACTCCAGGTTCTGATATATTGCATCCGCAGTTCCCATATACCATGTTTTTGTTCCAGCGGCTTTATAGGGCGGTAATACAAATGCGCCTCTGTTTCTTCCGATCATATCCCATGATGAGCCATTCCCGATTTGAGTGATGATCGATGAGGATCTGTACTGGAGCAATATGCCGACTTTTTCGATACCGGAATGCATTAGATTGCTCATTGGAAAGTCGATGATGCGAAACATTCCCCCGAAGGGGACTGCGGATTTCGGCCGATATAAGGTGAGAGAACCAAGTTCATCCACTCGGCCACCGGCAAGTATCATGGCAAGAACTTTAGTCATTCATCCACTTCTGTATTAAACCAGGTGTAATCGATTCTAAAGTATGCGCCCGGGACGCAGTATCTATCGACATGTTTAGCAAGGATTGATCCTGAGGCGACTTTATTGACATCTTTCGTTCTTGTATATAATAAAACATAAAACATTTAGATGCAAGCGAAAATATACGAAGTATCAGGGTTGTGGAAAAATATTCCGGAAGCATGACAGTTTTCAGAGAATTGGAAGGAGTATACCAGGAGTAGAACGAAAAAAGCCCCCGGACTATCCAGGGGCTTTGGAGGGAGGAAATAAAATATTACATAAATCTATAACCTGTACCATGAATTGTTTCGATATATTGAGAAGGATACTTGTACTCACCCAGTTTTTCCCGCAATCTTTTTATGTGCACATCTACTGTTCGATTGGTCACATATACTTTGCGACCCCATACTTTTTCAAGTATTTCCTTTCGTGAGAAAACATTTTCTCTTCGTGATGCGAGAAGATAGAGAAGTTTGAACTGGATATATGTCAAATCAATAGACTTCCCCCCTTTGAACACTTTGTGCTCATCTAAATCAATCTCTATATCCTTGACCTTTATCTTGGTCATTTCATCCCTGTTCACTCGTCTCATGATTGCACGAATGCGTGCGGCAATTTCTTTTTGCCCATAAGGCTTTGTGATGAAATCATCCGCGCCACAGTCAAATGCCCTCACAACATAGTCCTCCTCATTATTTGAGGAGAGCAAGACAAGCGTCACTTTTTTGGTTTCAAAATCGTCTTTTAATCGCATGCATACTTCCAGTCCTTCCAATGTATTCAGATCGAGATCGAGCAAGACAACGCCGGGTTTTTCATCGATAGCAAGATCGCATACCTCGTCAAACTGATTCACTCGAACGGTGGCATATCCTTCTCCCTCAAGTATCTTTGAGACAGATATCGGACTGCCGTTCTGAGATTCCAAGATGAGTACTTTTCCCTTATCCATTTTCATCCTCTTTCTATTGATTAGGGGGATTTATGAATTAGTGCTTAAAAAATGACTCGCATCGAGACTGGTGCAGTGCAGACTAAAAACCCATCACCCAACCAACAACGCCGTAATCAATTCCGCTCGATGCGAGGTTCAACCATACAATTGGTGATCAATATTTATATCAATAGTTAGACGCATTAACAAATTGCAAAATTTATGCCAGTTGCTTAATTTGTGATACAATTGTATCACACAGCAAAGGAACGACATACAGACTTTTTATTTAATAAATTATTTAATATAAATGGATTAGATCAGGTGAGAATATTTATGCAATTTTGTAATTTTTGTAAAACAAGCTGGCTGTGTACTGGGAAAAAGAACAGTGTCGGTAAAGTTCGGGATGATCGAAAATGAACCACATGGTCAGAGTAAAACACAAGTATTTCAAGAAAAAACTATTTATTTTTTCGAATACCGTCATTAATTGCGCCAATTAGGCGGTATAAGATGATTGTTAGTATGCTTTAACACATATAAATTCATTATAATTAATAGAAAAAAGAGGAAAAACATATTAGTGTCAATTTAACAATATGTTGTGTTGCATCATGATACAAGGCATGTTGCAACATGTATCATTGTGTTGAAGTGATAAGATTCAAGACAGTGCATTATATTGAGCCAGATTTTCTGCCTCTTAAATCAGAGAACAATGCGCATACACGTCCCTTCACCAACTTTTGAGTCTTTAATGTACAATTTTCCAAAATGATACTCTTCCACGATTCTTTTCGAGAGATTGAGGCCCAATCCCCATCCGCGCTTTTTTGTACTGTATCCCGGTTTGAATATCATGCGTCTTTCTTTGATTGAAATGCCCTTACCATTATCATGAATATCCACGAAAATTTTTTCGCTTTGATCCTCGAGGCGGCCGGTTACAATGCCGATTGTGCCATGCTTTTTCTCGATCGAGTCGAGGGCGTTTTTAAGAAGATTTTCAATGACCCATTCAAACAGATCTCTGTTCAATGGCACTTCTGGTAAGTCATCGTAAGATTCGACGAGTTTGACCTGCTTGTCCATTTGCGGCAATCGTTTCTTAAAATAGGTGACGACACTTGAGATCACAGGCGCGACCTTTTGCTTCTTCAGTTCTGCCGGCGATCCAATTTGCGAAAATCGCGCGGTCACTTTATAAAGTCGCTGAATATCATTTTGCATTTCAGGCAGTATGTTCTTTACATTTTTTCTGGAGTGATCCTCTTTCATTAGTTCCAGCCACCCCATCATTGAAGAGAGTGGGGTGCCAAGTTGATGAGCTGTCTCCTTTGACATACCAACCCAGAGGAGCTGTTGTTCGCTTTTACTTATCGCGCGAAAACCGATGTATGAAAATAAAATGAATAGACTGACGATCATTACTTCTATATATGGAAGCCAGAGCAACTGCGTAATCAAATTTGAGTCACCGTAGTACAGATAATTCAACACCGAATCACCGGCCTGGGGAAACGGATTTTTTACAGGTATCGGTTCAAATTCTTTCCCGAGTTTGGTGATGATGGATTCGACCCTCTCCTTTGCTTCATCTGATTGTGTCTGGGGAGGTACCTCGATTCCTTTCCAGTCGATGGGTGTCTTGTCTTTATCTGTGAGTATCAGTGGAAGATTCGTTTTGTGGACGATTTGTTCCAGTACGAAATTGAGATATTCGACGTTTTCTTCAGCAATGGCTCTTGAATAGAGATTCGCATAGAACTCGACACTATTACGTGATTGCTGCCGAAGTTTCTGAACAATCGACTGCGTATAGAACATCAGAGAAGAGATGATCGTGACACCAATGATAAACATAATGGTCTTGTAATTCGATACCAATCTGTTGATAAATCCGGACATATTGTTTCCTCCTGAACTGTGTCTATACTAATATAGCTTTTTAACAATCAATGTCAAGCATTTACCGTCATTGCCTCTCAAGTATTGGGTTGGTAACAGATACGATCCAGAAAATCTGCTTGACTTTTTCAGACGTTTTGTTTATTCTTTGTTGCTTATGAAAAAAGTCCTGATCATATCCTATTACTGGCCTCCGGCTGGAGGACCTGCTGCACAAAGAGTCGTGAAGTTTTCTAAATACTTTCCTGAATTGGGCTGGCAACCGGTTATATTGACAGTAAAGGATGGTGAATTTCCATATGTTGATCCATTTCTCGAAGAGGATCTGTCCCATGATGTGATCGTGTCACGGGCAAAGAGCTGGGAGCCGTTCTCAGTCTATAAGAAAGTAACGCGCAGGTCGGAGGAGGATGCGTTGCCAGTTGGATTGCTGACACATGAGAAAAAGGGGTTCGTGGAATGTATCTCACGATGGATCCGTGCCAATATGTTCATTCCCGATGCAAGAATCGGCTGGACGCCAAGCGCGGTTCGCAGGGGCATGCAGTTGGTTCGGAGACACAAGATCGATTTGATTCTGACCTCCTCCCCACCGCATTCGTCCCAACTCATTGGACATGCTTTACAAGGTAAAACCGGCATTCCATGGGTCGCTGACTTAAGGGATCCCTGGACTACCATTCGATACTACGATTTCACAAAGAGATCCCTGGTCGCAAGAAAAGTGGATGCTTGGCTGGAGAAGAGAGTATTGACAAGGGCAGACAGGATCATAACTGTGAGTGAGGCGCTGGCATCAGAATTTAAGGCTAAACTCAATACTCGTATACGTGACAAGGTTCAGGTCGTCATGAACGGATATGACGAATTTGATTTCAGAAGACAAAAAAAGGAACGTGGAAAAAAATTCATCATTTTGCACGCGGGAAACTGCCAGGCGCATCAGAATCCGGACGTGTTGTGGAGGAGTCTGGCCATGTTGAAGAAAACGGGGGGTATCAATAGTGATATGATTGCGGTTCAATTCACTGGAAAAATTGATCCTAAAATAATGGAATCGGCAAAGGCTTATGGCGTTTTCGATTTTATAAGGCTCAGGGAATTTATCCCGCACAGGGAAATTGTGAAAGAGATGATGAATGCGTCTGTCATGCTGATGATTGTACCACGCGTCAAATGGAATAAGGGTATTGTGACCGGCAAACTGTTTGAATATGTCGGAAGCGCCAACCCGGTTCTGGTGATTGGGCCACCTGACGGAAATGCGGGAAAGATCATATCAGATTTTCCTGAGAGTACAATATGTGACTATCAAGATATAGAGGGTGTGACGGCATTCATCACAAAAACATTTTCAGACTGGCAGTCCGGCAAGAGCGTCAAGACTAGGCCAAAGACACGCCAGAAATATACCAGATTCTGTCAGGCACGGCAATTGGTCGATCTGTTTAATACACTCATTTGAAAGTGGTTAACATGGGATTGAAATCGAAAACGAATAAAGCATACTTCATGTTGAAAAAGCTGCACAAGGATCTGACCCGTGACCGGCAGATATATCACCTTGCGGATGATATGCATTCACCTGATCTTCGCGACTACTATTTCATCATGACGGAAGAGCAGATGCGATCCGGGCACAGCCAGGATTTTCATTTCGATGAAAAGGGAATACCGATCATTCCGACGTACATCGATATCGAGGAGCGTGAGCTGATCTACTACCCCATTTCGATCGGTCAGTACGGCCTGGCAATCTGGCATTCCTTTCTGCGTAATAGCAACGATGAAAACAGGCGTCGCTTTCTCAAAATCGCAGACTGGTTCCTGTCAAACTGTATTGAAGATCCGGAGCTCGGTGCCTACTGGCTGACACATGTGGATAAACCGGCCTATCAGATCAGTAAACCGTGGAAATCGGCTTTTTCACAGGCGCGTGCCATCAATATTTTGCTCAGGGCATACCAGCTGACAGGTAACAAAGATTACGAAAAATGCGCTACCCTGGCACTTCAACCGTTCACATATTCCGTGGAAGAGGGCGGTGTTGCGCAGATTATGCCTGACGGCGCTTTTTACGAAGAGTATCCATCTCATGTGCCGGTCCTGGTGCTCAATGGAATGATCTTTGCGCTATGTGGTATCCAGGATTTCCTGCGACTGCACCCTGAACATAACCTGGCTGCAAGGATCATGGATGACGGCGTAAAAGCTCTCATCAATCTGCTGCCATCTTATGACATGGGATTCTGGAGTAAGTACGCACTATGCGAGGCGGATTTTCATCCGAAGGTGGATCCGGCAACGATCGGTTATCATCATCTGCATATTATCCAACTGGAGCTGATGCATCGGCTCACGAAGAACGATATCTTTCCTGAGTATGCGCGTAAATGGCGCGCTTACGTCAATAAGCGTAATATACTAAAGATGTACAGTGTGAAGTACAAGGCACTGAGGACAATGCGGAGGTTATAGCCGGAATGAGAATAGGCATGATACTCGACCAGGCCTTTCCGCCTGACATTCGGGTTGAAAACGAGGCTGTCTCACTTGCACAGAACGGGCACGATGTATTCCTCTTCTGCTACTCCTATAGCAACGAGGAAAAGTCAATCAAGTACCGGGGCATCCATCTGCAGCGTGTACGAGTTTCGAGATACTGGATTAAAAAGATGCGCGCGCTTGTCAATGTAATACCTGTGTACGAGGCCTTTCTGAAGAAGCGGATAAAGCGGTTTATTATCAAGAATGATATAGATGTGATGCATGTCCACGATCTGTATCTGCTCGGTGTCAGCCTCAAGGTGAGCAGGGAATTGGGAGTTCCGGTTGTCAGTGACCTGCATGAAAATTATGTGGAAGCCATCAAAACATATAATTGGGCGAATTCTTTCACAGGAAAAATGCTTACAAGACCAAGGCGCTGGGAGAAATTGGAACGTAAGTATCTGGAGCGTGTGGCTCATATCATTGTGACATGTAAGGAGTACAAAAAAGTACTATTGCACAAATATGATTTCTTGAATGAGAAAAATATCCACGTCCATTTGAATGTTCCAGATTTATACGAATTCTTTTCATATGAAATTGACAAAAAAGTTTTAGGAGGAATTGAAGGTTTTTTCATTTTTTATTTTGGAGTGATTGGGGAAAGACGAGGTGTCTTTACATGTTTTGATGCTTTGAAAAAAATAGAGCGAGAATCGAACATCAAATTACTCCTGATTGGCCCAGTGGACAAAGGCATCGCATCAGAGTTTCAGAGCAATCTAAATGACCCGCAGATTAAAGACAGAATTATTCATTATCCATGGAAAGATATTTCTCTCATACCATCCTATATTAATGCAAGCGATATCTGTCTTTCACCGTTACTTAAAAATGGACATCATAACACGACCATTGCAAACAAGGTTTTTCAATATATGGCAATGGGGAAGCCACTTGTTGTGAGTGACTGTAAGCCTCAGCAGGAGATTATTGAAGAAGAAAATTGCGGATTGGTTCATGAAGCAGGCAATGTGGACGATCTTGCTGAAAAAGTAATGGATCTTTTCAATAATCCGGATTTGCGACAAAAAATGGGAGAGCGAGGCAGAAAGGCTGTCATGGAAAAGTACAATCTGGAAAAGGAGAGAAAATCTATTATTGCTCTTTACGATTCAATTAAGCTGAATAGTTGAAATAATCATGTTATATAACTATTGATTTGCCAATGAATAATGACTTTGAAAAACAGTATTATGAAGATGATTTTAACTGGGATAATTTGAAAGTTAACAGATGGATCCGGGAAAAAATCAGTGTTATTAAAAGCATCATACCTGAAAATGTTAAAACGATTGCAGATGTTGGTTGCGGAAATGGTATCATTATTAATTCCTTTGGGGATAGATATAATGTTATTGGAGTAGATCGCAGTAAAACAGCTTTAACCGAGGTTTCAGGTCTCAAAGTAAATGGCGATATAATAAATTTGCCTCTAAAGAGTTATTGTTCGGATTTGGTAATTTCTAGTGAGGTGTTAGAACATTTACCCGGAGAAAATTTGTTTAAGGCAATTGATGAATTAAAAAGAATTAGCAGGAAGTATATTCTTATCACTGTACCAAATGGTGAATATCTGAAGAAAAACTATATAGAGTGTTCTAATTGTCATCATGAATTCAACGCCTCAATGCATCTCAATTCATTTACAGAAAGCAAATTGAGAAATCATTTCTCGGAATATGATGTTGTCATGACATTTACTTGCGGGAAACCGGTAAGACAATACATCCCCATTTTATTGAAAGTACGTCAAAAGCTAGGCAAGAGCTGGGGGAGATTTACGCAGGAGAGGCGGTTCATGTGTCCTGAATGTGGAGTAAGATTTATTCCAACAAGAAATGTCAATGTCATTTCTCGATTATGCGATGGAATAAACCATATTTTCACTACTGCCCGACCTTACTGGCTTGGAATATTATTTACTAAGAAATCCTAGTTTATATATTAAAACTTTAATTTCGTGAGTCGTGAAACATTTTGGTATTACGAATCATTCTGCCGTTTCACCGTTCGTATTTGACTGTTCAATTGCTCTTCAATACGTGAGCAAATATAGACACTAACTCTTACCTCTAATTCTCCCTATAATGGCTTCTAATACAACTTTGTCCTCTGTCTTAAATGATTTAAATATAATAAGTAGTCCAATATAAGCGATGCTATATAGAAGGAGCGGGATGAGGTCGGAATTTATGATGGGTGAATTCAGTAAAATAGGAACCGGAAGCAGACTCGCCAGCAGATATTTCAGATGTAAAGGACGAAACGGCTGTACTTTGAGAAGTCGATAAACCTGGAAAAATCCCAATAGATTAAATGTTAAATAGGATGCTACGGAAGAAATTGCCGCTCCTGTCAGTTGAAAGCGCGGAATAAGAATTATATTCAGCCCAACGCTAATGATGACCGCAATCATTGAATTAATCATCGCTAAACGTGTTTTCCCGAGTATGACGATGAGATTGCTGGTCGGCCCCATGATCGTATGAATAAAAAATCCGATAATGACGATCTGCAGCACTGAAGCCGAAGGCAGGAATTGCCTGCCGAACACGATCCAGATGAAAAACTTAGGTAGAATCAACATGGAAATGAAAATAGGTAGCGAAAGTATCGTCGTCCATTTAGCAACGATGTAATACATGAGCAGCAAATTTTTTCTATCTTTTTTTGATACGAGTTCGGTAAACAAGGGCAGGATAATTGGTGAAAAAGCCTGTCGAACCATCAGGATAAGCTGCCCGATTGGCACCGCTGCATTGTAGAGGCCTACATATTTTTGATTGAGGTAGGCACCGATTAAAATTGTGTCTGTACGGGCTAAAAGCATCCAGAAAATACCGCTGAAGAGAAGTGGTATTGAGAACGATAGCAGGTCTTTGTCGATTGGTGTCCAACGATACGAATTCATTCGGCCTAATTTTAAGTGCTTTATGATAATATAAAATGTGATAATATCAATCAGAAAAAAAGAGACCGGGTAGGCGCTACTGGTCAGGGTAAATGAACGACGGCATATACTTGCTCCAATGAGTAATATGAAAATAAAACCAAATCGAAGGATCTCATGAAACAGTGTAAATTGTGACATCTGCTTGAGTCCTTTAAAAACAGATGTATTTAATTCGAATAACACATATAGTGGAACGGTAAACGAGAATATTTTAAAATATATTTCAAGTTCAGGAGTATTGAAGACTCTGGAACTAAGATAGTCCGAAGAGAGATAATATATCGAGCCCATGACAATGCTGAAGATGATACCAAGTTTGAGTCCAGAAGCTATATACTGCTTAAGCTTTTTATCCTGTTTTTGTGCTTTATAAAATGAGATTTGTCGGGGTAGACCGGTATTCAAACCAGCCAATGCCAGCATCGCGAAGATCATCATTAATGATTGTGCCGTGTTAATAAATCCGTACATCTCGACACCATAGAAGTGTGCGATTGCTGCACGAATCGCATAGCCAAACACTCGTGCGATAAACATTCCCGTGATCACCCATAAAGCGCCGGAGGCCAGTTTGCCGATCAGAGAGCGGCTTGCTTCAATATTTTCTTTCGATGGCATCTATTGCTCTTTCCCCGGAGGTTCTGTGGCTATTGCTTGTTCTTTTTCGAGCGTGATCAAACAACCGGTTGAAAAGAACTCGTTCAGGTAGGGGATGCGGTTAGGGACGCAATATGAGCGACGCTTTGTGTGAAATCGAATTTCATATTCCGGTCTGACAAGGTAACATTTTTTAAACCGGTATTTCATGGGCAGCATCTTAATGATCTTCAGTATTTTTCTGATCGTAATGCCTGTGGACTTCGTTCTGAGCAGTGCTTCAAGTGAAGCACTGTCAGCACCAATGACCTTCAGCACCTGTTTATAAAAATAATCGGGGAGCAAGTGGATGTAGGGTAGCCTGCGGCCCCATTTCAGATTCTGTTGATGGCCCCCAAAAGGAGAAAGGATTGGGGGAAAACTAATGTAGAGAAGACCGCCTGGTTTCAGTAATTGAGCACACACAGAGAGAGCCTCTCGTTGATCGGGGATATGTTCGATAACATCGCGAAGAACGATGAGATCAAATCCATCTTCTTCACGTGAAATTGAGTCGTAATGGCATATATCACCGACCATGAAATGAATCGAACCGGCATCATGAATCGATCTGGCGAATTCTACACGATCCTTGGATATATCGATACCAGTGCAGTCTGCACCGTATTCCTGAAGCGCTTTTAATAAACCGAATTCACCGCCCCCCACTTCCAATACCTTTTTGTGCCGATAGTCCTTATTTCCAATTCCAAGGAATGTCGACAGATATTCTTTACCAAATGTGTACTGTTCATTGTAAAAACGGTGTCTTCGTTTGGACAGATTCATGTATCATTTACCCGGCTTTTTCAATCGAAAGATAATGAGCACTGCCACTGCCAGAAGACCGATCAGGTTGCTGATCGTCGCGATCCACTTGCCTCTGAAATAGGTTGTGGGATGAAATTCAAAAGTCACCTGATGTTCGCCTTCAGGCAGAACGATGGATCTCAATATATGATTGGTTTTGAATATCTCCGTCTCCTCACCATCGACATACGCTTTCCAGCCTTTCGGATAAAATACCTCCGAAAGCACGAGTAGGCATTGACTGTCTGTGGCTGCCTCAATCGTAATTTGGTTGGGTGAGTAATTGGTCATCCTGCTGATGGCCACTGAATCCGGTGGAGCGATAGATGTGCTGATCTCTTTTGTGAGAAGTGCGGTATTTCGTGGATTGAAACCGGTATCATTCAAATGCCGAAGCAGTTCCGATGGATCCTGATGGACAACATAGCGGCCCACGAGAAATGTGCGTGGAAGATATGTCATGTTTTCAAACAGATATCTCTTGTTTTTCTCATCACTAATAACCATTCTGAGATTACTTTGATTCAAAATCTGATCGTAAACGAGATATCTGCCGTTGAGCATATTCACGACGTTCCAGTTGAGAGGCTGTTCCCTGTCGCTTCCTGCGTAAAGATTGTTCTCAACGATATCCTGAATGCTTTGCATCTTTGCAGCGTCATAGCCGCCGATGCATTGATGATAATAGGCGAGCTGATTGTTGCCGAAGAACCGTTGACCAAGACCGAGAACACGAAAGGGTTCATCACTCATTTGATCGCTTGAGAGCAAATAATTGTCAATGCTGGTTTTCGGGAAATACATAGCCTCGATTCTATTTTTCGGGACCAACCCATCGATGAAGCGTTTATTGATCAGAGATACATCGATAACCATGAGCACCAGTATGGCAATGAGGAAGAAATTCCGACCTATATACTTCTTCAGTGCGGCAAAAATAATCCCGATCGTGAGGGCGGCAAAAAGAAGCGTTCGCAAGGCATCGTTCATGAGCAGTTCGAACCTGGCATCTTTCAATAATCTCAGCAGCTGTGGATCGTACTGCGCCGCCTCTCTGGCAGTGGATAATGCCAGAGAGCCTTTCAATAGCAAGGGAGACAACGTCAGGACAGCAATGAATCCGCCAACAATGTAAAGCAATGTGAAGATGTTTTTATTCTCTTTCGCCTTAAGGCTTTCGATCAGATACCTGATTCCGTAAGCGGCAAAGATAACGAACACAAAAAATGCTGCCATCATGCTCATCGTCGGCACTCTGAATTTACTGAAATATGGGAGATTATAAAAGAATATCTTATAGAAAAATGGGAAATGGCGTCCAAAGCCGAGCAGCAGAGCAAATACCGCGAAGGCGATCAGACTTTGTATACGCCAGTCTTTTCTGTAGCCGTAAATCCCGAAAACGAGAAAGATAAACAAAATAACACCAATGTAGTCCGTCGAGCTGGTGAAGGGCATATCGCCCCAGTAGCCGGGAATGGTCCGCCCTTTGAGTTGCGGAACGTCGTCTCCGGTGTATCGTTCCTGTGTTTGCCCTCCGAAGTACCGGGGAATAATGAATGTGATCATCTCTTTGGGTGAGAGCGACCATTTTGTCGCATATTCAAATGAAACGCCCTTTGCTTTCTCAGCGCTATCGTCTTTTTGAACAATATTTGTCGGATTACCACCACGCGTCGAATACGGCGTATACTCCTTCATGACGAATAGAGGCTGGTATACAGAGAGGATTGACAGCACTACACCCAGGCAAAGCAGCACCAGGGTCTTTCCAATATCAGCGTAACTTCTGGCAGCGATCATTTTTATGAGTTGATATACACCCAGAGCGAGGAGAATAAGCATTGTATAGAATATGATCTGATAATGTTGCGTTCTCACCTGTAGAGAGATGGCTAATGAGAACAGGAGTATGCTCAGTAGATTTTTATTTTTAAGAAAGTATAAGAATCCGGCAATGACCCAGGGCATGAACATAATTGCGCGAAACTTGGAGAAATGGCCTGCCAGCCATAGAGAATTATAGTGCGGCATCAATATAAATGCCAGGGCGCCGAATAGCGAGATCAATAGAGAGAAATTGAGAGAGTATAGCAAGACGAACATGCCGATGGCGCCGATGAGATGGTAGACAACCACCTGCCCTGCATTATCGCTGTAAAAGTATGCGGCAAAGGTATCAAGCGACCAGGATCGAGGACCGTAGCGATGGTACATCGGCATTCCGCAGAAGATGGCTGGATTCCACAACGATTCCTCACCTGTCTTTTTTTCATATTCCAGCAGCATATTTGTTTTCCCCTTCGAGGAGATGACATCACCTCCGGCGGGCGTCATGTCGTTGAACACCAGATCAGTAAGTGAGAAAAGAGTCACAATGAGAATGATGAAAATGCCGATGAGGATCTGCTGCCATGTCTTCAGATTCGCAAAAATATTGGTCTGTACTCGGGACGAGTCTGCCTGCTGTTTTACTTTTCTTTTCTTGTTTTTACCTTTGCTCATGGCCATTCTCCTATTGATAATATCTTTTTGTAAAGCCGGTGAATTCTCCCTGTCCCAAAATGATACGCCGAATGAATCCTATCGTGAAGCCAGTGCCATATCCCAGAATTTGAATGGGAATGACGATGGGGATCCACAATGCTGTTTTTATGCTTGTATACTTGATGTAGCAATCGATCATTGAAAAAAGGATAACAAATATACCGATGGTCGCGCTAAGTATGAGTATGTACTTACCTACAGAACTGAGCAGGGCGAAAAGGATGATCAGGATGACCAGCCATAAGGCGATCGCGGGGAGAAAATGAACAAATTCAAGCATTTTACCATCCATCTTGAACAGATTTATTCGGGCGACCCCCCAGTTGTAAACCTGTTTCATGAATTTTTTAATCGAGGTTCTTCGCTTGTGGTAGACGACGGCATCATCGATTTGAACGACTTTCGCCCCGCTTCTCAATATCCGGTTGCTGAACTCGATATCCTGTCCGTGTCGCAGACCGCCAAATCCTCCAATTTGTTTGTACAACGATCTCTTCAAGCCCATGTTAAAACTTCGCGGATAGTATTTTCCCAGCTTTTTCTTCTTGTGTCCCCGGATGCCTCCCGTTGTGATGAAGGAGGTCATTGAATAGTTGATCGCTTTCAGGAGTGGTGGAAAATCGTCACGGCAGTTATCCGGACCACCGAATGCATCTGCTCCGCTTGTCTGCAAATGCCGGTCGATGGCTTCCAACCATTTCTCGCTGACTGTACAATCCGAGTCAATAAAAATGAAATATTCACCTTTGGCATGTGCCATGCCAAAATTTCTGGCAGCGCCAGGTCCCTTGTTCTTCTGGGAGATATAGGTCAGAGGAATGGTTCCCGCTTTCCGGTAATTTTCCACGAGACGATCAGTTCCGTCAGTCGACCCATCATCTGCAATGATGATCTCATACCTGTCTTTTGGGAAATCCAATCGAGTGAAGGATTCAAGCATATCCTTGATCTCACTTTTCCGATTGTATGAAGGGACAATGATTGAATAAAAGATGGGATTCATCGAATCGTTTACTCGAGACTGTTCTTAATGGAATATTCGATTTCGGGATGAGATGACTTGGTGATCATTTCACCGAGTAATCCAATGGAGATGAATTGAACGCCGACGATAATGAGCAATATGCCGAGAAAAAGGATGGGACGGTTGCTGAGTGAACTTTTTATGAAAATCCAATAGAAAGCGAGGTAGATACTGATCGCTGAACCGGCAAGAAGGTTGAGTAGTCCGATACTTCCAAAAAGGTGCAACGGACGTTTGTTGAAACGATTCAGGAACGTAATAGTCAGCAGGTCGAAGATGCCGGCAGCAAAACGGGATGGCCCGAATTTGGTTTTACCATATTTTCTGGGATGATGCTGTACTTCCAGTTCACCAACATTGAAACCCTGCCAATGCGCCAGCATGGGGATGAAACGGTGGAGCTGGCCGTATATGCTGACTGATTTGATGACGCTCTTTCTATAGGCCTTGAGACCACAGTTCATATCATGTATGTGAAGTCCGGATACAACACGCGTTGTCCAGTTGAACAATTTTGATGAATGCTTTTTAATGAATGGGTCATATCGCTTTTTTTTCCATCCGGAAACCAGATCGTAACCGCTCTCAATTTTGGATATGAGCGCGGGAATCTCCTTCGGATCGTCCTGGAGGTCGGCATCCATTGTAATGACGATCTCACCCCGGGCCATTGAAAAGCCATGCGAAAGCGCTGCGGATTTACCATAGTTTTTTCTGAACTGATAAATTTTGACATTATAGGTTTGATCGTATAATTGCCCGAGAATTTCATAACTTGAATCAGTGGAACCGTCATCGATAAAGATGATTTCATAAGTTTTGCCGAGTCCGTCGAGCACCTGGCTGAGCCGGTTGTATAATTCGTTCAGAGATTCCTCTTCATTATAGAGAGGGATAACGATTGAAATATCCAATAAAGTGTCCGGAGAATTCATTCTACAATTTTACCTTTTCAGCATTTTCAGGAATTTTTATATAAAATTCATTGGCGTCAATCTTTTGATTGATTGATCGTTCCTCAAACATCACTGTCAGTCTCTCGTGACCTTGGGGATGAGTCACTCTGATCAGTTTCGGCAAGTAAATACCGCGGCTTTTCTTGTAGTTTCTCAATTCCTGATTGAAAATCAGGCTGTCTGCGCCGGCATACATCTGGAAATCTGTGATCACAAACTTCTCTGGATCTATCCAGTATTTTTTGATTCGATCTTCTGAGCTGACATGAATTAAATATTTATTGTCGTCTATGATGAGTTCGGTATTCTGATTGTCGGTAAAATAAGGGGAACCGGTGAGTAAATTCAGCAACTCCCTGAAACCAAGATTTATCTGGAAAAACCGGCTGATATCAGTGCTGTCGATATTCCCGTAATAAACGCGATTTTCCATTGCCGAATAGACGATAAAGTTTTGACCCTCGAGGCGAATAGAACCAACGCCCATACCGAATCCTGCCCTGATTTCGACCTTCAGCTGATCGGGCATTTTCAATACTGCCTGACTCATGGCGGTAAATCCGAGGCCGGGCATTTCTGCGATAATTCTCGCTTTCGTCCTGATGCTGTTAAGCTTGCTATAATTTTCCTTGACTCGTTCCCTGATCTGGCTGATGGTGATGTTTTCCGTCGATAAAGGCTCTTTTCGAAGAACGCGACCGCATCCCGCTATTGAGAACAACAAAAACATGAGAATAATAAGCCTTCTCACTGAACACGCTCCTGATTCAACTTCTCGATTTTGTCCAGTATTTCGGTACGTGAGTTATCCAATTCCAGGGCCTTTCGCCAGTATTTCAAGGCGTTTTCCAGATCATCCAATTTTTCGTAAACGTCGCCCAAATGGTCATATACCTCAGAGGAGGCATCGCTGTACTGGATTGATTTGCTGATATATTTCAAAGCTTTTTCATAATTCGCTTTTTTAAAATAAATCCAACCAAGTGTGTCCCAATAGGCACCATTCGTCGAATCCTGTGCAACTGCCTTTTTCGATAACTGCAGGGCATAATCAAGTCTTTCACTTCTTTCCGACAGGCTGTAGCTGTAATTATTCATCAACAGGGGGTTCCCCTCTCTGATACTCAAGGCGCTTTCGTACATGTTGTCAGATTTTGCATATTCTCCGACTTCATCATACGCCATGGCAAGCGCGCCCATCGCATCTGCATGCGATGGATCCAGCTCAAGGCATTTTTCGAGATAAGGGATCGCTTCGTCGAATTTCTGCTGTTGATTCAAAGTCGTCCCGGCAAAATAGTTGAAGTCCGCATCGTCAGGAAAAATTTCCAGTGACTGCCTGAAATGCTTTTCCGCATCTTCGATTTTTCTGGACCGGAGCAGTGAGAGTCCTAACATCATCCAGCCGCGTCTGAAATCCTGATTCCTTTCTATCGTTTCGGAATAATACTGAATTGCATTTTCCCAGTCTCTTTTCGTATAATGGATTGTCGCCACACTGAAGTATGGCCTGAAATCCTCAGGAAAGTCATTGATGATTTCATTGAAAATACGCAACGCTTCAACCGTGTCGTTTTTCACATAATGCAGCTGTCCCAGTTTAAGTCTCATTTCCACATCAGAACTGTCTTTGAGTATGAAATCCTGGATGAGAGCGATACTCTGGTCCCATTTTTCCTGTTTGATATACAGATCGTTCAGTTCTTCGAAACAGGTGTTGAAATTAGCGTTTAAATCGAGTCCCTTTTTATACCAGTCCGCTGCAGTTAAGGTGTCTTTTGTGACGAGATAGTATTTCGCCATTCCCAGATAGGACCGTTCATCATCAGGATGTTCCTGGAGGAAATTATTGAAAATTTTCAGGGCTTTCTCATAGTCGGAATGCTCCAGGTAGATATTGGCCACCTTGATTTTCATATCATCCGTGCCTTTGCCCATCTGGATGAGTTTTTCATACTCCTGAGCAACCTTCAGATCTTTCTGCTGAGCCATATACACAGCAATGAGATTATAACGATGTTCCATCACCAAAGGTTCGAGCGAAATGATCCGGTCATAAATACGCGCTGCTGCATCGAGTTTGGACATTCGATAATAGATATTTGCGAGAAGATGCAGCAGGTCGATGTTTGTTCCATGCCTGCGGATAGCGGATTCCAGTGTCTTTTCCGCACTTTCATATCTGTTGAGCTTGATATATTGCTCAGCGATTTTTTGTTGTATTGTCGCTGACGTCGAATCAAATAGTAGAGCATTGTTGAATTCGATGAGCGCCGCTTTATTATCTCCCCGCATTTCCGAGAGCATCCCGCGTATGAAATGGGTCACTGCTTTGGAATTAAATATGGCGGCTCCTGAATCGGATTCAACCGCATCTATTCCCTTGTTTGCAACATTTGATGAGCAACCAGCACTGATAAGAATAAAGATTGTGATTACTAGCTTTTGATAACGCATGCTTTCCCCAGATTTCATCATTAAATGAATACAGGACATTGTGCAATTAATTCAATTAACTTCATTTAAACTCTTGAAGATGATGTTATGTTTCAGGGAAAAGCAACGCCTGTGAAATGATATCCATCATATTTTTGACACTCCGGAAAATTATTCCGGGCCATAACATCTAAAAGGATTATCAATAGAGTATTCACTGATGATCTCTTCATAATCATCGAACCAGTGTGCCTCAGGATTACTTTTGAAACTAATGAATCTGGCTTTTTCCTGAGGATCTGCCGCCCGGTGGTAACGAAAATAGGTGTGATCGTCAGTTTTTCCGACAACTTCAATCTTGCCGGTAGAGTGCGACATGACGAGTCTGGCGCGTTTTGCCAATCCTGAACAGTGCATGCGCGCCTGCTCGAAAATTTCAAACCCCTCTTCAATTGGAACAGAAAATGTTTTGTTACCCAGAGTTGGCCGGCATTGAAAAACATAGTACGGAGGGACACCAATATAAGATAATTCATTCAGCAGACTGCCCAGCACTTTTGGATCATCGTTAATGCCGCGTAGCAACGGCGTTTGATTCACCGTGACACCACCGGCTTTCTGGATCATATTGACTGCTTTTAACGCAGCATCTGTGAGCTCTGTTGGGTGATTGAAATGAACGACGATATAGATTTTTTTGTTATCCCAACTGTATTTTTTCAGCATTTCCAGAAAAGCCGGGTCATCTATGATCCGGTATGGATTAAAGGCAGGCATTTTCGTCCCGATCCGAATGATCTGAACATGATCGATTTCTCTTAGCTGTCGAATGATATTTTCCAACTTGTTGGTTGACATCACCAGTGGATCGCCGCCAGTAAGGAGCACATTATTGATCTCTTTGTGCTCCCGGATGTATTTCAAACCTTCGGTCACATCTCGTACCACTTCGTCACCCATATCCATGAATATGCGCTTTCTGAAGCAAAAGCGGCAATAAGCGCCGCACACATCATTCACCAGCAGCAAGGCGGTAAATTCGTATTTGTGCTGTAATCCGGGAACTATGGTGTATTTCTCTTCCTCCGATGCGTCGAGTCTGCCCCAGGCATTCAATTCATCAACATTAGGTATGATGAGCCGGCGAATCGGATCGTCTGGATCGTCCCAATTGATGAGACTTTGATAATAAGTGTTTGATCGAAACGCGAACTTGTCGGTTACCTCCCTCAGCTGTTTTTTTTCTTTTTCCGAGAGTTCCGGTATATCGTCTAATTGGATTTTGTATCTTACTTTTTTTGTTTTATCCATAGCTTTCTCCCATATTTTTTCATTATTCTTGACATAAAGCTGTGCATATACATGAAATTGTAAAATGAGATAATTTTATTGTAATTATAATAGAATATTAAATCGCCGGTTTACCGGCAAGTACATCGGCGATTCGGTCAGCCGCTTTTCCATCCCATAAATCAGGCACATCTGAAATGACACTATTTTGTTTCATGACATCATTGAAACCTGCAATGATATTTTCAGGCACTGTGCCGACGATCCTGTTGTTACCAGTCGTGACTGTTGCTGGACGCTCCGTATTATCTCTCAACGTCAGACATGGTGTTTGCAGGATTGTCGTCTCCTCCTGAATGCCACCGGAGTCCGTCAATACGACTTTGGCAGACTCCATTAGTTTCAGGAAATCAAGATATCCCAGTGGCTCTGTAAGCTGCAGAGTTTGATGATTATCGAGGTCAACTTTTTGTTTCGGTATATTCAATTCGGCTTCGAGTCCCAATTCCTGTATTCTTTTCCTCGTTCTCGGATGTACCGGGAAAATAGTTGGCAGTTGCTCACTGATACGAACGAGAACCCTTACAATCTCCCTTAAAAGCACAGGATCATCGACATTTGAGGGCCGATGAAGCGTTACCAAAGCAAAACTCTTGTTTTTCAGGCCCATTGTATTCAGAATTCTCGATTTTTGAGCTTTCTCAAGATTTTTTTTGAGTGTATCGATCATGACATTTCCGACATGAAATATTTTTGAATCAGGAATCCCCTCCGCCCGCAAATTTTTAATTCCAGATTCCTCTGACACAAACAAAAAGTCAGAAATTCTATCCGTGAGCATCCGGTTGATTTCCTCCGGCATGCTCGTATCAAAACTTCGGAGGCCGGCCTCTACATGCGCCACTCTGATACCGAGCTTTGCTGCGACAAGCGCACAAGCAATCGTTGAATTAACATCCCCGACAACGAGTACAATATCGGGTTTGTATTCATTCACGATCGGTTCGAACCGTTCCATGATCCTTGCCGTCTGCCTGGCGTGCGAATCACTTCCAACTTCCATATATATGTCCGGTCTCGGTATCTTGAGTTCTTCAAAGAACAGTTGATTCATGTTCTCATCGTAATGCTGCCCCGTATGCACCAATAAGGGTTCAAACAGAGAATAATTTTTGTAAGCATTCATGATCGGTGCAATTTTCATGTAATTGGGACGAGCACCGACAACATTAACAATACGTATATTTTTAGAATGTGTATTAAGCTTCATCCACTATAATATAAGAAAAGCGTTAATATTGGTCAAGCGAAAACTATTTTACCGGTAATCTTCAGATGCGCTGTCGGTCACTTTCCGGCCAAACAAAAAGATGAATGCAATTAATAATGCGCAGCCGAACATGATTGACAGCCAGGGCGATATTCCGAAACCACAGGGAATGTATCCGGTGACACACGCAACACCTGCGACAATGACGGCATAGGGAAGCTGTGTTCGGACATGATCGATATGGTCTGCCGCTGATGCCATGGATGACATGATCGTTGTATCAGATATCGGCGAACAGTGGTCTCCAAACACCGAGCCGGATAATACAGCCCCGATAGTACCCAATAGAATACTGCCAGTCAGCTCCGGTGCCATACCTGCGTCGATAGACAGCTTGTAAGCGGCCGGAATGACGATAGGGACCAGTATAGCCATGGTCGCCCATGACGTGCCTGTGGAAAAACCGATAAACGCGGCCACGATGAATGTCAGCACCGGCAGATAGTGGGGCGAAAGGAACGATCGGATTAGATTGATGACATAATCTGCTGTTTTCAGATCATTGCATATATCTCCGATAGCCCATGCGAGCACAAGTATAATCATGGCGATGAGCATTGCCTTCACACCGTTCAGCCATGCGGAGAGGGCGTCGGCAAGAGAGAGTATCTTTTGCATCGTTGCCAGCCCTATCGCAACCAATGCCCCTGTGAAAGAGGCCCACATCAGCACATGGAAAGAATTTGCTGCCCCAATGATCTCTCCCAGCCGGGCATCGTGCGCATGCTCAGCCAGTTCCTTCATTCCACTGTAATACAGCCCCATTAGAGTGATGATAATAACGGTTAGAATTGGTATCATTGCGTTTAACCAGCGCAGCGGTGTCCCCGGTTCAGATTTAATATCGAGCGAGGCCGCATCAGCAAGAGGCTGAGCGTTATCACGAAGCACTTTACCTGAATGATAGGCGCGGGATTCTGATTTCCGCATGGATGAAAAGTCTCGTAAAGTCATCCCAATAAGAAAAACAAAGAATATGGCCAGGATGCTGTAACTGGAAAATGGGACGGATTGAATAAATGTGATATAAGCATCCTGTGAAATGTTCAAGGATTTGAAAGCCTGGTCGATGAGTCCGATCTGAAATCCAACCCAGGATGATATGATGGCAATAGAGGCAACGGGTGCGGCTGTTGAATCGACAATATACGACAGCTTTTCCCTTGATATTTGAAGCTTGTCGGTAAATGGGCGCATCGTATTTCCGACGATGAGCGTATTGGCATAATCATCGAAAAAAATCAGGAGCCCCATGGCCCAGGAAGAAATCTGACCGCCGCGGCGGTTGCTGGCAAAACGAGATAGTATTTTTACGATTCCTTCTGTACCACCTGCTTTTGACATGACGCCTACCATTCCGCCGAGAGTCATGCTGAAGATAACAATAGCCGCATGCGATGGGTCTGAGAGGGAGTTAATGATATATGTATCGAGCGCGCGTAAAAACGCTGTCAAAGGGTGATAATCGTTTATGAACACCGCCCCAAGCCAAATACCACTGAAAAGTGCGATCAGTACTTGTTTCAATAAAAGTGCTAGTATGATTGCAAGGATAGGTGGTAACAGACTCAAGATACCGGGAATAACGCGTATCTCTTTTTGAAGATAGAGATCTTCATGATCGAGACGGATTTGAGCTTTTCCTGGTGATGTGATGATCGCTTTGTCAATTGTAAGTGTTCCGCTGGTGAAACTGAGTGTCGAGTCCAGTGCGATCAAATCTTCTTCCAGACGAAGGAATACGCCGTCTATATTTACACTGTTATTGAAAGTATTATCGATTTTCATATTATCGTCGAGGACAGATATTGTCATCGAGAAAGGAACCCCGGCAAGGACAAAATCAGGTGTTTCACATTCGAAGTGCCGCGTAATTTGTTGTGTTGTCCCATTTTGCGTCATTGTGAGAACGGTGGTTAGACACAGGAACAACTTAAGAAATCGGTTCATTTATCTGCTTTCCCAAAGTGGGTGGATCAATAGTGAAAATCGAACATCAGGATAGGGCTGTATCAAAAGCATACTGATGCCTGAAGATACCACAATATACAGGAACATTCGATCGATATATTGTGGTACCATGTCATAAAATTTGACTTTTAATACAGCCCCGGTCACACTATCTCTTGTAGAAATCCGGATGAGAACGGATGCCGTATTCTGCTACAGACTTCATTTTTACGTGAAACAATCAATTCGGAATACAACAGCATTGTCACCCTGAAAAGTATAGTGAAAATATAGCAAAAAGTAAAGGGAAAAATAATGGAGCGCTGTAACTAATCCTTGTATTTGTCTGAAAACTTGATTAAATTAAACATTTAGTTTTTATCGAAAATAGAATATGTTACGCAAACTAGCAATTGCCATACTCATAACCCTTACAGTGCCCTTGAAAAGCACATCGTCTGAACTGCAATTCCAGCGGTTTCGGGATGAGATTGAAAACCTGACAGTATCCTACTTTGAAACGGGCGAGGAGGCCTGTCTCGATAGCGCCGTCCGGATGCTCGATCAGATGAAGAGAGCAAATATCATTCGCCTGTGTCGTATGCAGCTCAGCCAGACAGATGATATTGGGTGGTCGGCCGTTGCTTCTAAAAGTGTGTCTCAACTTTGTCCCGACACTGTTATTTCAGTGGAAGAGGTGCAACGGGATTGTATTAAAACCAAGCAGGCTGTGCTGGATTTTATGGTAACTCAAGACCGGCTCTACACCTATATTATCACCAATGATACAATAGATGCTGTTGTGCATGATGTCGCGCGTGATACGCTTGCCGCGTATATTTCCAGGCTGATCAGTCCGCTTTTCACAGCGGGAAATCCGTTAGAACTGACATTTGACCATCACCTTGCATTGGAATTGTACCAACATCTCATCGCACCGCTATACAGGAACATCAACTTTTTGCAATCGCTTATCATCATACCTGATGATATCTTGATGGCGCTGCCATTTGAATCTCTGGTTACCGACTCGGTGGATTTATCGCCCTCGAAAGATATCCTGTATAAGGAGTATGAACAGCTCAGTTACATGATAAACAAATATGCTCTTGCATACAATTTTTCATTATCAACACTGGGACAGGATATAAAGAGAGTTAAGCGTCAGAAAGAGCTGGGACGAAAGCTGCTTACAATGAGTCATACAAATCTTCTGCCGGAGTTGGCGGATAAGTATAACGCCAGTGTACCGCCATACGGAGCCGATGAAACCTCACGCGTCTCACTTCTGCTGTGGCGGCATAATAACCTTACTTCTGATGGGGCAACCAGAGAATATTTTATCGATCAATGCTCTCGATATCGCTGGATCTACTTTGCGATTCCAGTCATTTTCCGAAATGAAGCACCGGATTCTTCTGTAATGCTGTTTTCTCCATCGAACAGTGCAGCCACAGACGATGGGCAATTATTCATATCAGATCTACTCAATTGCAACATACTCTCCGATTTAATGACGCTGAGCGGATGTCAGCTATCCAATTATGGACAGAATAACAACGCGGGTCTCATTCCCTTGCCACAGGCTCTTTTGTTGGCGGGAGCGAGGTCTCTTCTCATTAATTTATGGCGCGTGGATGATATTACTGTCAGTCGATTCATGGCCAAATACTATTGGGAGTTGAAATATAAGCGGCAAACCAACAGCATTGCGCTGAAGGAAGCGAAAGTCACATCTATGAAGGGAACCTTTAAATACAATGACAGGGAAATATCCAGAGCACACCCTTACTTCTGGGCTCCTTACATCCTCATCGGCAATGCCAATGTGAGACCACCGACCTTTTCCACCGTTCCACCCAAAATGGTTATTCTGATCATATATGTCATTGTGAGTATTTACGCATTTTATATGATTCGTCGTACAAAAAAATCATGAACAGTATCTCCTGTGCGAACGGAATAGAATAATTCCTCCAAAATTTTCCCCTTTTTTGATATTTTGCCGTATATATAGGTTGTAATTATTTTCTTGACATTATTCATATTTTTTGTTATTATAATTTACCCCAATAGAATTGGAATAGAGCATGGAGCAGGTTTGTATTCCAGCCCGAATGGGCGCACTGAAGAATATTCGAAATTTCATTACAAAAATCGGGCGTAAATATAATTTATCGTCAAGTGATTTATACGCTTTCAAAGCTTCAGTCGATGAGGCTTGTTCCAACATCATTGAACACGGCTATGGTTTTGAAGATGGCTCAATTACTGCAAAAGCCATAGTACATGATCATCGGTTGACAATTGAGATCGTTGACCAGGGAAAAGCGTTTAATCCAACGAAGCTAACGAATCCCGACCTGGATAACTATGTCAAAATCAGTAAAAAAGGCGGATTGGGGATTTTTATTATGCGTCGTCTCCTCGATGAGATCGACTATCAATCTTCAGAAGATGGAAATGTACTCAAACTCACGAAATATCTCAGTCAGACGTCACCCACGGAAGTAACAATTCCTGCATTGACATTCGTTCAACGCGTTAAAAATATGTTCTCGATTGCCAGACCATGATCCTTCCCTGGCCGTATCCTTTTCAAATATAGTTATAATAAGCAGTCGGCTCTCTCCTGTGAATTGTGATAATGCAGGCTTGTGGTCTATCCACTCATTGAACCAATATTGTATATTCTGCGTTTACAGAATAGCATATATTTATTATTGATGAATTTATGAATAATGGTTGTATTTTATCTATCTGTTTCGTATCATAAAAAAAAGAGCCTGAGGAAAGCAAATGAAATATAAAGCACTACACGGATACCTTGTCTTAATCTTACTCTTGTCAACAGCTGCTGCGAAAGCAGAACAATGGGTGAAAGAGGATGTCGCAATCGGCATTATACATCATCACATCATTCGCGATGATGGACCGTGGGTAATTCATGTATTGCAGGTGGATCTCAAGGAACCTTCTGTCGATCTGAAGACGCACAAAGCACTGAACCTCCGAATTGGAAGAGAAAAAACCTCAACAATGGCCATCTCCAGTGATAAGAAATTTCATCGGGTTGCCGGCGCTATCAATGGCGATTTTTTCTCAATTGAAGGCATCCCGGAAGGTGCGCAGGTTGCTGATGGGAAAATCGTGTCAAGTCCTAACAGATGGACTGCTTTTGGAGTAACGTCGGGACGAAAACCGTTCATTGAAATTCTGAACCTGAATGCAAAAGTGATCGCTGAAAACGGAGCTGAATTCAAGGTCGATGATATCAATAGTGAGCGACTTACGGATAATTTAATTCTGTATAATAGTTACAACGGAGCTGCAACAGGAACGAACCGATGGGGTGCCGAGGTTGTGATCCGCTTGATGACAAAGCATACTGTCAACGACACCATGAGAGGCGTCGTTGATTTCATTGAGGATTTGAATGGAGACATTCAGATTCCAACCAATGGAATTGTCCTCTCCGGTCATGACGCGGCCCGGGATTTTCTGATGAATAATATGGAGCGCGGAGACACACTGCAGGTTATTGTCAATCTTCGGGACGGAGATGATCCAATTGAGAACGTTGTCGGAGGTGTACCACGGATCGTGCGCGATGGCGTTGTTTCGGTTGAACATGGTTTGGAGGGGATATCCGATAAATTTGCACTGGACAGGCATCCCAGAACTGCTGCAGGAATTTCGAAAGATAGCACTCAAGTGTTTCTCATTGTTGTGGATGGCCGACAACCCGGATACAGCCTCGGCATGTCCTTATATGAGCTGTCAGATTTTATGGTTGAGTTAGGCGTTTATCAGGGCGTGAATCTGGATGGGGGCGGATCGACAACTATGGTAGTCAATAATCAGGTGGTGAATCAGCCCTCTGATGCATCGGGAGAGAGGCCCGTTGGCAATGCGTTGCTAGTCATAATTGGCGCTTCAGAGAAGAATGAATAAGTGGGATTCTGGAAAAGCACTCCGGTCGATCAGAGCACAACACAAAACGAACAGAAATGAGTGAAAATACGTGAAGGCGTCAAAGTGAAGCAAATAGACAGGTATTTAGGTTGTCTCTTAGGCCTGGCTTGTGGCGATGCGGTTGGTACAGCGAATGAATTCAGGCCAAGAGATACGTTTACACCGATTGCGGATATGGTGGGAGGCGGGCCTTACAGTCTTGAACCCGGTCAATGGACAGATGATACATCGATGGCGCTCTGTCTGGCGGAGAGCCTGCTCGTTTCGAAGGGATTCGATCCGCTGGATCAGATGGAGAGATACTACAGGTGGTATCGCGAGGGCTACTTTAGCAGCACCGGTAGTTTTTTTGATATTGGCAATACTGTTCGGTCAGCACTCATGAGATACAAGAAGACCGGTGAGCCGTACAGTGGTTCGACAGATCCTTTTACAGCGGGAAACGGTTCAATTATGCGGCTTGCGCCTGTGCCGATGTTTTATCTCAGCGATCTGAAGCAGGTAGCGCATTACTCGGGTGAAAGTTCAAAGACAACCCATGGAACGGCAGAAGCTGTTGATGCATGCAAGCTATTCGGACTGATGATAGCTCACGCGTTGCTGGGTAATGTTAAGGATGAAATACTGGTGAATGAGTTTACGCCTTATCTTGGCAATGAGGAGCTTTCACCACTTGTTCAGTATTTGACGATGGCCTACTACAGGCAAAAGGAATACGATAGACTTAAGGGAACAGGATATGTTATTCTGAGTCTGCAGGCTGCGCTCTGGTGTTTCGATCAATCGAGCAGCTTCAGCGAAGCTGTTCTTTTGGCAGCGAATTTGGGTGAAGATGCCGATACGACTGCGGCGGTGTGCGGACAGATTGCCGGTGCGTATTATGGCATTGGAGATATTCCGCAGTCATGGCTGTCAAAGTTGGCGAAGCGGGAGTTGATCGAGAATTTTGCAGATAGATTATATCATGAACGGCCTGTCGTCTAAATTGAATCAGGTACAATTTTCTTGACTTTTACGATAAAATATATTATATTTGAATTTATCATTGAACGGCGGCGTAGCTCAGCTGGTTAGAGCAGTGGAATCATAATCCACGTGTCCGGGGTTCGAATCCCTGCGCCGCTACCAAATAATGCACTTGCTATCCAAATAAGGACCTTTCACAGGAGTGGAAAGGTCTTTTTTGTTTGAGGTATAGTTCATGGATACGATTGAAAAATTCACAAAAGTACTGGAATTACGCTTTACATTCTCTGTTCGTCAGCGGATACACGTCGCTGTATCAGGAGGATTGGATTCTGTCGTTTTATTAGATCTGCTATTTCGCGTTAGATCTCAGTTTGATTTAAGCCTGGATATTCTGCATTTGAATCATGGCATTCGCGGGGATGAAGCCGATCGGGATCAGCGTTTCGTGGAGAAACTGGCGAAAGATTATTGTCTCAAGGCCAATATCAAAGTTGTCAATACACCGGAGTTTGCAAAGAAAACAAAACGGTCGATGGAAGAGGCCGCCAGGATTCTGCGCTATCGTTTTTTCGAGGAGGAATTGGACAGATCCGGAGAGGCATATATCGCTCTGGGGCATCATGCTGACGATCAGGCTGAGACAATTTTGGATCGCTTTCTGAGGGGAAGTGGCATTCGAGGTCTTGGCGGCATGCGAATGATTCGTGATTATTACATTCGACCATTACTCGCATTTACCCGTGCTGAGATCGAGGCGTACGCACAGCAGTACAATTTACGATACAGGGATGATTCATCCAACAGAGATTTGAGTTACAAAAGAAATCGTATTCGTCACGAACTGATACCAATGCTGAAACGATCGTTCAATCCGTCCATAGTGAAAAGCGTTATCAGCCTTGGTGACATCATGAAGCAGAATGAACTCTTTTTAAGAGCGGAAGCTGAAAAAGCCTTTGACGCAAGCGTCAGGCTGATCCAAAAAAAGAAAATAGTGCTTGAATTTAATCAATTTTTAGAGTATTTTGATATAATAAAAATATATATTCTGTTTAAAATTCAGGAGTTACTGAATGTCGATGACATTGTGCTCTCATTCGAAAGATTGACCACTTTCCTGGATTTTATTCAGCAATCGAATCACGGTAAACTTTTTGAATTCGGTAATGATTGTCAGGCAATAATAGATCATGATGGCCTTGTTTTTCAAACAGGGACATCCGAGAATTTTGAGTTTGAGATATGTAGGGATTGCGCGTACGAAGTCTATGACGGTGAGAAGGTCTTTAAAATAAGTAATATTGCAAAAGATGATTTGCCTCAAGTCTTTGTTGATGATAAGAGTGTCGAATACATCGACGCGGATGCAGTGATTGGTCCGTTGATCCTGAGGAATTACCATCCCGGTGATGTCTTCACTCCCTTGAATATGCTCGGAAGAAAAAAAGTATCCGATTATTTCACTGATAACAAAGTGCCTCTGCATATGCGTAATCTCATTCCAATCCTTTCCTGCAAGAGTGGCATTGTCTGTATTGCGGGATATCAGATCGATGATCATTTCAAGGTAACCAAGGATAGTGTGAATATACTTAAACTGGAATTAAGAGATGTCGAATAAGAAAAAAAATGATTGTCAGAAACTAAATAAAAAGGCAAAGCACAGGGAGCTGATTTCAGAAGCAGATCTGAAAAAAAGAATAAAAGAACTGGGTGAAGAGATCTCGCGAGATTATGAATCCAAATGCCCCATACTGATAGGCGTTCTCAATGGCGCGTTTATTTTTATGGCCGATCTGATCAGAGAATTGACAATCGACTGTGAGGTCGATTTTGTGAAGATCTCCAGTTATGGGAATAAGAAAGTCTCTTCTGGAAATATAAAGTTGATCAAGGACTTTGATTGCGACGTCGATGGGAGGCATGTTCTTGTGGTCGAAGATATCGCCGATTCAGGAAGATCCATTCGATTTCTTGAGGAGATGTTTTCGGAGTCGAAGCCCAAATCATTAAAATTTGTATCATTGCTTCTCAAGGAAGGGGGCGCAATGGTCGATTTTGAACTGGATTATGTCGGATTCAGGATAGAAAATGAATTTGTTATTGGATATGGATTGGACTACGCGCAGAAGCTGCGTAATCTTTCTTCCATACAGGTGCTGGATTAGTTAGAGTGGGGTTTAGAGTATATGAGCAAACATGATTTGAAATTGAACAGAATGAACGTAATTGAACGCCGCCGTATGCAGGATGATGGTGGCAATGATGATAATCAGCAGTCGCGTAATGAAGATAATTTTCAGTGGCAAAAAGCTTCGAAGACTTTTTTGTTCTGGCTGCTCATCTTCATTGCCATTATATGGTTTTCGAGACAGTTCAGTAATGGCAATAGAAGTGAAACGAAGATAGAATATAATCCCGTATTTCTGGAATTGCTGGAATCCGGACAGATTAAAAGCGCGGTGATCGAAGAACGGGATTTCCATGGAGAGTTAAAAGGACCACAGCCGACGCCGCAAAACCCGGGACAGACTTATGAGTCGTTCTTATGCGTGCTGCCGGAAGAACCGAAAACAGAACTGGTAAATGAATGGATCAACCAGTATGAGATCGATATTGAGTTCAAGGAAAAATCTCTGAACTGGTGGACCTATTTATTCAATTTTCTTCCCTGGCTGTTGATCATCGGTGTATGGTTGTTTTTTTTGCGACGTATGCAAGGCGGGGGTGGACCCAAAGGGATTTTTTCATTCGGAAAATCTCGTGCTAAACTGATGACGAACACGCTGACGAAGGTGACCTTCGATGATGTCGCTGGCGCCGATGAAGCGAAACAGGAGTTGAAAGAGATCATTGAATTTCTCAAGGAACCGGATAAATTTCAAAAACTGGGTGGCAAAATACCAAAGGGCGCACTGTTGCTGGGTCCTCCGGGAACGGGAAAAACATTGCTGGCCAAGGCGGTAGCCGGAGAAGCGGGTGTACCTTTTTTCAGTATGTCCGGAGCTGATTTTGTGGAGATGTTTGTCGGCGTAGGCGCATCCCGTGTGAGAGATCTGTTCGAGCAGGGGAAGAAAAACGCCCCATGCATTATTTTCATTGATGAGCTGGACGCTGTGGGGCGGCACCGGGGTGCCGGCCTCGGAGGCGGCCACGATGAAAGAGAACAGACTCTGAATCAGCTTCTGGTTGAGATGGATGGTTTCGATTCGAATGAAGGCGTTATCCTGGTCGCTGCCACCAACAGGCCTGATGTCCTCGATGCCGCATTACTTCGACCGGGACGCTTCGATCGGCTAATCGTTGTGGACAGGCCCGATGTCCGCGGGCGCGAAGGTATTTTGAAAGTGCATACAAAGAAAATATCGCTCGCAAAAAACGTGGATCTCTCTATTATTGCCAAGGGGACGCCCGGATTCTCGGGCGCTGACATTGCGAATATGGTGAATGAGGCAGCTCTGCTTGCCGCACGAAAAAATAAAAAGCGCGTGGATCTGGAGGATCTTGAAGAGGCGAAAGATAAGGTCCTTATGGGAACTGAGCGCAAGAGCCTGCTGATTACTGACGAGGAAAAGAAAATTACCGCCTATCATGAGGCGGGACATACACTGGTCAGCAAGCTCATTCCCGGCTCTGATCCTGTACACAAAGTGACGATTATTCCAAGGGGCAGAGCCTTGGGGCTGACGCAGCATTTGCCAATCGATGAAAAGCATAACTATTCACAAGAAAATATCGAAACTTTTTTATGCGTGTTGCTTGGTGGGCGCGCGGCAGAAAAACTGGTATTCGAGCAAAGGACAAACGGCGCCAGCGATGATTTGGAAAGGGCGACCAAACTTTCGCGAATGATGGTCTGCGAGTGGGGGATGAGTGATTTACTCGGCCCTGTGACATTCGGCAAGAAACAGGAAGAGATCTTTCTGGGAAGGGAGATCTCCCGGTATCAGGACTACAGTGAAGAGACCGCGCAGATCATCGACAGCGAGGTGAAACGGTTTGTGATCGAAGCCTCTGATCGGGCCGAAAAATTGCTGAAAGGCAAGATCGATATCTTGCATAAACTGGCGGAAGCCTTGCTGGACAAAGAGACGCTGGATGGTGAAACGGTTGACAAAATATTGAATGGCAAAGCTGAAAAAAAGAGTAGAAAGAGGACTGTCAGAACGGCTGCCCGAAAAGATAGCTCAAAGAAGAATTAGAGTGTCGCCGCAAAATCCTTTCGGAGACTTTTGCTAATCCATATGTAAACATACATTGGTTATTGCTATGCTTACCTTGATAGTGCTATTGTCGGTTATTGTTATTTTTATTTTCCTGTATAAAACATCTGAACTGATGAACAGGAAAATATTAGGCGTATTGATTTTTATCACAGCCGCGATTCTGGTCATCACTGCTATCCATCAATATGTGCAGAACAGACAACCGGAATATGATGGTCGTTTGCTCATACTGCCTCTTAGAACCGATAAATCTTTAGATATTCAAAAGTCCATCTTATCCTATGAGATCCCGGCACTTCTCAGCCATAGTCTGAATCAGATCGTTGAAAAAGGGATTGTCATCACTCCGGTTGAATGGACGTGGAAATGCCTGGACAAGGACTCGGTTTTCGAAGCGAAGTACATTGACCGTTTTATGGAAAAAGCAGGTTTTTCACACTGTTTTCAGGGACGTTTCAGCAAACAATACGATAATTACATCTTGACTTACAGCATCAATACAACAGAGAATGATATCGTCGCGGATACAGTTACTTTCACGTTAGCCGAACTCGGCTCCGCAGTCGGAAAGATGGCATTGACGACGGCAAACGCATTGAAAAAAGACAACTACCGCTCCCCAATCGTGGCTGTTTCTAAATCTTCGAACGCAATAGCCATGACGGCTAACGCTTTTCTACACTATTTACGAGAGAACGATAAGACAGCTGGATATTTCTCGACTATTGCGCTAGATATCGATTCTCTCTACGCACGGCCCTATGCGATAAAGGCCATGATCGATTACAGCAAGGCGATTGAACTGAGAGAAGTTTCTGAAGATACAAGCAAACCATTTTTCGAGAGCATGAAACGTGCTTTGTTGAAATCGATATCACTGGATTCGACCGACAGCCAAACCTACAGATTGATGGGAGAATACTACATATACAATGAAAGATGGTCGATAGCCGAGTCATTCCTGAAGAAGGCGCATAGACTGAATCCCAATAATTACCATATCTATCTTGCCTTGAGCAGACTACATAAATTTCGATATAAAACACTGGGCTATGACAGCGAAGAAGAGCTTTATCAGAAGGCAATCTCGCTGAATCCATGCGCTGAAGAGGCATATCTTCTGTTGTCCGATTATTATCTGTATAATAATAAACGAAGTGAATCTATCCGTACGCTCAAGGCATATCTGGAGATCAATCCAAAGTCTGTAGCGAGCTTAATGGCACTTGGTAAAATCCATATTGTGAGGAATGATGCGGAGGAAGTGGAAGGCATTTTCAATGAAATTGTCCGGTTGGAACCTGACAACGCTGATGCATACTATAATCTGGGCGTGCATCATTACAATCTGGAAAATTACGAGGAAGCGAAGAAGAATTTTGTGCTCGCCATAGCAATAGATGATCATGTGAACTCACATCTCTATTTGGCATATATCCATGAGCTTGAAGGCAACATTGAATCTGCAATCGATCATCTTCGTACACGCATTCGAATGCGCAATGGAATTGAAGATGAATTTGCCGAAGAGGCGCGTAAGCATCTCTATAAATTAGTTCATTCTGACAGCACTATTTTATCGCCATGAAGCCAGAACAAGTTCGATTGAATTGCCGGGGGAAAAGTCTCGACCTCAGTACACATACGCATGTGATGGGTATTTTGAATGTGACGCCGGATAGTTTTTCCGATGGTGGCAAATACTTTGATGCGCAATCAGCCGTCAATCGTGGAATCGAAATCGAGAGTGAGGGCGCGGATATCATCGATGTCGGTGCCGAGTCGACGCGTCCAGGCGCTGATCCGGTCAGTGAAGAAGAGGAGATTCAGCGGCTGTCTCCGGTGGTCGAAGCATTGGTCGGGCGCGTGAATATCCCGATCTCTATCGATACATATAAAGTAAAAGTTGCTGATGAAATGCTTCGTAGAGGAGCCCATATCATCAATGATATCAGTGGCCTGCGTTTTGAGCCTGAGATGAAGAACATTGTAGCGGAGCATCAGGCAGCGATTGTGATTATGCACATCAAGGGAGTGCCTCGCAATATGCAAGAGAATCCCCAATACGACGATGTGATTTCGGAAATCAGCAACTATCTATCAGAAAGTGCTTCTATGGCTCAAGCTGCGGGGATTGCTAAAGAGAGTATTGTGATCGATCCCGGGATTGGATTTGGGAAAAGAGTGGCGGATAATTATGCGATAATGAGAAACCTTCGTAAATTTCATTCAATCGGCTATCCTCTGCTCATCGGTACCTCGCGAAAATCGTTCATAAGGAAGGCTCTGAATGTTGATGCTGAAAATAGTTACGAGGGTACCGCTGCTACAGTGGTGTCTGCTATACACCATGGAGTGCATATCGTGCGTGTGCATGACGTGAAGCAGACAGTCAGAGTTTGTCATATTTCTGATTTAATCACAGGTAAGAGAGTTGGGATCTGAATTATTTAAAATAGGTTTTATTAGTGTCGCTCTAATTGACATCGTGGATATTGCTGTTATCTCATTCATCCTCTATAAACTCTATCTGTTCATCAGGGGATCGAGAGCGGCGCAGATGTTCGTCGGATTGCTTCTCATTTCAATCGTATCATTACTCGTACAGCTATTCAATATGAGCGGTTTGAATTGGATACTTCAAAATTTGAAGACAATCTGGCTTATCGCTTTTGTCGTGCTTTTTCAGCCCGAACTGAGACGTATTCTGATCTATCTCGGTCAATCCCCTTTGATGCGAAGATTTATTCGTCCGACTGTGACCATTCGTGTGATTGAAGAAGTGATCAAGGCAGCCGTAGAACTGAGCAAGAGAGGCTATGGCGGCATGTTTGTACTTGTTAAGAATGTGGGAATTAAATCCATACTGGAGTCAGGAACACTGCTTCATGCGGAAGTCACCGCGCCATTGCTGGTCTCGATATTCAATCCAAGATCTCCGTTACATGACGGTGCCGTGGTCATTCAGAACGATGTCATTGAGGCGGCGCAATGTATCCTGCCTCTTTCGCAGCAGCCGAATATCCCGCCACATCTGGGCACCCGGCATCGTGCCGCGATAGGTTTGTCGGAAGAGTCCGATGCAGCCGTAATCGTCGTTTCGGAGGAGACGGGTATGATATCTTTGACTCTCAATGGTGAGTTACAAGCGGATCTGGATCATGAAAAACTGAGAAAGATCCTTGATGAATTTTATCAGATACGGCCAGGTCTGTAGAATTCAATCCAGTTCTTTCAGGGCATTGAGCATTTCTTGCGCCCTTTTTTTGTATTCCAAAGCACTTTCATTATCAGGATCGATTTCCAGAACGCGGTTCCATTCCATGATCGCCATTTCGTACTTACCACTGGTAAAGTAGGCCATACCACTTCTAAAAAGATCAGCAGATCGCTTGTTCAGTTTGATATCGCATTCCTGTAAATAAGACCTTGCAATGACATCTCCCGGATCTTTTGACAGAATTTGCTGGAAGAGTCTTTTCGCCCTCAGATACTCTCCCTGCTTGAAAAGGGCAAGACCGCTCTCCTGCAGGTCCTTGAGTCTCATGTTGTTATATATTTCATTCTTCAGCTGCTTGGCATCAGCGTGGTTTGGATTCTGTGAAAGAATCTGTTCGCACACATTCAGTGCGCTGTTCCAGCGATCATTACGATAGTGGGTCAGTGCTGTATTATATAGATCATTTAAACTGTTCGCCTCGACTTCGCGTATCTTTCTCAGGTAGAATTGTGCCTGCTGATGGTCCGGTTTCATCCTGACGATATCGTTAAAAAGGTTTTGTGCGGCGGTATATTGCCCCTTGTCGAATAAACGTCGGGCGCGACTATATTTTGGATCAACGATATTTCTTATTATTGCCCGTGACAATTCCAACTGCTTTCTGGCAGGCTCAAAGTCGGAATTCATCTTCAGGATTTCTTCGTATTTATTGATTGCTGACACATATCTGCCCCGTTTGTGTAGTGACAGACCTTCATCAAATAGACGGTAAATAATCGGCTTGCTTGTGGCGATCTCTTTTTTCACCTTTTCAAAAAGCGTTTTGGCGTTTTCATGGTTTGGATTCAGGGCCAGCACCTGTTTAAGAAGCGTATGAGAACGATCGAGTCGCTTCTGGTTGAAATATCCGAGACTTCTGTAATACAATTCATTCGATACTATTGAATTGATACTATCTATTTTTGCCAGGAAAGTGAGAGCACCTCTGTGCTCTTCATCAATGAGCAAGATCTCCCTGAAAACGGTTTTTGCCTTTTCGAGGTTTTTTTCCGCATACCATTTCTTTCCGTTCTTGTATCGAATATTGATTTCACTGTCGCATTTCGGACGTAATTTATTAATCTTGTGTCTGGCTTTATTATTCGATGAATCAATGGCAATCACCTTTTTATAGTTGATGGTCGCATTCAGAAACCACCCTTTATTTTCGAAGTATTCCGCTCGATCAATGAGCGAGTCAATTTTTATATCCTCAATCTCGATTTTTTTGCTGAGCACGTCGGTGAAATAGATGATCGCTTTATTATTTTGATTATAGGCGAGTGAGTTTCTGTACGCCTTGTATGCATCCCTGAAATTGGCCTCCTTAATCGACTTGGCTCCGTCGTCGGCATAGCGCTTAGCGATCTTGAGATGGCTGTCACGTGTTCTGATAACGAGTGAAATGGAAAGTTTTTCTGTCCTCGATGAGTAAGTCACCTCGGTGGAGAGCATTCCGAACGAAAAGCGCCCACCGAACGCAAAGCTGTTCATATCAAAATCGGTGACTCCGGAATAAAGAGCTATATTCTGCATCAGGTCGAATCCGGCACCAAAATGACTTGTATTATCGTTTCGATGTATGTGATAGCCAAAATTCAGATGCGGACCCTTCTTGAAAATCTGGTAGCCGGCTCCGATTCTCAACTGATGCGGGGACGATGAATTCCCAAGCGGAATATTGTGGATCATGAGTCCGAAAGCAAATCTGTCATAGAAATCGGGTCTTGTAAAAAGGTCCAACATCGAAAAATCCGACTGAGTGAAAGATGAACGGTTGACAGAAGATTTTAATAACAGGCCCACACCAAAGGATGTGAAATCATCGTGATCATTGTTGTATTGACCATAATTCAGATTGGCTCCTGCGGAAAAGAACTGATTGATACGATAGCTGTACGCAATGGTGGCAATGTCCAGGGAATAGTTGTTCTGAGTATTTCTGTTCAAACTGAAACCGAGGGATTGCTTCGGTGCAATAAATTGTGAATAGCTGATGTAATTAAGGGAGAAGGGGTCCGTGGCATTGATCATAATCTGGTCATCAGTCGCAAAAGAGAGCGCTCCGGGATTCCAGAAAACAAGAGAGGGGCTGTCAAAGAAAGCGACCTGAGAACCACCATATCCTTCAGCACGGGCATTCGGAATATATGTTGTGAATTGCTCCTGTGCGTGAACAGAACATGCGAACAGAATAAAGACGATGATTAGGGGTATATATTTTTTCATCAGATGTTTTATTTAAATTTTCATATGCAGCCTGAATTTTTTTTATGATCTCACATTGAAAACTGGACTTGTCACTTCATTCAGGTGGATATGCTACATGATGAATTCTCTTAAGTAATCAATCTCGCATATTTCAACCGGCTCGTTTCTTCCCTTGATCGCAATGGAACCCAATTTGACGGCTGGGTAGCTGTTGTCTATCTTTTTAAGAAGATGGATCGAGGTGATGATCTGGCCGGGTTTTGCTACGTCACAAAAGCGGGATGCCAGGTTAACGACATCACCGACGACTGTGTAATCGAGTCTGTCTTTTGAGCCGATATTGCCGACAACAGCTGGTCCGATATTGATTCCGGCGCCGACAGTCAATATTTCCTGACCGAGTTTTATTCTCTTGATATTCAGACTACGGATCGATTTTTGAATCTCTACAGCCGCATCCAAAACATTTTTAATTTTCTGCTTGCCCTCAAATATCCCCATGATCTGATCACCCATAAATTTATCGACAATGCCGTAATGCTTTTCTACGATTTGCGCCTGGAGATCAAGATAGATATTAACGAGTTCGATGACGAATTTTGCCTCATGCCTCTGTGAAAATTCGGAAAAGTTACGCACATCCGCAAACAGCACGGCGACATCTCTTTGTTCGCCCTTCGTAGAACGATTATTCGTCATAATGTTTTTCTTGATCATCTGACGTGTCATCTGTGATACGAATTTTTGCATCTGAAGCTTTTCCTTCAGGTGCATCGTCATGTTGTTGAATTCCTTGGCAAGCTGTCCAAGTTCATCACGGGAGTTTACTTCTATCTGAACATCGAGATCACCTTGTCCGATTTTTTTTGCGCCATTCGAGAGTGCGTGTATCTGCTTTACCATCTTTTGTGAAAGAAAGTAGATACCCAGAACAGACACGATCGTTACGATCAAAGCGATGGTGAAAATGATTTTCTGTGCATCGCGGATTGGAGAAAGCAAAACCTCCTTTAAAAAGCCGATTCCCGCAACGCCTACAAATTTATCTACCTCTCGTCCGTTCTCAAGAAGGGTGAAAAAAATCGGATAGAAGTATTCGTAATGAGTCGTTGTTTCCCTGTTACCGACGTCAGTAAGGGAGAGAATCCGTTTTCTCAGGTCCGGAGAGATATAGATATTATCCTGTACTGAAATAGAAGAATCTGTATGGGCCAGTATTTGACCATCTTTATTTACGACCCATGCATAGTCGAGCCCTTCAATCTGTTGTTGTTCAATGGCGAGTACTCGCTCGGTGATCTCTTCATACTTTTTCAACAGGAGCTTGTCTTTGATGTCGTATGACAGATATCGGACTGAGAGATTGCATATTTCCCTGAGCTTTGACTGAAGAAGTTGCTCCTCGCTTTGTTTGAAGATAAGACTGAGAATGACAATAACAAATAGCACAACGAGTACTAGAATGATGCTGAGCTTTCTTCTTATCGGAAAGGAGATGAACCTCTCCTGTGAAGAATGCCAAAGTCTGGTAAAGATGGATTGCGTTGCCTTGAAAAAGGATCGCACATGTGCTATCAATTGCTTAGAAATTCCAATGACGTGATAAGCAATGTTATTTTTGTCGGGAAAGTTCATTCAATCTCTTCTATGATGACTTCTTCAAACCGGAAATCAGATCTTTTCGGAGAATCCATTTTAACCCAGTAAAAAATGAGAAAAAGAATGATCGCAATAAGAATGATCATACCCAGGGACGATCTCTTGTCAGATTTTTGGGAATGTCTGTGTCTTCTGAATGTAATACGGGATTCCTCTTCTGGCTCATCCGGTTTATAGTACTTTGGTCTATAGGTAAACTTTCTTATTTTCTGAGGTTTCATCAACATTTTCTATCCCCTGTCATTCGGATGAATAATGAACCAGTCTCTCACAAATCAAGTCCTGAAGCGAATGGGCCATCGACGTGGGCACAGTATAGTTGTTAATAATCATGGAAAAAACAAGTTCATCATTTTCAGTTGTGATATATCCTGACAAAGAGACCACATTGCCCAGATAGCCGGTTTTGGCAGCTACTTTGCCGTTTGCATTTGAATTCAGCATTCTGTGCTTCAAGCTTCCATTGACACCGGCCACTGGTAAAGAGTTGAAAAAAACATCGGCTACAGGGCTACTCTTCATGTATCGCAAAAGGGTTGTGATCTGCTTTGCTGTGATGAGATTCAATCTTGACAATCCCGATCCGTCACTCATGTTGAATTTTAATGGATTGATACCAATTGATGTAATAAATGATTTGACGATTTCAATCCCAGCTTCCGCGCTTCCACGATTTTTAAATTTGGCGCCAAGTGTTCTCAATAGAAGTTCTGAGTAGAGATTCTGGCTTACTTTATTCACTGTTGTCACAATATCTGATAGTGGTGGTGATATATATTCTGCAAGTATATAATCCTGACTCGGTGTATAGTTGTAATCAACGAAATCATCAATATCCAAACCAGGACCGGAAATTTCTATTCCCCGTTGCTCAAGCGATTGCCTGAACGCAGAAGCCGTGAACAATGTCGGGTTTTCGACGGACACCCAAAGCCGCTTCTCTTTTGCATCGACAGGGAATGCTCCTCTGATGTGAATGCGATTGGTCCCGCGGTCTCTTGACGCAGATAGCACCTGATTTGGTTTGCCATGCACGGTGATGGCACTATTTACTATTTCTATATAGTCGACATCCGGCTCAATGGAGATATTCACGGGAGCACCAATCGTATCGCCAGGCGAAATGATGATGTCAATGCAATTATCATTGAACGAAAGCGCACTTATCTGCGCGGCATACCAATCGGATTGATAATCCCAGGCCCAGCCTTCTCCCATAATTTCATCATCGAAATAATTATCATCACCGATCACGTACCCGGTGATAGCCCGTATTCCCTTTTTGAAAAGGCTGTCCGCCCAGCTGTCGAGCACATATGTGATCCTATTATCATGATATCGTCCATTGATCGAAGGATCCCCGCTGCCCCTGATGATAATATCACCGTTCAGAATTCCGTCATCCGAAATACTCCCCTTGTAATAGATATTGGTCTGAAAACGGTATTCAGGACTCAGTCGTGTAAGTGCTGTCGCAGTTGTGAAAAGCTTCAGATTGGATGCTGGAATAAGGTTCGTGTTCTCATTTTTGAGATATAGATATTCCCCGCTGTGAAGTGATTGAACAGACACTCCCAGGATCGCATTGCCGAATTCGGGATCATCAAACAGCTGGTTGAGCTCCGGTTTCAGTCTAGAATTATGTGCATAAACTGTATGAACAGGTTGTCTGATAATCGCACAACTGCTGAAGAGTTGAACAGAAATGATTATGGTCAATAGGGTAACATTTTTTTTCATATATTTACTCTAGGTAAAACATGGATGCATTCTCATAAATCAATGTGTACATATTCAATACCGGTACTAAAATAAATAAAATGAATAAGATTGTCAAGAATTTTTTCTTTTAAATTCATTGACTTTGAATAAAATATTTAATAGCTTTTTGAATTCAGATATGCATAGCATAGAACCAGGATTCAAAAGGTTGCTTAATCAAAATTTCTGATCAGGAGATTAATTATGGACAATATTGAAAATATCAAGGAAGAATTTGGCCGGTTGTTGGAAATAATGGAGACGCTTCGCGGTGATGATGGCTGCCCCTGGGATCGCGAACAGACATTTGAATCATTAAGACAATATCTCCTGGAAGAGACGTATGAGGTTCTCGAATTGATTGATGAGGGACGATTTGATGAGTTGAAGAATGAATTGGGCGATCTTCTGCTGCAAGTGATTTTTCAGTCGCAAATTGCGAGCGAGGAAAATAGATTTAATATAGAGGATGTCATTCGAGTCATTAATGGCAAGTTGATTCATCGGCATCCGAATGTATTTGGAGATGTGGAGATAAAGAATGCTGAGGAACAGACAGTCAACTGGGAAAAAATGAAAAGGAAAGAGGGGAAGAAATCGGTTATCGATGGTGTTCCCACGGCGCTCTCCTCATTGTTGAGAGCACACAGACTGCAGGGCAAGGCATCCACGGTTGGCTTCGACTGGAATTCGATTGAGCCGGTATGGGATAAACTATATGAGGAGATCGAAGAGTTAAAGAAAGCGATTTCATCGGCTGAAAGAGATAAAATCGAAGAGGAGTTTGGAGACGTTCTATTTTCCATGGTGAATTTATCGAGATTTATCAAGGTCAACCCTGAAGATGCACTGAGGATAGCAATTAAGAAATTTATACGACGTTTTCACGGGGTTGAGAATCGGCTGGCCTCACAAGGGAAAAAAATTCATGAGACTTCTCTTGAAGAGATGGATGAGATATGGAATGATTTGAAAAATGAAATATGAATTTTTTGACTTATTTATACGCATTATATCGTGTAGGTGTGTAAGTAACATAGGCCTGTTATTCAATTGATTGCGGCTGAATACATTGGTTGTAACGGTGTGGACGATGCAAACGCAGCGAGCACAAGGCGCGGCAATGACGGTTTTTTAATATTTATTGTTCATAAAATCTAACAGGCACAGTATTTGCAATTTATTATATCATTGTATTATTTTACAATTATTAAATACAATTACTTAGGTCTGTTTTTCGTGTATAGGTTGATGCAATTCCTGTTTCAAAATGTATCACTTGTACTGACCTAAAACAAACCAAAAACAGTAACATATACATAAAGGGCATGATTATTCTCAATTCGGCGGTTGGTCCTTAGTATCCCGTCTGCATTGAGGCGTTCATTGGGGGGCAGAAAATTATCGTCATTTGTTGTAACAGGGGGATGATTGGGCATTTTTTACCCATGCGTCAATTGATTTTGATGATGGATTGTGGGGTTACAAATGAAGATGCATATCTGCTTGGGCTAATATTCTAGGTTGTCAGGTGTGCCTGTCTCATGACGCCGTAAATCCCGCATTTTTGTCATCACATTTACATCTCCATGCATAGACTATTTAGTGCAAATATCTTTAATATATAACAAATGGATTTCACTTCTCAAGGAAAAGGGGGTGAGAATTTAGCAACATCTTTAAAAGGTAGATTATATTAATTAATTTATTCCATCAATCCATTGGAGGATGAAATGAAAGTTACAACTCTGTTGAAAATCGCTGTCGTTGCGTTGTTTGTGATGGCAGTGTTCGTCGGAGACTCTTTCTCGCAACAGACATATTATGTCAATGCGAAGAACGGTCTCGACGGTTGGGATGGTTCATCCCCGGTCTATGTGGGTCCTGGAGTAGGGCCAAAGAAGACCATGAACAATGCGATCCTGAATGCTTCGGCTGGAGACATAATCTCTGCTGATTACGCGGAGGGGAATTTGTACAACGAAAATGTTGTCATCACCAAAGCATTGACCATCGTATCGACGAATGGCACGCCTCAGGTTGTGAGTTGGGATGTGCAGGCTCCAATCACAGTGAGTGGTCCGTTCAGATTGAATACCGGATTAACCCTGACCGCTGGGGCGGTAACAGGTGCATCGAACCTGACTGTTGGCGGTCAGGTGACGAGAACTGCCGGTTCAGTGGATTCACAATTGAATTATACAGGGGTTGTCAATTTTGTATACAATGGAGGCGCTGCAGTCGCTCCAATGACAACAGGCCTGGAATTGCCGCCTTCAAGCAACACCGCAAATTTCGGCAACCTGACGACCACCGCTGGAACGGATCTCGTTCTGAACGAAGATAAGGTAATGAATGGTATTCTGAATACAGCGGCGAAGATCAATCTGAACACATTTACATTGTATGTCGTGAATTCCACAATCGCGACAACCCATGCCGTTGGCGGTGATATCACCAATGGAACGATGGAATTCACGCTGAACAGCAACAGCACAGTAAATGGACTGTTCAAATTGCCGCACGTCAAGGTGATGTCTTCGAATGCGACACGGACGCTTACAGTATCAAACGCGATCGATTTTGAGGGTATTACAAATTATGGTCTGGCGACGATCATCGTGAATCATGATAACGCTGTCACCATTGGTGTCCTGGACCTCCGTGCTGGAAAGATACAGATCTGGAACACAGTTGCTGCTGCCGGAGATGTGACTGTCACAGGGAATGCCAGCTTCATTGCTGGAACATTTGATATGGGGACAACCGCGGTGCGTACACTGCATTTGAAAGGTCCCATGAATGTATTCAGCTCGACGACCGGACGTACAGATTTTTCATCTGCGGGCATGAGAAATGTCACCCTTGAATTCAGTGCGGCCGCAACAGCGCAAAGCGTCACGGGGAATCTCATCGAGACGGTGTGGTTTGGCATCATGAATGTCAACAACACGTCCGGATTCTCTCCAGCTGTGACATTTCAGGGAGGCGATTTCCGCGTACTGGATGATCTGCTTTTCTCTTCAGGTAGAGTGAAGATCATTGACAAGAAATTGATCGTCGGTGGGCGGTTGGCACCATACAACAACACCGTTGCCGGAACAGCTGAGTTTACAAACACAGCCGGTTATATAACCGAAGGCAATGGTTTTGTATCCATGAACAGCGACCTGAACAGCCAGGTTTCAGGTCCGGGCTCCTTCGGCAATTTCGAAGTTGATATGGCGACGCTCAATCTAAATGTGTTGCCTGCAACAGGACCGATGACGGCGCAGTTCAACCTCGCCAAGGGACAGGTCACCAGTTCGGCGAATGTGAATTTCAATTTTGCCGTACCGCCGGTGATCATTCGAAATGAAGGAACTTTTGATGCCGCGCCGACTTTCACGACGCAGGTCGACGTGATATACATCAACAAGGATAAGGTGACCGGCCCTGAACTTCCGGCTTCACCGGCATTTGCAGACAAGTTGAGAAACCTGAGCATCCTGACCACGAACGGCACCCTGGTGGCTGGAAAAGGTACGATCGAAGTGCCGCCAGCGACTCCGGTCACTGTCAATGGTACGCTGACTGTGAATGCGGGGCAAACTTTGCTGCTGAATGCCTCCAGTTTGACTATGAAAGGCTCGACGAT
>JAZBPW010000046.1:0-51683 GCA_036351795.1 Candidatus Zhuqueibacterota bacterium | reverse complement strand
GAAAAGGAAATGGCACTCGCACAATTTTTCAACGACAGCCCCTCAGACAGAAATTCCTTCTGATCGCTCATCCGCGCGGCTGTCTTAACGCCAATTTCCAAAGGCCGAAAAAACAGTCCCGCGGTTTCAATAAGATGCAATCCACAATTATGTACTGTGGTAGAGAAACTTCTTCCGTTTTACGGGAAGAACGACATCGCATAAGGCGCTTCTGTTGTCCGTTTTCCTCTTTTTCCGTCACAGTCTCCTATCTTGTTCATCCTGTTATCCTGTCAAAAAAGAATACCTCCGCGCTCTCCGCGTTCTCGGCGGTTAAAAGAACGCAATACATAAATGCACCGCACCCCAGGTTGTCTTCGTGGATTTTGTGAACTCTGTGGTTTTTCTAATTTTTTCTTTGCGTTCCCGGCGGCTTTGCGGTAAAGAGAAGTGTCGCACACCTGGCAGGTGTACGACACTATTGGTTCACTGAAGTGATGTTGAAAGGGTGTCGCTTATCTGGTCTTTTTGATCCTGATGTTGCCGTTGTTGGTGTGCAGATAGATCAGGTCGCCGCCGCCGTTGATCTTGCCCTGCGCGCGGATGTACTGGTCCCGGGAGTCTTTGTCGGATTTCTCCTTCTTCAGATCGAAATCCGAGACAATGTCGTATCTGCTATCTCTGCCGCCCCAGGAGCCGTGCAGCTTGATCTCCGCGTTGATGGTCGCATTGAGTTTGGCCGGGATGTACAGCGTCAGGTCGCCGCCCGACGATTTCAGCTCCACATGATGGTCTTTGGACATGGCCTTGTCCGTCATTTCCGCCTCGATGTCGCCGCCGGACGTGCTCGCTTCGATGAAGCCGTGTATCTGATCCAGTTCGATGTCTCCGCCCGATGTTTTCACCGATATGCCGTTTTCCACCTCAGACGCTTCGATGTCACCGCCTGATGTCGATCCCTTTGCGCTTCCCTTGATGTTCATGAGCTCCAGGTCGCCGCCGGATGTGCTGACCTCGATATCTCCGGCGCTGCCAAGCACTTCGATGTCGCCGCCGGATGTCATGGCCTCGACCTGTTCGCCGACGTTCTGCATCTCTATATCGCCGCCTGATGTCCTGGCGGAGACTTTCGCCTTGTTGTTCCGGATCAGAATATCCCCGCCCGATGTCTTGGCGTTCACTTCGCCCAGCACATCGATGATGTCGATATCGCCGCCCGAGGTCTTCACATCCACTTCGCTGCTGCTCTTGATCACTGCGATGTCCCCGCCCGATGTCCTGGCGTCCACCTCGCCCCCGACCTCCTTGAGATCGATGTCACCGCCGGATGTGCTCAGATCGGCCTTGCCCTCGAGCTTTTCGATGCTGATGTCCCCGCCGCTGGTGCTGATATCAACGCTGAATTGCGCCGGCAGTTTGATCTCAAAGTTGCTGCTGGCATGAGACCGGAAGCCGCGATCGCCCTGAACGCTGATCGTGTTCCCGTTCTGGCGGTAGATCTTTTTGGCATCCTCGAATATCGCTTCCGCCTCTTTTTTTGTATAGACATCCATCCGGCGGACCTCATGGATCCATACCTGTCCCTTGTCCCAGGTCGTGATGACGATGTCACCGGTGATGTCCTCCATAACCAGCTCGCCGGACTTGTTCACGTCAAATTCCTTGGTAATATCCGCGACGTAGTACCGTCCGTCTTTGCGAAGTTCATCCTGCGAGAATACGAATGTGTGAATGAGTAATGAGATAATGATCAATAGCAATGTGACTTGACGAATTTTCATCTGCTGCCTCCGTTTGATAGATGTTGTCTTTCGATTTTGACTTTCTTTAAATGTTGAGAAGCCTTGAATCTGGCGTAATCGCTCGTGTCATTTTCAGCGACCGAGTACAGGAAGGGAACGATGTCCGAATTTCCGATCCGGCTCAGTCCGTTGATGGCTTCGTTGCGAATCGCCGAATTCTCCTCTTTCAATACAACCTTTGTAAATACATCGATGAGCATATTTTTGAGATCGGAACTGATGGGAATGGCATTGAGCACCTTCACGGCTTTTAATCGCACGCCGGGATTCTCATCGCTCTGCATCACGTCGATCAGTGTCCTGATCAGGTTGATATCCAGCTCTTCGAGGGCGGAGAGCGCGCTGACCGTCTTCAATCGGACATTTGGACGCTCTTCATGCATCAATGCGTACGCCATCATGCGCTGGATCTCCGGCTGCGTCGCATCGCCCCTGATCTTCTCTTCGACGATCGAGTTGTAGCCGATGATAAGCTGCTTCGAGTCCGGTTCATAATGGACGTAGTTAATGTCTGTCATTCCGCTCAACAATGCGGCTTGCGACGTCTGTGCAGGCCCATAAGTCTGTCTGCCGATGAAAACGCCGATCAATAATATCGCGGCGGCGGCAGCATAGCGCAGCACAGTCCGGTCGTTCCAGCTGAACCATTGCCCGAACTTCCGGACGGCATCGGACAGTACCGATCCTTTCCGCTGCAGTTGCAGCAGGCTGCGATGCAGGCGTTCGCGGCTCTGCGCCAGCTCTTCCGGACTCACAATGCTTTTTTCTCTTTTATCGAGCGTCCCGAATACCTGCCGCGCTTCGGCCAGTTCGGCCGTGCAGCGCTCGCAAGATTGCAAGTGCTGCTTGAGTTGCTTGCTGCTTTCGGCATCCAACTCATCGTAGAGCGACAGCCATATCCACTCTATGTATTGATCGCATCTTTTCATGATATCACCCGTGATAAAGTCTCAGCGCGTCTCTCATCTTCTGTGTCGCCCGGAACAGGTAGTTCTTCACTGTGCCGTTCGAGCACTCCATGATATCCGCGATTTCGTTCAATTTATATCCGTGATAGTGTCTCAACACAAACACCGCCTTCTGTTGTTTCGGTAGTGCGCTTATGCCCATCTCTATCTGCTCGTTCAGTTCCGCGTTCAACAGCTCTTCCTCAGGAGTCTTCGAAGATGTGTGTGACTCAATTTGTTCCTCGTCTCCGGGACTCGACCTGAAGATCGACCGGGTGACGCTTCTCTTCTTTCTGTAGGTGATGGCGGCATTGATCGCGATCCGAATCAACCAGGTCGAAAACTCACTTCTGAATTGAAACTTGTTGATCGACCGGTACACTTTGATGAACACATCCTGATAGAGATCGCGCGCGTCCTCGGCATCTCCGAGAATGCTCATCAGCACGCCGTATACCTTTTCGTCATGCAAGCGGACGAGCCGTTCGAACGAATGAAGATTGCCTTCTTGCGCGCGCAGGATCAGTGCTTCTTCATTTTTGTCCATTCACTATCCCTTAATTCATCCCTTTAGACAAAATATAGTGAAAAAGGTTTGCATTGTCCATAAAAAAAAATAGATGTATCATGGCGCCTGGAGAATAGCCACAAAGACACCAAAACACGAAGAATGGAACTAAATAGGACTAATTTAGTACAAATTGCAACACAGGGTCAAATTGGGTGTGAAAATGACCATAAGATGCATCCAGATCATGTGTGTCACCAAATTTTTGAGATAACAATATGCTTCGTTTAAGTAAAAAAGTTGAATATTCATTGATCGCCCTGAAACATATGGCGGAGAGAAAACCCGGCGAGCTGACCTCAGCGCGTGAGTTGGCAGACTGCTACGACATCTCTCAGGAGCTTCTGGGAAAGCTGCTGCAAACCCTGCACAAGAACGGATTCATCGATTCCGTTCAGGGCCCCAGGGGCGGATACCATCTGGCGAAATCGCCGGAAGAGATCAGCGTCAATGCGGTCATCGAAGCGATCGATGGTGAGATCAATATCGTGGATTGCGGTGATTGTCAGCGCCTGAAGAGATGCCGGATCTACAAGCCCATGCAGCGTATACAGGATGATATTCACGCCTACTTTTCCGGACTCACGCTCAGGGATTTCACGACGAAACGAAGAATGGCGGCGAGTGGAATGTAATGCCGTTGATGATTGTAATTTTCATATGAATGTAATGCAGAATTAAATGACGGATGAAAGAAAGGTATGCTGAAAAGAAAGACAAATCAAACCGATGAAGACCTGAAGGATCTTGGATTTGGAAGCAAAGTCACGGAACGCTCGAAACTGCGGCTGTTGAATCATGACGGAAGTTTCAATGTGAGGCGGGCCGGCGTATCTTTCCTGCAATCGTTGAGCTTTTATCATTCGCTGCTCACCATGCCATGGTGGAGATTTCATTTGACAATATTTGCATCCTTTGCCATTGTGAACGCTGTTTTCGCCGTGGGCTTCATGTTGCTGGGGCAGGGGGCGATCTCCGGCATCGCAGACGCGTCGGCTTTCGAACGCTTTCTGCACGGGTTCTTTCTCAGCGTCCATACATTCACCACGGTGGGCTACGGACATTTATCGCCATCGGGCATTGTCGCCAATCTGTGGGCGACGCTGGATGCCTTCGTCGGTCTCCTCGGATTCGCACTGGCGACCGGGCTGCTTTTCGCCAGGTTTTCGAGACCAACGGCGCGGGTCATCTACAGCGACAACGCCATCATCACACCCTACAAAGGAGGTACCGCGCTCGAATTCAGAGTGGCAAATGAGAGAAACAGCCAGCTCATCGAAGTTGAGATTAAAGTCCTTTACGCCCAGATGGAGCAGGCCGGAGTCCGAAAGGTACGGCGATTCTATGAACTGGAACTGGAGCGCCGGAGGGTGGCTTTCATGCCGTTGCACTGGACAGTGGTGCACCCGATCGATGAGAAGAGCCCATTGCACGGATTAACAGAGAGCGATCTCATGGAGTGCCAGGGAGAAATTCTGATATTGATTACAGCGGTCGATGAAATTTATTCTCAAAAAGTACATTCAAGATCTTCATATCGTCACGACGAAATCGTCTGGGAAGCGACGTTCAAAGATATGTTCATACCCACGGATGACGATATTGTGACTGTGGATTTAAGGAATTTGCACAAAATCGAAGAAGTTACTGATACCAAAAAATCGTTAAAGCCAATAGGCAAAGGAGAAAAGAGCGAATGAAAAAGATCTATATTATTCTGGTGCCCGTGGCGATACTGATCGCGGGCTTTATCCTGATGCGCGTGCTTCTGGGTTCCAGAGAGGCGCCGACAAAACGCACTGTCACACAGCGGCCGCGAGTGGTTGGCGCAAAGGTCGCTGAATTGAAAAATATCCCGTCTAATATCATCGCCTACGGCAGATTGGCCTCGGCTCAGCCCGTGACGCTGACGAGTGAGGTCTCCGGAACGATCATGAGTGGCAATGTAAAATTTCAACCAGCGCAGTCGTTCAGGAAAGGAGATCTGCTTCTCAAGATCGATGACAGGCAGTTGGTGCTCGATCTCAACAGCGCAAAGAGTGATTTTCTGAACGCGCTGGCATCGGTGTTGCCCGAGCTGAAGGTCGATTTCCCGGAAGAGTACCAGCGATTTCAGGACTATTTCAACAGGAGCAGTTTCGAGAAGAAGATCGAACGTTTGCCGGATACGGAAAATCAGAAAGTGAAGTTATTCCTGACGCGTTTCAACGTTTACAAGTTGTACTTTGCGGTACGGAATCTCGAAATCCTCCTGGAAAAACACTACTTTTACGCGCCGTTCGATGGATCCATTATATCGACTGAACTCCGCGCCGGTTCGAATGCAAGGGTTGGTACGCGGCTCGGCGAGATATTGAATCTGGAAGATATGGAGGTGGAGCTTCCCATTCCAGCCATAGACATTCAGTGGATCGATGAGAAGCAGCCCGTGGTTTTCACCTCATCTGAACTCAAGGGCATCTGGAAGGGCCGGATCAACAGGATCGGAAAGAGCATCGATCCTCAGTCTCAAACCGTAGCAGTGTATGCGTCAGTAGAGAAATCCGCTATAAAGGATCTGTACACCGGTATTTTCCTGAAGGCAGAGATCCCGGGCAGCGTCATCGGCAATGCACTGATGATGCCGAGAAGCGCGATCTACGAAAAGCGATACGCCTATTTCATCGAAGACGGTGTGCTGGCGTACAATCCTGTTCAGATCGCCTTTGAAAATCCGGATACATACATTATCAACAGTGGTGTGCAAAACGGCGATACGCTGATCACGGATGTGCTGCAGGGTGTCGCTCCGGGTATGCTTGTCACCGCTGATATCAATGATCCGGAGGAGGGAGCGGACAATGAATAGAATGATCGAATTTTTCATCCGGTACAGAATCTGGGCCAATGTACTGATGTTCAGTATATTCGGGTTTGGTCTGATCGGTTTCAACAAAATGAAGTATTCGTTCTTTCCGGAGATGGAGCCTGATTTCATCATCGTCCAGGTGGTGTACCCTGGCGCTGCTCCGGAAGAGGTCGAGGAGGGGGTCATTCTCAAGATAGAGGAAAATCTGGATGGACTGGAGGGTATCGAGAGGCTGACGTCCACCTCCAGTGAAAACTTCGGCGTGGTGAATGTGGAGATCACCTCCAGCGCAGAACTGGACAAGGTCCTGACGGATGTGAAAAATGCCGTAGATCAGATCAATTCGTTTCCGATCGGGATCGAGAAGCCGGTCATCTTCGAGCAGAAGTTCAGGACGCGTGCGTTGTCGGTTGTCGTCTTTGGCGAGACCGATCTCTACAATCTGAAATATATCGCGGAGGATCTCAAGGACGAGCTTATCGCAACGCGTGAGATTTCGCAGGTGGCAATCCAGGGACTTCCGGATCTTGAATTTTCTATTGAAGTCTCAGAGGCGAATTTGCGGCGCTATCAAATGACCTTTGATGAGATCAGCAGGGCGGTGGCTTCGGCAAACATCAATATCTCCGGAGGCAAGCTCGAAACAAAAGATGAGGAGATCCTGATCCGGGCGTATGGAAGAAATTATTACACCAACGAGCTGGAAAATCTGGTGGTGCGCGGCAATCCGGACGGTACGGTCATACAGCTGAAGGATATCGCCGATGTCAGGGAGATCTGGGAGGATGTGCCGAACAAGTCTTACTACAATGGCCGCACTTCTCTGGTACTCAATATCGACAAGACCGAAGATGAGGACATTATCGCTGTCGCGGATCGCGCGAAAGCGCTCGTTGCCACTTTCAACGATTCAAACGACAGAGTTCAGGCACTGGTGCTCGATGACCGTACCGTTCCATTGAGGCAAAGACTCGCGCTGCTGACGACGAACGGTCTCATCGGCCTGCTGCTCGTGCTGGTGATACTCGGATTCTTTTTGAACCTCAGACTCTCCTTCTGGGTATCGGTCGGAATACCGTTCTCATTCGCGGGAATGTTCATCATTGCGAATCTGTGGGGGATCACCATCAATGTCATATCACTCTTTGGAATGATACTCGTGGTGGGTATTCTGGTGGATGATGCTATTGTGGTGGGTGAAAACATTTTCTCCCACTACGAACGCGGCAAGACTGCGTTGCGGGCGGCCATAGACGGCACCAAGGAGATGGTTGCGCCGGTCACCACAGCGGTGATGACAACCATCATCGCGTTTACGCCATTCTTTTTTCTGGATGGCTTTGTCGGAAAATTCATCTGGCATATGGCTGTTGTGGTCATAGCAGCGCTTCTGTTTTCATTGATCGAAACATTTTTCATACTCCCGGCGCATCTGGCACATTCGAAGGCGCTGGATCCAGAACAGAAAATTTCAAAGATCAGGAGCAGGATCGAAAATGGTATCAGTTTCCTGACTAAAAAGATTTACGCCCGGATTCTCATGGTCGCAATGCGATTCAAGTGGATCACAGTGGCGTTCCCCTTCGCGTTCGTCATGCTCACCATCGGGCTCATCGGCGGGGGATTCATCGGCGTCACTTTTTTCCCGTTCATCGACGGCGACACGCTCCCGGTGAATGTCTCCCTGGTATCGGGTCGGCAGGAGGCGGACACGGATTCGCTGCTGGCCGGTATCGAGCAGCTCTGCTGGGAGGTCAACGATGAGCTGAAAGAGGAGAGAGAGGATGGTCGCGATGTGATTCTGGGAATAAAACGGGATATCGGATCGAACGATTTCGGTGATTCCGGGAGTCACACCGGCAGATTGACATTGCAGCTTCTGGACGGCGAGGTGCGCGACATGGACAGCTTCATCATCGCCAACATGATCCGTAGCAAAGTGGGCCAGGTGCCGGCGGCGCAGAAGATATCATTCGGACGGACCAGTCTGTTCGGTAAGCCGGTCTCCCTCAGTCTTCTGGGTAGCAATCTGGATGAACTGAACAAGGCCAGAGATCTGACAATGGCGGAGCTGAACAACCTGGCATCGCTGAAGGATATCACCGACACGAATCAGGAGGGACGGCGTGAAATCGATATCCGTCTGAAACCCAAAGCAAGGGCTTTGGGGCTTTCGCTGAGAGATGTGGCCGGGCAGGTGCGACAGGGATTCTTCGGGCAGGAGGTTCAGCGGATACAACGTGGTCGCGATGAGATCCGCGTGTGGGTTCGTTATCAGCCGGAAGACAGAGCCTCGCTCGGATTTCTGAACCAGATGCGGATACGAACCAGCACAGGCGCCGAATATCCTTTCAGCGAACTCGCGATGTACGATATTAAACGGGGAATTACAGCCATCAATCATCTCGACAGGAAACGGGAAGTGAGGATAGAGGCGGATCTGGTTGACGCGGAACTCGATCTGCCGCCGATACTGGCTGAGATCCGGGAGGATATGATGCCGCGCGTTCTGGCACAGGCGCAGGGCGTTCAGGTCTCATTTGAGGGTCAGTCGCGAGACCAGGAAAAGATGGCAAGATCGATGCAGAGCGCCTTCTCGATCGCGATGCTGGGAATGTTGATCCTTCTCTTCCTTGTGTTCAGATCCTATGCCCAGGGACTTCACATATTTTCTTTCATTCCGTTCGGCATCATGGGCGCCATCTGGGGGCATGGAATCGAGGGGATTCAGGTGAATACGCTGTCCATTTACGGCATCATCGCGTTGGCAGGTATCGTGATCAACGATAGTATCGTCTTCGTGGACCAGATCAACAGGAATGTCCGCGCCGGGCAGAAGGTGTTCGACGCCGTTTTTAACGCCGGTCTATCCAGATTCCGGCCGATCCTGTTGACGACGCTGACCACTGCTGCCGGTCTTGCGCCCATTATCGGAGAGACGAGCAGGCAGGCACAGTTTCTGATACCGATGGCAGTCTCCGTGGCATACGGACTGGTTTTCGGCACGTTTCTGCTGCTGATCGTACTGCCGGCATCGTATCTCGTACAGAACCGGCTTCGCATGTGGATTTCGCAATTGTTCACCGGCGCAAAGGTCAGTCCGGAGGAGGTCGAACCAGCGATGAAAGAACTGGCATATGTGGGAGAATTGAAAAACAAATGATTGAGATGAGTGAGAATGTAATGATAAACTTTTTCTATGTCACTTTTAACGAAGAAAAGAGAAGGAAATGTATATGAAGAGGTTAACTCTTATGTTTCTCATCTTCCCGTTCACACTTCTGGCTCAGGACAGATTGACTGTGGAAGATGCAATTGAGATTGGATTGAAATACAATTATGATATACGTATTGCCCGAAATGAGGCGGCGATCGCGGAGAAAAACGCCGGATACGGCACTGCCGGATTTCTGCCGACGCTGGATGCCTCCGGCGGCTATCAGTTAGTGAATTCGGATCAGGAGACGAATTCGCCCATCGGTTTCGGTGAGTCGGATACCAGGAGCCTGACCGGCAGCATTGCGCTGAACTGGACGCTGTTCGATGGCTTCAGCATGTTCGCCGAACGCGACAGATACAATGCGCTGGCAAGACTTGGAGAATATCAGGCCAGGTACAGCATCGAAAATACCGTTGTCGCGATCCTGCGTGCCTACTATAATCTGGTTCAGCAGGAGCAATTGCTGGACGTATCCACAAATGCCCGCGACATCTCGAAAACCAGATATCAGAAGGAAAGGGTCAGGCAGGAATTGGGAAGCGCTTCGTCTACCGATCTTTTGAATTCGCAGGTCTCGTTGAATAATGATGAGGCGACTTTGATCAATCAGGAGCTGCTGGTGTCGAACGCGCGAAAAGATCTCAATATCCTGTTGGGGCGGGACGCGTCGGCGCCGACCGAAGTGGACAGGCGGATCGGATACAGGGATCTGGAATACAATATGGACGATCTGTGCCACATGGCAAAGCGTAATAACAGCTATCTGATGCTCATGGAAAAGAACCGGCTCGTCGCCGAGAAAGATGTCGCCGCGGCGAAGTCATCTTTTCTGCCCCGTCTCTCTCTGAACGCGAGCTACGGCTATACCGATTCGGAGACAGAACGCGCGCAGAGTGGCGGAGATTCTTTCTTTCCTCCGACCGTTGACAGCCAAAACAAGGATGCCGTTGTCGGCATGACGCTCTCTTTCAATCTATTCAATGGATTCAGAGACAGGATCAACATGCAGACGGCCAGGCTGGCTGCCGAAAATCAGAGACTCGCGTATGAATACGCGGAGAGAGAACTGGAAGGGCTGGTTCGTGAACAGTATGATACTTTCAGGAATCAGCTGAGATTGATCGAACTCGAGGATCAGAATGTGGTCGCGGCCAGGCGGAATCTGGAATTGCAGCAGGATCGCTACGCCATCGGCGCGGCGAGTTCGCTCGAATTCAGGGACGCGCAGGTGAACCTGATCAGGGCTCAGACCGCGCTCATCAGAGCGCAGTATCAGTCGCGGATCACAAGACTGGAGATAGAGCAGCTCATCGGAAATCTGCAGATTGATTGATCTATATGGGGAATATTAAGAGAGCACATCTGACAGATGGTCCGATCGGGTTGACGATGGTAAAGTTGACGCTGCCGATGATACTGAGCCTGTTGGCAATGGTGTCATTCAATTTGATCGATACATTTTTCATCGGGCAGCTGGGCGCTGATGAGCTGGCAGCAATCGGATTCACATTTCCGGTTGTCTTTGTGATTGGCGGCATCGCGATGGGACTCGGTGTTGCCACATCGTCGCTGGTTTCCCGCGCAATCGGCGCCGGAGATGCGGGACGGGTAAAGCGGCTGGCAACCGACAGTCTCATGCTGGCGGTGCTGACAGTGCTCTTTTTCGTCATACTGGGATTGCTGACAATCGAGCCGGTATTCAGGTTGCTGGGAGCATCGAGCGATATTCTGGTCTTGATCAAGCAATACATGTTGATCTGGTATCCGGGCATGGTATTTGTTGTCGTGCCAATGGTCGGCAATAACGCGATACGCGCCACAGGAGACACCAGGACGCCGAGTTTTATCATGATGACGGCGGTGGTTTTCAATGCGATTCTCGATCCGGTGCTGATATTCGGCATTGGACCTTTTCCGAGAATGGAGCTCGCCGGTGCCGCGGTCGCCACTGTTGTGGCGCGTGCGATTACGCTTGTATTATCCATCTATATCCTGTATCACCGCGAGAAGATGATCACTCTGAAGAGGGTCGCCATGGAGCGCGTTTTCGACTCATGGCGACAGATTCTCTATATCGGTATGCCGGCGGCAGGAACGAATATCATCATTCCACTTGGTGTGGGCATCATCACCAGCCTGGTGGCAAGATACGGTACGGAAGCCGTCGCCGCCCTCGGTGTGGCGTCTCGTATAGATATGCTCGCGTTGACGGTTATCATGGCGCTTTCCAGTGTGCTCGGTCCGTTTATCGGACAGAATCTTGGCGCCGGTAAGAATGGTCGGGTGCACAAAGGCGTGAAGTACAGTCAGCAATTTGCCATGGTCTGGGGGTTGATCATGCTTGGTGTGCTGCTGCTCGCATCGCGTCCCATTGCATCGGTTTTCAGCAGCGACGATACGATCATTTCGAATATACAGATGTATCTCTGGATCGTTCCGCTGAGCTATGGACTCTGGGGGATTCTGATGCTGACAAACTCAGCCCTCAATGTCCTGAATAAGCCCATCGATGCGGCCATATTGACAATAACCCGTGTGTTTGTCATTTACGTGCCATTGGCATATCTGGGATCGTATCTGATGGGGCTTTGGGGTATTTTTGGCGCGGTCTCTGTCGCAAACATATTCACAGGCGTTGCCGCTTACTTGTGGCTGAAAAGGACACTTAAGGTTCAGGCAGCTTATGCGGCTTCATAGGTATCAGGATCAGGTTGTGTATGGAAACGACAAATGAAAAAACATGTGTTGTACTGAACATCGGGAGGCAGAGCATCGCAGATGCGGACAGCGTGATGACTCGCCTGGCGGATCTTAGATATGCTGAACAGATACCCGATGTTCTGCTGTTGCTGTCGCATCCCCCGGGTCTGTCCATCGGAGCCAGACCGCTGAACCGTTCTGATCTGCTGATGCCTCTGGATTTTTTCACAGGCAAGGGTATCGGGCTGCATCAGTCCGAGAGGGGTGGTGGATTGACATATCACTGGCCGGGTCAGCTGATCTGCTATCCGGTGATGAAACTGGCTGCACATGAGAAAAATATCCCGCAATACATGGATCGTCTGGAGGAAGTGGCCATCCGTACATTGTACGCGTTTGGTGTCCAGGCGCACAGGAAACGGGAGGAGACGGCGCAGATTGGTCTATGGGTGGGCGATCGTAAGATCGCTTCCATGGGGATCAGTATCTCGCGGTGGATCACCCGGTACGGTTTCGCGCTGAATCTGTATGGTGATCTCTCGCCTTCCAGATACATTCGGCCGTGCGGATTGAAAGATGTCTCATTGACAAGTATAGAGCAATTGACGGGCATCACCGTCGACAGGGAGGAGGTCGCAGGTAAATTGATCGGTCACTTCCGGGATGTCTTCAATCGGCACATGATCCTGGACAGGGGGCGTTTTGGCGGGTATCCCGGTGATTCTGATACAGACAGCATCATGAGGGTAATCAGTGTCTTCAGCAATGAAATAAATTTCGAAAAAATAGATGAGGAGTTGGTATGAAATCAGAACTCATTCAGATTCTGGACGAAAAAGGGAAATGCGATGTCTCCCTTATCGAGGGTATCTCGGATCAGGAGATCATGAAGATGTACCGTTTGATGAACCTGACGCGGTTATGGAACGACAAGGCGCTCAGCCTGCAGCGGCAGGGGCGCATGGGAACGCTGGCGTCGGTTCGGGGACAGGAAGCGTCCAACATCGGCATGGCGCTGCCGCTGCAATCCGGCGACTGGTTCGTTCCCGCTTTTCGTGAGTACGGTGCCATGTTTGCATTGGGTTATTCACTCAGAGATCAATATCTTTATTGGGGCGGCGATGAAAGAGGCGTGAATATTCCTGAGAACATGAACATGGCGCCAATCTGCATCACCGTTGGCGCGCACCTGTGTCATGCCGTGGGCATTGCAATGGCCGCCAAGCTGAAGGGTGAAAAGAGCATGGCGCTCTCCTCTTCAGGAGACGGATCCACGTCCCAGGGTGATTTCCATGAAAGCCTGAACATGGCTGCGGTATACAAGGCCCCCGTGGTTTTCGTGATACAGAATAATCACTGGGCGATATCGGTGCCGTTCGAGAAACAGACCGCGACGGCAACAATCGCCGAAAAAGCCGCCGCCTACGCGATCGAAGGCGCGCGGGTGGATGGCAATGATGTGTTCGCGGTATATCAGACAGTGAAAAAGTATGCTGACATGGCGCGGAATGAATTCAGGCCGGCGCTCATCGAACTGGTGACCTACAGGATGGGCGATCATACCACGGCGGATGACGCATCGCGATACCGCGAGTCGGAGCTTGTCAGGGAATGGGAAAAGAGGGATCCCATCGAGCGATTGAAAAAATTCATCATGGCGGAGAAGAAATGGACCGCTGCCAAAGACAAAAAGATGATGGATGAATTGACTGCCGAAGTAGATACCGCAGTGAAGGAGTATGAGAATTTCGATTCGCCTGATCCATCCAGCATGTTCACGTATATCTACAATGAGATGCCGTGGCATTTGAAGGAGCAGATGGCAGAATTCGAAAGCGGCGCTGAGGAAGGAGGTGAGCGATAATGGCGAGAAAATCAATGATTCAGGCGATCAACGAAGCAATGCATCAGAAAATGAAGGAAGACAAGACAGTCGTTGTGCTCGGCGAGGATGTCGGTGTGGACGGTGGGGTCTTTCGTGCGACGCAGGGATTGATCGAAGCGTTCGGCGAGGAGCGTGTCATGGATACGCCGCTGGCAGAGTCATCCATTATCGGCGCGTCGGTGGGTATGGCGCTCAACGGCATCAAGCCAATCGCCGAGATCCAGTTTATGGGATTTATCTATCAGGGATTCGATCAGATACTGTGCCATGTGGCCCGGTTCCGTCACCGGAGCCAGGGTCGTTTCGGCATGCCCATGGTGGTTCGCGCCCCCTATGGCGCCGGCGTTCGCGCGCTGGAGCATCATTCGGAGAGCACTGAGGCGCATTTCGCTCATATACCCGGACTTAAAGTGGTGATACCCGCCACACCTGTCGATGCCAAGGGATTGCTCATTTCAGCCATCGAGGATCCGGATCCGGTGATATTCCTGGAACCCAAACGGCTGTATCGTCTGAAGAAAGAGGAGGTGCCGGATGAGATCTACCGCACACCCATCGGCGAGGCAAATGTGGCCAAAGAGGGGAGTGATATCACCATCGTTGCCTGGGGAGGCATGGTGCCGATAGCGCTGGACGCGGCAAAGCATGTGGGATCTGAGGGAGTCGACGCCGAAGTCATCGATCTGAGGACAATATTGCCTTATGATCTGAAGGCGATCACGGATTCAGTCGAGAAGACAGGGCGACTGGTGATCGTACACGAGGCCCCGCGTTCGTTCGGCGTGGGCGCTGAAATTGCGGCAGAGGTGGCTGAGCGCAGTCTTCTGTATCTGCTGGCGCCCATCAAAAGGGTTACAGGCTACGATATCATACCGCCGCTGGCGAAGCTGGAAGATCGTAATTACCCCAGCGCTGATAAAATCGTACGAGCCATTCATCAAACCATGGAGTTTTAGATATGAGATATGTGTTTCGTTTACCGGATGTCGGAGAAGGTATCCATGAGGCCGAGATCGTCGCCTATCAGGTGAATGTGGGAGATGAGGTCAGGGCGGACCAGGAGATCGTCAAGGTTGAGACCGACAAGGCTGTGGTGGCTTTGCCGGCGCCGGCGGATGGCAGGATTCTGGAGATTCCGGCCAAACCGGGCGATGTTTTGGAGGTCGGAGATCCTGTCATTGTCATAGAGACGGAAAAAGAGATGAAGACAGAAGAGGGTGCTGTGCCGGGCAAAGCTGTGGCCGAAACAGAGGCGCCTCCCGTGGTGATCCGTAAGGAGGGTGTCGGAGAAAAAGCCGAGCCGCCCGGACGGGTATTGGCGACACCGCATACACGTCATCTCGCCAGAGAGCTTGGCGTGGATATCAAGACGATCAAGGGCAGCGGTTCAAGAGGCCGCGTCACCGATGAAGATGTGCGAAACGCGGTAAAGACAGCGCCGCCGTCGCAGCCGAAGATACCGCGCGCCGCGGCCGTGGAGCATGAACCATCGACCCTGGGTTTTGATTTCGAAAAATACGGACCAACGAAGAGAGAACCGCTCAAGGGAATTCGAAAACGTATCGCTGAAGTGATGGTGCGGTCGTATTCAACGATTCCGCATGTATCGCATGCCGATGAGGTGGATGTCACCGAGCTCATCGATGTGGTGCAAAAGCAGAAGCTGCTGGCTGAGAAACGGGGCATCAAACTGACACTCACCGCGTTCATCAGCAAGGCCGTGGTCTCGGCGCTCCGGGAATTTCCGGAAGTGAACAGTTCGCTGGATGAGGAGAGCGGCGATCTCGTCTATAAACAGTACTACCATCTGGGCATAGCGACGGATACGGAGAACGGGCTTATGGTGCCGGTGGTAAAGGACGCGGATAAGAAGACGATCATGCAGATCGCGGAAGAGATACAGAATCTGGCTGAAAGGGCGAAGTCCAGGGAGATCGATCTCGAGGAACTTCGCGGCGGGACATTCAGCATCACCAACATCGGCAGCATCGGTGGCATTCACGCGACACCCATCATCCAGCATCCGCAGGTGGCGATTCTGGGCGTGATGCGCGCGAAGAAGAGACCGGTGGTGAGAGAGGATCAGATCGTGATCCGTTCGATCATGCCCCTGGTCATTTCATTCGACCATCGCATTCTCGATGGCGCGGTGACCGGTCGATTCATGAACCACATCATCAAACTGCTGGAAGACCCGATGCGTATGCTGGTGGAAGTGATTTGAAGTGAGCTAAAGTGACTAAAGTTGAAAGTGCCTGAAGTACTTTAGTTCACTTTAGTCACTTTAAGTACTTAAGGCATTTTGATGTAAACAAGAATTTTGATTATCCAGATTGGAGATATCGTATGGTCGTAGGTGATTTTACACAGGATGTGCAGACCGTTGTGATCGGCGCGGGACCCGGTGGATACGTGGCGGCAATACGCGCGGCGCAGCTTGGGCAGGAGGTGGTGCTCATCGAAAAGGATCTGATCGGTGGTGTCTGCCTGAACTGGGGATGCATACCTTCGAAAGCCATGATCGAGGTCGCCGGACTCAAGCATCATCTGGGACGTGCGGCTGATATGGGCGTCCTCGTCGAGAATGTGAGCATCGATCTCGACAAGATGCATCAGTGGAAGAACGGCATTGTGGAAAAGCTGAGACGCGGTGTTGAAACGCTCCTTTCAAAGAACGGGGTAGAGGTCGTTCAGGGAGATGCCTCATTTTCCGAACCCGGAAAACTGCTCGTGGATACAAAGGCCGCGCTGCAGCGATACCAGTATGAAAATCTGATCCTTGCCACGGGCTCGCGTCCCATTGAAATACCATCGCTCCCGTTCGATGGTCAGGTCGTGATCAACTCGGATGCGGCGCTGTCGCTCGCAGAGGTGCCGAAGCGGATGCTTGTCGTGGGCGCGGGATCCGTGGGCATTGAACTGGGCATGGTCTACAGCAAACTCGGCTCAGAGGTGACTATCATCGAGATGCAGGACGCATTGCTCCCGTATCTGGATCCGGAGATCGTCCGGGTACTGCGCAAGTCGATCGTAAAGAGCGGAATCGAATTGCGCACATCGGCGAAAGTCCTGGAATCGCAGAAGAAGGGAAAAACCATGTCGGTGACATATGAGGAGAAGGGTGAACGCAAGACCCTCGAAGCCGATATCGTGCTGGTTGCCGTGGGACGTTCGCCGAATACATCGGATATCGGACTGGACCAGATCGGTCTGGAGACGGATGAAAAGGGCTTTATCAAGGTCGATGAGACGATGCGGACGGCCGTGGATGGTGTCTACGCCATCGGAGATATCGTCGCAGGTCCCATGCTTGCGCACAGAGCCTCGCACATGGGAAAGGTCGCTGCCGAAGTCATCTCAGGCAGACCTGCCGCTTTCGACAATCTGGTGGTGCCTGGTGTGATTTTCAGCGATCCCGAGATCGCGACCGTTGGACTCACCGAGGATATGGCAGAGAGTCGTGGGTACAAAGTGAAGTCCGGCGTCTTCCCGTTCCGTGCGCTGGGCAGGGCTATGACCATCGGCGAGACCGAGGGATTGAATAAAATCGTATCCGATGCCGACACCGGCACGGTGCTGGGTGTGCACATCATCGGACCGCACGCTTCAGATCTGATATCCGAAGGCGCACTGGCCATTGAGAGCGGAGCGCACATAGACGATCTCTCGCTCACCATACACGCGCATCCCACGCTGACTGAAGGCGTGATGGAAGCTGCGGAAGCGGTGGAGGAGAAAGCCATCCATATTTTCACACCAACGGCAGCAAAATAGGACAACGTGCCTGGTTTCAATCATCGTCCGCAAAGGCCTCGACCACGGCGGCAGCGTTTTCCATGGGTGTCCCCGGTTGGATGCCTTTTGCGGGCGCGAGAATGAATCCGCCGCCGGCACCCATTTCGGCGCGAAGTTTCAAGACCTCTGAAGTGATCTCCGCGGGGGTACCGAATTGTACGGTGCTCTGGCTGCCGAGACATCCCCAGAATGTGATATCATTTCCAAATTGCTTTTTGAGACTGTATGGATTCATGTCCCGCGCTTCCGGTTGAACGCTCTCGAACACATCGAGGCCGATCTCGATTAGGTCCGGCAGGATATCGACGATACTGCCGCAGCTGTGCGAGAAAACATATTTGCCTCTATTGTGCACCTCTTCGTATATGAGCGCGTATCGGGGTTTGAAGAGCTTTCTCCATCGTTCCGGTCCCATGATCACACCGCGCTGCTCCCCCCAGTCGTCGCCGAACATGATTGCATCGTTATCCGGCAGCTGTGTGCAGGTGAAGTCGATAAATGTGAGAAACTGTTCCGTGATACGATCCAGCAGCGATTCGTAGAAAGAGGTGTTCTCTACGATATCCATCAGCACATTTTCATAGCCACGAATTCCCCAACTGGTTTCGAAAAGACCCCATCCCAGCCAGCCGTTGATGAACTGTTCGCTGCTTTTTTCGGCGCAGGTCGCTCTGATATTACGAATATCAGTCTCATTTTTGTAGAATTCTTCAGGGGATGGCCATTGGTAGCCTTTCAGGGATGGTATTTCGAGTGCAGGTTTCTCGAGATGGAATGGACGCCGATCCATTCGCCAGATCGAACCGTAAGGATCGCGTTCATAGATATCCTGTTCCGTGGGAAGCTTGCGCATGGTCTCCACCACTTCGGTTTCATAGATATAGGATTTCAATTTTTTGCGCCAGTCGGTATTACCGTAGTAAGCATCCAGCTCTTCATCAACGCCTTCTTCGAAATCGAGTGTGTAAGGTACAGGATGCGTCTCATTATGTTGGATTTGAGAGCGAATGATGTCCCGCAATTTTGTCATGCTGATCTCCTCACCAGATGATGGGTTCTTCGGCAGCCCTGGCCGTGTAGTCATTATAGTCTTTCACCGTATTGTCGCAATCCGAAGCGATCATTTTTTTAAGCTCAGATACATCGGAAAAAGCAGCCTCTTTCCTGATGAAGCGCAAAAACGCCAGCGAAACCCTGTTCGCATAAAGATCGCCGGAAAAATCGATGAGATATGCCTCCACACGAAGGCTGTTATCCGGAAGCGACGGTCGATGACCAATGTAGATGGCGGCCGGATGCGTCTTTTTTCGAACTCTGGCGATACCGCTGTATATGCCGAGCCCGGGAATCATGCCCTCGGTGACATGCAGATTTACCGTCGGAAAGCCAAGGGTCCTGCCAACAGCGTCACCGTGGATCACTGTTCCGCGGATCAGATGTTTTCTTTCCATCAAAGAGGCTGCATCTGCGACATTTCCGCCCATGATGAATTCGCGGATCCTCGAAGACGATACCACAATGCCCTGTTTCCGTTGCGGACTGAGCACGTTGATCCGGATGCCATACTTCTCGCCCAGTTCGATGAGCGTTCTGACGTTTCCCGATCGCTCGCGTCCGAATTTGAAATCGTAGCCGATCCACACGATTTTAGTCTGGAGTCTCTCGATGAGGATTTTATGGATGAAGGTTTCCGGATCCATGGACGCGATCACGGCATTGAAGTGCAGTGTGAGGATCGCGTCTGCGTCCAGTCGCTGCATCAATTTTGCCTTGTAATTTTCAGAACAGATGGTTGGTATTGTGCCGTTTTTATGGAAGAAAACGGCAGGGTGCGGATGAAAGGTAAGGACCACACATTGCAGTCCCATGCTTTTTGAATCAGAGACGGCGTTCCGGACAAGCATCTGATGGCCCATGTGAACCCCGTCGAAATTTCCCATGGTGACGACTGTCTTACCAAGCGCTTCGGAGGGCAGATCTTCGTATTGGAGCTGTATCATCGATTTCCTGATTTTCTCAAAGACCAATATTAAGAAATAAAAAAATAAAAGTCAAGCGGGAGTTCATTCCCCTTCGATCCGCATCATGGTGAACAGCAGGTCGGCGAGCCGGTTGAAAAATTTAATAATATTCAGATTGATCTCACTCTCCCTGGAGAGCGCCCATAGCCTTCTTTCGGCGCGTCTGCAGACTGTTCTGGCGAGGTTCAGGAACGCCGCGCTCTGTTTTATGGCTGGTACGATGAAGTAGTCCAGCTTCGGCAATTCGGCGTCGAACTGGTCGATGAGCGACTCCAGCCATGCGACATCCTCCTCCTTTAGGAATCGTGTCAGCATCTTCTTTCCATCTTCGTCGGAGGCGATCTCCGCGTTTATCCGGTAGCAGTAGTCCTGCACACGCGAGAGTGCGTCCAGAATTCGTGGATCCGGTTGAAAGGTCTTGACAACCGATATGACGGCACAAAGTTCATCGATGGTTCCGTACGCTTCCACTTTCACTGAATCTTTATTGATGCGGCTGCCGCCGAACAGGCCGGTGGTGCCCTTGTCTCCGGTTCGTGTATAAATATCCGCTTTTTTGGTCATTGAACATCTCCTTCACCCCTCGTCCGTGTGTCCGTTCGCTGAATAATAGACCATATTTCCGTGAAAGAGTTCCGTAAGTGAATTCTTCGGTCCAGATATCGCTCGCATGATTATTATTCTCTTGACTTTACTTCCAAAAATTGCTATTATTTTTAAGGCGCAATGACGAGGAGGAAAACATGGCCAAAAAGTCGAATAAAGGTGTATCCCGGCGCAAGTTCATACAGGGCATTGGAACGGGGGTGATAGGCTCCGCTGTTCTGCCTGCAGCACTCTCTTCCCGGGAGCAGGAGGATGGGAGTGGAACACCGAGACACCAGGGACAGCAGCTGGTATCCTTGAATGTGAATGGACATCCGGTCCGGAAGCTGATTCCGCCCGAAATGACGCTCGCCGAGTTTATCAGAGAGACACTCTCTTTGACAGGCACTAAAATCGCCTGCAACAGCGGACAATGCGGCGCATGTACGGTTATTCTGGACGGCAGAGCCGTCTACTCCTGCCATATGCTCGCACTGGATGCGCATGGAAAATCGGTTCAGACCATCGAAGGCATGCTTGACGGGGAAGAGCTGCATCCCGTTCAGGAGGCATTTGTAGAAAAGGACGGATATCAATGCGGCTTCTGTACGCCGGGTCAGGTGCTGACGGCGCAGTCGCTGCTGAACAGGAATCCGAATCCCACGGCAGAGCAGGTGAAGGCAGGAATGTCCGGAAATCTATGCCGGTGTTCGGCATATCCGAAAATCGTCGACTCCGTGCTTGCGGCTGCTGATAAAATTTTAAAATAGTATCTCAAAGATCAGGAGGAAAAATGTCCGCCCGAAAGATCGCAAAGTCCAAATTCTTCTTTGAAGAGGATATGGTTGAATCCATCGGTGAGGTCTCTGATTCGAGAAGAGAGGCCTGGGACAATGATGCTGAATTGAAGGTTGTTGGCAAACCTGTCCCCCGTACAGATGGATACGACAAGGTGAGCGGATCCGCGGTATATACAGTCGACAAGACGCTGCCGAATATGGCATATGCCCGTACGCTTCGCAGCCCTCATCCCCATGCAAAGATCAGCAGGATAGAAACAGGAAAAGCGCGGGCGCTTCCAGGCGTTCTCGGGATCATTTCCAGTGAAGATGGTCCCGACGTTCCGTGGTATCATGGTCTCAGCAGACTTTTTGACCGTCAAGTTCGCTACGCCGGCGATGAAGTCGCCTGCGTCGCCGCGGAGACGGAACAGATCGCGAACGAGGCGCTCGCACTGATAGATGTGACATATGAAACGCTTCCTTCTGTTGTGGATGCGGGCAAGGCATTAAAACCCGGAGCTCCACAATTGTACGAGACCGGGAATGTGATGCGTGGTAAGCCGTTTCAGTACGAGCGAGGCGACATCGAAAAGGGATTCGCAGACGCGGACGTCATCATTGCCGAGACGTTTACAACTCAGGTTGCGGTGCACAATCCACTCGAAGTACACTGCAGCCTGGTGAACTGGGATGGCGATCAGCTGCTGGTATATGATTCCACGCAGGCGATTTATCGTGTACGGGATGCCATTGCCGACAGCCTGGGTATACCGGAGAGTCATATCCGGGTGATCAAAAAGTATATGGGGGGTGGTTTTGGCAGTAAACTCACGCTTGGAAAATATACGGTGATGGCCGCGCTTCTGGCCAAAGAGATCGGCCGGCCGGTGAAGATTGTTCTCGACAGGCATGAAATGAATCTGGCGGTAGGCAATCGCCCGGATTCCGTGCAGAAGCTGAAAATCGGTGTGAAGAAGGATGGCGTGCTGACCGCGTTGTCGCACGAATCATACGGGGCGGCAGGCGCTTACACCTCTGATGCCGGATGCAGCTGGCCGCTTCGGAGTATGTATCAGTGCGATAATGTGAAAGTAGAAGAGTATACGGTCTACATCAATGCGGGACCCGGACGGCCGATGCGCGCTCCAGGACACGTGCAGGGTACATTCGCCCTGGATTCGGCAATGGATGAGGCCGCCGGGAAGATAGATATGGATCCGCTTGAATTCCGGTTGAAGAATTACGCGGAGATCGATCAGACAACGGATCAGCCTTACACCAGCAAGTATCTTCGTGAGGCATATATGAAAGGAGCCGAAGCCATTGGATGGAAAGAGCGCTGGCGCAAGCCGGGAACATCTGCCGGAAATTTGAAAAAGGGGCTCGGTATGGCGTCGCAGATATGGTGGGGCGGAGGCGCTCCTCCGGCGTACGCGACATTGAAACTCAACCGGGACGGCAGTCTGCGGGTCATCTCCGGGACGCAGGATATCGGCACCGGAACATATACGATCCTGGCGCAGGTGGCCTCTGAAGTCCTGGATATCCCAATCGGCAAGATTTCGGTGATCCTGGGTGATACCGGTACATGCCCTTACGCTCCTGCCAGCGGTGGCAGCATGACGGCGCCGTCCGTCACACCGGCGGTTCGGGATGCAGCCGAACAGATGAAGGCAAAATTGATATCCGGTGCATCAGCCATTCTCGAGGTCGACGAAACAGCACTGGTCTATTCAAATGGAGTGGTTTCATTGGCAAATGATCCGAAAACAAGCATTGGGATCGATAAAATCCTCCGAAAGATGCGCGAGCGGGTGCTGGTGACCACCGGCGCGCGCAACAGGAATCCTGAAGGATATTCCATCAACTCATTCGGCGCCCAGTTCGCCGAGGTCGAAGTGGATGTCGGCACCGGCATGGTGACGGTCTTGAAAGTCGTGGCGGCGCATGACATCGGGCGTACTCTGAATCGCCAGACAATGGAGAATCAGTTCCACGGAGGCATTATTCAGGGACTCTCATTCGCGCTGATGGAACAGCGTCTCATGGATTCGTACACCGGCAAGGTGCTGACCACGAATCTGCATGATTACAAACTGCCGACTGTCATGGATGCGCCCGAGATCGAGGTGATCATCGTGAGTGAAGGCGACCCGATGATCAGTGATGTCGGCGCAAAGGGGATCGGTGAACCGGCGATCATTCCAACTGCCGCAGCCATCGCGAATGCGATCTATAATGCCATCGGTGTTCGGATCAGATCGTTACCAATGACGCCGGACAAAATCATCCGGGCGCTCAACGCCTGATAACATATCCGGAGAAAATAATGAATCGATTCGAGTATATCAATCCAAAGAATTTGAAAGAGGCCAGCCGGCTGCTGGACGAAAACAGAGGCGATGCCATACTGTATTCCGGCGGCACGGACGCGCTCGATCTGTTGAAGAATGAGGTGGTGAAGGCGGATAAGCTCATCAATCTGAAAGCGGTTCGCGGACTGAACAGGATAGAATACCGGCCTGGATACGGTTTGAGCATTGGTGCATGCGCGCTCGTCGCCGACATCGCCGAACACCCGGCTGTCGCAGAAAAATATACCATTCTGGCAGAGGCGGCAGAGGTTGTGGCGTCTCCGCAGCTGCGAAATATGGGCACTGTGGGAGGAAATATATGTCAGCGACCCAGATGCTGGTATTTCAGGGGCGATTTTCACTGTCTGAGAAAAGGCGGAGAGCTTTGTTACGCGGTTGACGGGGAGAATCGATTGCATTGTATCATCGGTGGCGGGCCCTGTTACATCGTACACCCATCGGATATCGCCGTGGCTCTGACCGCGCTCGATGCCCGGTTGACGGTTTACGCTCACGGAAAATCACGCGATATCCCGATCGGGGAATTTTTCGTATTACCGGAAGAGGATGAATTACACGAAAATATCCTGAAACCCGGAGAGATCATTACCCGGATTTATGTGCCGGATATATCTCCCGGTACGCGTAGTGGATATTCGAAATTTCGCGAACGTGCTGTCTGGGACTTCGCCGTTGTGAGTGTCGGAACGGTTCAGCATGGAGACGGACGCGTGAGCGCGGCATTTGGAGGCGTCGCACCGGTTCCGTGGACCGATTACGAATTGAATGAAGGACTGTCGGATAAAGAGACTCGTGCACATGCGATTCAAAATGCTTTTCGCGATGCAGAGCCTATGGAAAAGAATGGATACAAGGTTTCATTGGTCCGTACGCTTCTGGAAAGGCAATTGAACAGGCTCAATGGTTAAGTAAGCGAAAGGGAGAACTACATTTTGATACAACCGGAGCGAATAAAAAAGCTGAATGACGAATCTGTTCAGGACCGCCGCTACGTGCTGTACTGGATGCAGGCGTCTCAACGCGTCGAGTTCAATCACGCGCTGCAGTATGCCATCATGCGTGCCAATGAGCTCAAAAAACCAGTGGTTGTCTACTTCGGATTGACCGATGATTTCCCTGAAGCAAACGCGCGCCATTATCATTTCATGCTGCAGGGTTTGCGCGAAGTTGAAGAATCACTGCGGGATCTGGGCATCAGATTCATCATCAGAAAGTCTTCGCCGGACATCGGCGCAGTCTCCCTTTCGCGGGATGCGGATCTGGTGGTTGTCGATCGCGGCTACTTGAAGGTCCAGCGCACATGGCGTAAAAATGCGGCGGACAAAATGGACTGTCCTTTGATCCAGGTGGAGAGCGACGTTGTCGTGCCGGTGGAACTGGCATCACCCAAAGAAGAGTGGGCAGCGGCCACTTTCAGACCGAAGATCACGAAGCTGCTGGATCGCTTTTTCACAGCGCCTCCTGAGTACCGACCTCAGTTCGAATCATTCAAGATGTCCATGGAGAGTTTTAATATTGATGATGTGGATGCAGTGGTAAAAAAACTGAAGCTCGACGGATCCGTGAGCCCGGTCAGTGGATTCACGGGAGGTACGCGTGCCGCACATTCTCGTCTTCAGCATTTCATCGAGAACAAGCTGGATAAATACGATGAACTCCGCAACGATCCATCACTGGATTATCTGTCGCACATGAGCCCGTATCTGCATTTCGGACAGATTTCACCACTCTATATCGCGCTTCAGCTAAAGGGGTTGAGGAGCCCGGGAGAGGAAGCCTACCTCGAGGAGATGATCGTTCGCAGGGAATTGAGCATGAATTTCGTGTTTTACAACGTGAACTATGATTCCTACGACTCTCTGCCTGATTGGTCTCGAAAAACGCTCGAAGCACATCTGAGTGATCCCAGGATGTACCACTACGATCTGAAGACTCTGGAAAATGCGGAGACGCATGATCCGTACTGGAACGCGGCGCAAAAGGAGATGATGATCACTGGCAAGATGCACGGCTACATGCGCATGTATTGGGGGAAGAAAATACTCGAATGGAACCGCAGTCCCGGCGAGGCATTTGATGTCGCGGTCTATTTGAACAACAAGTATGAACTGGACGGGAGAGATCCCAACGGATTCACCGGCGTTGCCTGGTGCTTTGGAAAACACGATCGTGCGTGGTTTGAACGCGATATTTTCGGCAAGGTGCGCTACATGAACGCGAATGGGCTCAAACGGAAATTCGATATCGGGGCATACGTCGAAAAGGTCGATAAGCTTTAACCGACGAATCAATCATTAGCAGCTACGGTTATTCACACATGCGTTCATCGCTTGTGTTTCGGCAAGTCGAACCAGGCGACGCTGGGATGAAGGTGATGCTCGTGATGGAACCCGCCGAAATGATAACAGCTGAAAAATGAGATCCAGACGGGCATGGTCAGACTTCTGGCCCGGTGCCGGTCTGCGAATGGTGTACTGGTGTCTCGATGGGGCAGAAAAGTGCCGAAATAAAAGAGCTGAACCGTGCTGAGCAACGCGGGAATCACCCAGAAAAGTATGATATTGAGATTTGGTATTTTGAGTATGTGCAGCAGCACGTTGTAGATGATGGCCATCCCCACGATCTGTCTCCACTGAATGTAATTCCGCATAAATCTGAAATACCAGGCGAAAAAGCCTGAATGCTTACCGTCATGATAGTCCGGATCGCCGTTGCTCGCGGGATATTTGTGATGATCCCAGTGCTTGTCCAGGAGATTCCTGAACGAGAATAGCGCGTACAGAAATGTGATGACAGCGCCGGTTGCGTTATTCCATCGGCGGTTCGACGGTACCACCTGCCCGTGCATGGCGTCATGCGCCGTGATGAACAGGCCGGTATAGAGAAATGTCTGCCAGAGAATAAGAAAAGGAATAAGGTACACTTGAAGAGTTGCCAGTTCCAGACCGAGTAGCAGCCATAAGCTGAAGAACCAGACTGCGATGACTGTCAATGCGACTGAAAAAGATACGAATGTCTGCTTTTTTGATTTCATTTTAAGATAACCAATGCGAAATAGATGAGTTGCGCCCAGTACGCGTGGAACGCAATGCGCGGCAGCCGGTTCCGGAATATTTCCATGGCAATTGCCAACATTGAAAAGAGATAGCTGATAACGAACCAGGCGATGTAGTTACGAACCGGGATATGATCTCCGATCCATGTCCAGTAGTTGAGTTTCACCGCAGCCGGTTCCATCACCACGTCAAAGAGAACCATGGCGAAAGAGATCAATGCCGCCAATATGAACGGGCTCAATTTGCTCCAGCGGCCTGTCAGCGATTGAACGACCGCCGCTGATGTGAGAAGCATGCACAACCAGGCAAATCCAATGGCTACCGGAACATCGAAGATCTGCGGCTGCAGCGTGTCGCCGTATCGATAGATGCCGAATATCACACCTGTCTCAACGCCGGCCCATTCGATCATGAAGCATAGGACGATCACAATGGCGGACCAGGCGCAAAATGAGATTCGAAAGCGACCATTGATTGTGCCGGTATGTTTCTTTAAATAGACAATTGAGATCATGATGGCCAGCCCCATGAGCAGAGGTGCCGCAGTTATGCGCATGAGCGATTGAAAGACGTCCAAAATGTGCCACAATCCGCCGCAGAAGAGCAGGAAATAGGTGAGGCCGATAAGAATATTTTCTGAATTCCGTTTAATCGTGTCTGGAACTGAGTTCATGAATCTCCTGTTAACGTGCTAATCTCTCATTACAAATTTAACAGTGATATTACTGAGAACAACTTTAAATACTTTATACTTTAGTCACTTTCATTCGTTCGTCTTATCATCCATCAATTCGTTCAGATTCGCCTCCCTGCATTCACTGCTGTCGCTGTATTCCGGATCCTGGCATTTCTCTTTCAGCAGAAAATGTCTGAGCAGTTCTTTCGCCCGGTCGAATCGGATCCTGCCTTCATGCGCCATCTGATTGGCGATTCGTATTGCGGTTTCACCGAATGCGCCGGCAAAGACAGCGACATTCTTGGCGTGCAGCATCATGTGACCTTTTTGAATGCCCTCGGTGGCTAGTGTCCAGATGGCGGCAAAATTCTGCACGAGCCCGGCTGCGGTGATCACCTGTGCGAGCTCACTGCTTGACGCGACATTCATGAGTTTGAGCAGCGTCTTGACACCGGGATGAATTTTGGTGACACCGCCGACGATACCCACGGCCATGGGGATTTCTATCTCGCCATTTAGCTTTCTGTTATCATCGAAATAGTATGAACTCACCGGCTTGTAGCGGCCATCGCGAGAGGCATGGGCGTGCACACCCGCCTCTACCGCACGCCAGTCATTTCCCGTGGCAATGAGCACTCCATCGATGCCATTCATCACACCCTTGTTATGCGTCGCGGCCCGGCGCGGATTGGCTTCGGCAAAATGGTATGCCTTGACGATGCGTTCGGCGGCTTCCTGTCCGCTGTAACCAGCCCTTGCCAGACAATCGACGTTATCCAGTGTGAAATGCACTCTGGCTGTTCTGTGGTCGGAAAGGTTGGACACGATCTGGCAGATCACATCGCCATTCACCAGTTCTGCGATAATTGGTCCCAGCGTCTCCGCCATGGTGTTGACGATGTTAGCACCCATGGCATCTCTTGTGTCCACATAGAGGTTCACGATCAGCATTGGCCCGCTGAGCGTTTCGATGATTTCCACATCCAGATCCCTGATACCGCCACCCAGGCGCACAACGGTGAGGTCGTCCTGATTCGCCAGTTCGATGAGTTTCGTTTTCGCTTTTAGAATTTTCTCCCGCGCCGGTTTGGGTTTCTTAACATCGACGATCTGAATCTGACTGATCATTAAGGGATCGCTGCTTTGCGCGATCATTACGCCATTTTCGCGGATGAGTCTGGCGGCATTGCTGGCAGCCGCTACGACGGATGATTCCTCAATGGCCATCGGGATGACATAATCTTTGTCATTCAGTCTCATGTTCAGCGCGAGGCCAAGAGGAAGACCGAATACACCGATGGCGTTCTCGATCATCATGTCAGCCAGTTCGGCGGTCAATGTCTCCTTTTTCAACAGCCACTTTTCATCGACCGACAGCGGCATCCATTCGTCCAGCTTGTTGAGCCGGTCCGAGATATCAAGTTTATAGAATCCGGGAAAACGCGATGAGGAACGGCGCTTTTCCGATTCATCTTCAAATTGATAGTGCTTTTTATGTGCTTCCATTGAAAAACTCCTCAATGTTGTCCACCTGGATGATTCATGGAACATGTAATCATGGTGTAAACCGATTGAATATCCATCGCTTCAACGCAGCGAGATGACTCTGCCTTTCCACTGTATTCTGCCTCTTTTGATGCTGAGCATCGAGTTGAATCCGATGAAGACCGCGAATAGTACTCCGACGGGATGCAGGACCACGCTTGTAAGGATCGGGTGTTTGTATTTTGCCGAAATGAGAAGCCGGATCAACACATTCATGCCAACTCCCACCAGAGCGAGCTTTGTCAATCCGGGAACAATCCATAAAAGATAAGGGCTCACAAAACCGGCCAGCATGATGGATATGATCAGTGTAAACACGAATGGATTATAGCCGGTCAGACCGTAAAAATTCTTTGAAAACCCCTCCCAGACCTCATTCACATTCTGATACATCCGGCAATAGACGGCACCGGTACCGGCAACCGTCAATGTCCGAATACCGCGCTTTTTAGCGATACGGCTCAGTTGCGTGTCTTCCACCAGCTCCATTTTCACGGTTTCATGTCCGCCAAGCGTTTCATAGGCCTTTCGTGTAAAACAGATCCATTGTCCATTTGCCGCCGCGAGAGAGGCATGAGACGAGTAATAGGTTGCCCAGAGCGGAAGCGTGCCGTAGACGAAAAGATCCATGATGGGCACGATCAGTTTTTCGGCCAGAGTCACGGTTTCCTGCTCCGGGAATGCCGAGATCATACCCAGGTGATACTGCTCCATGTAGGCAACTGTATTTGATAATGCGTATGGCGCGTGCCGGTTATCCGCATCCGTGAAAACCAGTATCTCTCCGCTGGCTTTGCGTCCCAGCTGATGACATGCCCAGTTTTTGCCTGTCCATTCCTGCGGCAGCTGCTCACCCTGGATGTATTGCACGCGATCATTCTCTTGTACATATTTTTTGACGATGGCCGCCGTGTCATCTTCTGAATGATCATCCAGTACGGTGATATTGAAGTTCGGATAGTCCTGGCTTAAAAGTCCGTCGAGACATTCTGCAATATTATTTTCTTCATTCCGTGCCGGTACCAGAATGGAGACGGATGGATGACTATCCGGCTTCTTTCGACCGTTGATCATAGGCGCGGTGAAGACGTTGAATACTGTCACCATGAGAATGAGGGCAAGCGTCATCAAGGCAAAAAGCAATACGGCGATCATACAGGTCCTTTCCAGTCATAAAATATCATGAGTCATCCTTTCGCGATCCGTGGCGGACATGATCCCATTTTGTGTTTATCGAGGATTTACCCTTCAGCAGATCCACAGAATCTTCCTGTCGAAGCATCCTGTCCTGCAGCTCATCCAGTAAATCTTCCTCGATTTTCGCAAGCTGTTTTGTCCCCCAAAAGTTACCGGTCTCTATGATTTGATTTTTACCAAAGAGAAAGAAGACCTCAGCGTTCTGCTCTCCGGTATATTCCGCGCGCATGGCCAGGGGCAACACGTTTATTGTTTTCTCATATTTGCGGATGATCCAATCCAGACCTTTCTGAAAAACGATCGGCCGCGTCGACCAGGGCAGCAGTATCCCTTGTGGAAAAATGCAGACCACAGGCGGATTCTCTGTCTGTCGATTGAGAAGTTCGACTGTATAACTCAAAGACTCAATCACTTTTTTCGGTCGCTTCTGGTCGATGCTGTACGCGCCCAGTCTTGAAAAAAAACTGTATTTTGCAAGTTGCCTCTCGAGCATCATGAGATAAAACGGTCTGTTGTAATATTTTTGATTGAGAATATAGACGAAAAAGCCGTCCCACCAGGTGCTGTGATTTGGAGTGAGAATGAGCGGAAGCGCCGGATCAACATCGGGTATTTCCCCCAACATGTTCAAGCGAAAGAAATGGCGTTTCAGCAGCCGCTTGATATAAATATCGAAAGTGAACAGCGCCCAACGCGATGGTTTTGCCTCGATCATTTCTTGCCAACAGGTTGTTGAGTCTTGTTATTTTTGACGAACATCGCGTCCAGAAGCCGTGTGCGAAACAGTTCCCACGACAGGATGCCCATTTTCTTCATGAATGGGACATATACACGCCCTTTAAACGGATTGTAATCCCTGGCTTCGATCTTGTGCAGTATGCCTCTGTAAATTTTGCTGGCGGAAGAGATCGCATACCTGGATTCGGCATTGAGCATGGGGATCCCCGGTGCGGCCATCTCATAATAGTCATGTGCGCGTTTCGTCTGAAAGCGCATGAAATGTTTGAGATGCCCGTTGTATCGCTCTTCGATGATATCAGATTCACTCAGTTTGAACTGCTGTAATTCCTGCAGCGGCAGATAAATGCGCTGCATATCCTTGTCCTCTTTGATGTCACGCAGGATATTGGTGAGCTGCATGGCGATACCGAGTTGCTCTGCATATTCGAAAGCCTTGTCATCATTATACCCCAGTACATAGGTCATCATCAATCCAACGACTCCGGCAACACGATAGCAGAAGAGATACAGCTCCTCGAAGGAGTCGTATCTCGCAATCTCTATATCCATCAACACGCCCTTCAAGAGGTCAAGTGGATATTCCATGGGGATACCGTAACGTTTTGCAATGAAGATGTACGGTTTTATGATCGGATGTTCGGATTCGCCCTTTTGGTAAGCAAGCAAGAGTTCATTGCGGAAGCACTCGACTTCATTTTTAAGTTCGGCAATGGAACGTTCACGCGGATTATCGATCAGGTTGTCGACGTAACGGCAAAAGTTATACAGGGCGAATGTCGCCCAGCGCCGCTCCGGCGGCAACAGCATGGTCGAAACGAAAAAGCTTTTCGAATAATGTGCCGTTGCCAACCGCGCATGCATGAATGAAGGCTTGTATTCCTCAGTTTTCCAGAATTTCAAGACTAGCTCTCCAGGTCTTTCATGATTGCATTTTGCGTCGCTTCTGCTGACAGCATGACTCCGGGAACACCTGCCCCGGGATGGGTGCTGGCGCCAACGAGATAAAAACCTTTTACATCCTCGCTTCTATTGCTCGGTCTGAAAGAGGCTGTCTGTGTCAGCTTGGGTTCAAGTCCCCAGGCGCTGCCGATGTAATTGTTTCGCTGCTCCTCGAAATCCTTGGGAGTGAAAATTTCCAGGACTTCGAGGTTGTCTCTCAACCCGTCCAAACCGAAATCATTTTCCAGATAATTGAGCACTTTATCCGCGAACGGTTTCGCCTGTACATCCCAGTCGATGTCCCCTTGTAGATTGGGAACCGGTACCAGCACATACATGCTCTCGCATCCCTTCGGCGCCATGGATGCGTCTGTTCTGGTTGGTGCATGGCAGTAAATCGAAAAATCATCGGACAGAATTTTTCTGTCGAAGATATCGAAAATGAGTTCGCGATATCTTTCTGCTATGATCAGTGTATGATGCAAAAGCTTTGGATACTGTTTCTTCGTGCCAATGTACAGCAGGAACGAACTCATGGAGTAGTCCATTTTTTTGACTTTGCGGTCACTCCATTTTCTCCGATACTCCGGCTTCAGCAGATCCAGGTGTGTATTCGCGAAATGCGCGTTGGAGACAACGATATCGGCCGGATAGTGTTCGCCATTGGCCACGGCTCCTGTCGCGCGGCCGTTTTCTACTGTGATCTCAGTGACTTCAGCATTGGTCTTTAACTCTCCGCCCAATTCGATGAACAGTTTTTCCAATGCCTGCACCAGGGAGTACATCCCTCCTTTGGAGAACCAGATGCCGCCCGTTTTCTCAAGATACGGGATCATCAGATAGACTGAGGGCGCACGAAAAGGATTGCCGCCGATGAAAAGCGTGTTAAATGAAAAAGTGAATACATTTCTGATATCACTGAAATAGCTTTTAACGACATTGTATGCCGGGAATGGCACTTTCAGCTTCAGAGCAGCCGGCATGAATCTCAACAGGGCCGACATGGTGAAGGGCTGTTTGCCAAGACCATCCACAATCACTTTCTCGTATATCTGACGCGCGTTCTCCATGAATCTGTCGTACTGCTCGGCATCTTTCTTGTTAAATTTCCCCATCTGTTCTTTCATCTTCTCAGTATTGCCCTGGTAGTCGATGTAGGTGCCGTCGTGAAAATAGATACGATAGAATGGATCCAGGGGGATCAACTCGACGTAATCCTCCATCCTCTTGCCGGCCGTTTGAAATATATCCTGGATGATATCCGGGGCGGTGATCAGGGATGGTCCCAGGTCGAATGTGTAGCCGTCTTTCTTCATCTGATAGGCGTGTCCGCCGACCATCGAATTCATCTCGAGAAGCGTGACCTGAATCCCCTTTGCCTGCAAGCGGGCTGCCAGCGATAGTCCGCCGAAACCCGAACCGATAATAACTGCCTTTTTCATATTGTGAGTACCTCTGATTAGTTCAAATAGTCTGTGATTAGTTCTGCTGATAATTGTCCGGACAGGATCGCCAGGGGCACGCCGCCACCCGGATGGCTGGATCCTCCGGCAAAGTAAAGTCCCCGGATATCACGGTTGCGGTTCGGTGGTCTGCGGAATGCGGCTGTCCTGCTGTTCGATGAGATACCGTAGATGCTGCCGCGGTTGCTGGAGTAAAGGTCGTAGAAATCCTGAGGTGATATCGTGTGCTCGGTCTCGATCCGGTCCGCGATATCGAATCCCGATCTTTTGATCTTGTCCAGAACGATTGTCCGGAGACGCTGGACATCCTCTTTCCACGTCAATGTATCATCCAGGTAAGGCGTGTTGACCAGAACAAACCAGTTTTCACACCCGCTTGGCGCATGATCCGGATCGCGCTTTCCCGTGATCGAAACATACACCGTCGGATCCTCAGATATGGTTTTGTCCTGAAAAATATGATTGAATTCTTCTTTGTAATCGCCCGAGAAAAATATGTTATGATGCGCCAGTGATGATTCCTTCCCTTTGACGCCCCAGAGGAAAACGAATCCTGACAGAGATGGTTCTAACCTGTGCAGCCTGGCAGCCGATCTGTCGAATCCATCGATGAGCTGGTCATACGCATGCACCACATCCGCATTCGACATCACCGCATCGGCAGCGATCTTTTCGCCACCGGCAGCAATGCCCTGTACACGGCGTTCGCTATGCAATATTTTTTCGACCCGTGCGTCAAGGTGAATGACGACACCGGCACGTCGCGCCAGACTGGCCAGTTCTTCAACCAGCCGGTACATTCCACCTTTCACGTAGAAGCAGCCAAGCTTATATTCCACGTATGGAATGATATTCAGTGTGGCAGGCGCACGATAGGGGTCTGAACCGTTATAAGTGGCATACCGGTCGAAAAGCTGAATGGTCTCCGGATGCGAGAAGAATCGGGAAACGCCTTCATGCACAGTCCTGGTTGCATCGATTTTTGGCAGCCGAAGAAGGCTTTTCAAGGTTTGAACATTGAGCAGTTTTCGTATCTCGTGAATGGGTGTGAACAGAAAAATATGTGCCGTGATATTATAAATTGTTTGCGTATATCTGAAGTATGCCTCCAGCTGACCGGCATCTTCGCGTGAGACCGAGGCTATTTGCCTTTTCATGAAATCGACATCGCTGCTGGCATCGAGACGGGTCCCGGAGTCCCAGAAGTAGCGGCAGATTGGATCAACCGGAATAAAATCGAGGAAATCCTTGCGATCGAGATCCATCGAGGCATAGAGATCATCCACGACAAATGGCAGCGTGAGCAGGGATGGACCGGTATCAAATCTGTAACCGCGCATTGTGACCGCATTCATCTTGCCGCCGAGATGATTGTTCTGCTCGAAAAGCTCGACCTCATATCCATGATTGGCCAGACGAATCGCGGCGGTCAATCCACCGAGCCCGCCACCGATGACGATGCATTTTTTTCTCATGAATCTCTCTTTCGATTTTCATAAATAATCGTGCAGAGAAGCAAATAGGAAAGTCCGTATCCAAAATCTTCGATCGGTATCGTGAATATCCGGAAACCGAGCTGGTAAATCTCTCCGTAAAGTACTACGGGTCGTGCTGTGAGAAAACCATTGAAAACCAGAATGAGTCCAATGATGATGGCGATGTATTGATACGTGCGAAGTTGACGAAATATCTCTGTTTTGCAAAAATAGTCCAGTACTGAGGTGAGTCCGAGTACGATCAAGACCAGACCGGTATACTCCTTCCCGGCAATCAGCAGGATAATACCTGCGGGCATCCCTAAATAGAGGATGACGTTTACCAGACGACCGTTGGACACATCTCTATTTTTGAAGTATGCGGCAAGGACTTCCCACGTGAAAATGGTTGCAAAAGGTACAGTGATGAAGAAGAGCCATTCGCCGGGAGGCAAATTCAGGAAGCGAACATTTAGCGTATAGTCATGACTGAACCACCAGTGCCGGCCGGTTACGATCATATCCCAGACGGTAAACACGACGAACGGGAGAAGTATTGCCGAAAAAGTGTTTTTCCATTTGTCGACAAAATGGACTTTACGATCAAAGCTCAGCGACAGCGGGCCGGCGATGACAATGAGATTAAATATGATGTATTCGAATTTCAAATTCGGCAATTATTAAAATTGTGAAAAGTTGTTTCAAAAATCACGTTTATTCAGTCATATCCCACGCATAAAAGCCATAATCGGTTGCAGATGTCATGATGAAATATATGACAAAATAGGATGAAAGTCAAGCAGTTGCTGACTTTTATTCGTTGAAAATGTGAGGCAATCCCGAGTGAATATTTATTGATTCTTATTTAATTTTTTTTTATCTTAGAGCCACGCTGATGGATCAATCTGTATGTATCTTGATCAATAAATACGTTGAAGAAAATTACGGGATAGGAATATGAATAGATTAGAACAGCTATGGCTTAAGGGGAAGGATTTCCTCGGTGTGGAATACCCCATTATGGCGGGTGCAATGACCTGGATCTCGGATCATAAGCTGGTCTCTGCCGTGAGCAATGCAGGCGGATTCGGATGCCTGGCGGCAGGTAATCTGCCTCCGCAGATTCTGATTGAAGAGATCGATAAGACACGGCGACTGACAGATAAACCCTTTGCCACCAATTTGATCACCATTGCGCCGAATTACAGGCAACATCTGGAAATAGCGGTGGAGAAGAAGGTGCCGTTTATTATATTTGCCGGCAGTTTTCCCCGCGGATCAGAGATAAAAATCGCCAAACAGAACGGTGCCAGGGTGATGGCTTTCGCCTCGAATGAGTCTATCGCCCGAAGGATGATCAATTCGGGTGTGGACGGATTGATGCTGGAGGGAAGTGAGGCTGGAGGGCATATCGGTCATGTCTCGCTGACCATCCTGCTGCAACAGGTATTGTTCAACATTGAGGATATACCTGTGTTCGTCGCCGGAGGCATCGCATCGGGGCGCCTCATGGCGCATCTGCTGCTGATGGGAGCCGCCGGTATTCAGATGGGTACGCGCTTCGTGGCGACGAAAGAGTGCGATGTTCACCAGAAATTCAAAGAGGCATTTATCAGGGCCAGGGCGCGCGATGCCATTGCGACGCCGGGCGTCGGATCCGAATTGAATGTTGTGGCTGTGCGCGCCATCCGCAACAAGGGTATGGATGATTTTGCCGATCTTCAGATGGATTTGATCCAGAAAAATAGACGCGGCGAGATTTCCAAAAAAGATGCCCAGTACGAGATTGAGCATTTCTGGGTCGGCGCTCTGAGAAAGGCTGTGCAGGATGGAGACATCGAGAGGGGATCCCTGATGGCAGGTCAGAGCGTCGGATTGGTCAATGAAGAGATGACGATTCCGCAGGTTTTGGAAGAGATGATCAACGACGCGGATGCCGAACTCGAGAGGATAAAAAACAGGCTGGCGTGTTGATCGGCTCTATTTACGTCCTTTTCGCTTCCGGAAAGCTTTTTTTAGACCAAAAGCGGACTCACGATTATCACATATGCCGTCACCGTTGCTGTCGATAAACTTATCCTTGTTACCAAGGCGTTTACGATGCCGCTGATCTTTCTCCAGTTTGTCATCTATTCCGTTCGCATTTTGATCGGAAAATTTGTTCGATTTGAGTGTGTCCGCTTTGCTTTTCTCCAGCTGCGCAAGTGAATCAATTTTAGCCACAGCTTTTTTAGTGCTGTCCGCCGTTTGTGCGAGGCTTACATGGTTTGGAAAAAGGCAGATTACCAAAAAGAGCAATGTCAACCAGGTCTTATTCATTGTATTTTCAATATACTAAAAATTAAAAGCAAAAAAAACACTAAAATTGAAAATCGAAGCCAACTGAAAAAAAGTTGGATTTGTAATTATACCAATAGCTGTTTGAATCGTTGTGTATATACTGATAATTAATTTCCAGAGACAGGTCGCCGAAACCGGCATTGATATCTTTCCTGATAGCCATTGCCGCGCCTTTGTAACGATCTTTCCGCAGAGTATCTTCAGCGTATAACTCTTCATTCTGGTATATCCCCTGTGAGTTGTAATCTTTTGAGAAATACCAGGGCGAAATCTTGATTGTCATTCCGTAGGGCAGCAGTTGTGTAAGTTCTGCACTAATTAGTGATCCGTTGTAGCTCATAGGATCATCAAAGATTTCCGATTCTGCATCATAACTGTAAGAAATGCCTGATACGTATCTGGATGAGCCGGATAGTTGCTGGTAGTTCTCGAACTGCAGGGCGAGACCTGTACTCTGTGTAATTGCCTGCGCTGCACGGAGCCATAGTATCGCCTGAGAAACCGACGGTTTTTCGAGATCATAATAATATGTGTCTGTAAAATAACTGTTTTTCCCAAATTGATTCTGGTCAGAATTACCTTTACCCTTTCCACGTCCATTCCCGAAAGAGGTCGCGACCTGATAGAAATCCAGTCCAGCCAAACCGGTCGTGTCTGTGTAGACTATTTTCTCTTCATGAATGTATTTTTTATAATTTATTGATAAGCCGCCAATCAGGGTTGTCCTTGTTTGGAAGCTCTTTGACAATTTGATTCTGTTATTCAGCGTCAGATTATTTAACTCGGCAAACTCCTGGAAACGATTCCAGTGTGCGGCAGTATTCCAGATAAGTGATAGCATGGGCAAATCGTATTTCTTCGTCAGATAGGCAGCATAATCCGAATTGTTGAAGATACGATAATCATATTTGTTGATACGCTGCTCGGCGTATGCGCCCCAGGATAATGAACCGGTGTCATTACCGATTCCCAATTGATGCCAGTAATAATTTCTGTCGGCGAATTCGGAAAATTGGCTAAAATTACCAAAATAGCCGACATAGACTTCCGGGAATTTTTTCTGAAGACCAATTTGAGATGTTGTTATCAAGCTCTGTTTCGCGTCAGACAACCGAAACGGATTGTCATTATATTCCTGATCGATTGAGACCCTAAATAACCATTGTGAATGTGCTAACCCGGCAACTGCAAATAGTAAGAGTGCTGTTAACAACACTATCTGTATTCTGCTCGGTAAAATCATATTATCTCCAATGTCAAGCTATCGAAGCAGCCCTCATAGTTTTGCTGCTTCGATAGCATATGTTAACATTTATTTCTTCCCGCCACGGTTCCGTTGACCTTTGGGGCCTGTGCCATCACAATTACCTGACTGTGCTCCCGGACCGTTTCCTGTGCCATCTTTCGGGCCCATTCCCTTATTGCCAGTGCCGTCTTTGGGGCCGAATCCGCCTTTACCGCGCTGTCCTTTGTTGCTTTTGCCGACCTTTTGAATGTTATCATTGATACCATCTGCATTTTCATCCACGAATCCTCTGCCTGACTTATTACCGGCGCGTGACTTCGGACCATCATAGTCAGGATCCTGGCCGTTCGGAATGCCATCATTATCCGCATCCGGAGCGTTGTCGTTGTAACCATCCTGATTCTCGTCCACGAATCGGTTTCCGTGCTGGACTTTGGACATGGGTTCGATTTCTTTGCCATCTCTCTTCTGTTCTTTCTTCATCTCTTTCTTTTTCGTCTTTGTGCTGTCCTGGCTGTAAGTGATGCTGCTCATCGACAATGCCAGAATGATAGCTGCTGCTAATGTGATTAGATTAAAACGTTTCATAGTGGAACCTCCTGATAAATTATGTTTGTTTGTTGTCACTGTATCATACAATTGGCGTGCCAAAAAATGTAAGTTCAATGTTAACTGATGGATAACCAGGTAAATAGATCCTGAGAACGCCTGGAAGTTCGACCGTATGGTCGAATCGTTCGTCCGTACGGTCGATAAAGCGTTCGATGACTTGTAAATGTAAGAATACATACTTTTCAGCATTGATTGTAAATAATTAATAAATATAAAATTAGGTTATTTAACTGATTTTTATATATATCTGGTGCAGACTGGAACAGTATTTGATGATAATTTAGTCTTCAATTCATTTCTAAATAGTAAAAACGGATACTAACGTGAATACATCAATAATAAGGAGTAGAAAAAGTGAAGAAAGCATATGTTATTCTGGTTAGTTTGGTTTATGTATCGATCCTTCAGGGACAGGATCTCCCGATTGGAGGTACGACGCTTTTTTCCGGATCGGGTAATTGTGAAAACTGTCATCAACGCGGTGCGAATGTTTTCGAAACCACAGAGGGAGAGGATATCTCTCCGATCTCGCTATGGCGTTCGACGATGATGGCCAATTCAGCGAAAGATCCTTTTTGGCAGGCAAAAGTAAGTGCGGAAGTCAATCAATTTCCAGCTATGAAAACGGTAATCGAAGATAAGTGCACAACATGCCATGCGCCGATGGGTAGAACAGAGAGTGCGTATCATAGTTCAACTCCATACTCAATTGAAGAGATGCTGTCTGATCCATTGAGTATGGATGGAGTAAGTTGCACTTCATGCCATCAGATTGCTGATCAGGAGCTTGGTCAGGAAACAAGTTTTTCGGGTGGTTATACGATAACGGATGAACGCATGATCTATGGCCCCTATGAATCACCGCTCGCGATGCCGATGTGGAATCAGGTAGGTTTTACACCTGCATTCTCTGCCCATGTGAATGAATCTGAGCTTTGTGCAACCTGCCACACCTTGTATACGCCATATGTGGACAGGGATGGACAAATTCAGGGATATTTCCCTGAACAGGTGCCGTATCTTGAATGGTTGAATAGTAACTACCCTGCTGAAGACATCCAGTGTCAAACCTGTCATATGCCTTCGGTTGATCAGGCGATGAAGATTTCGAATCTTCCGCCGTGGAACTCAACATTGCGTTCTCCGGTGTGGAAGCATGATTTCGTCGGTGCAAACTTATACATGAATGATATCCTGACGAAGTTTACCAGTGAAATTGGTGTCACCGCCTCTGAATCGGATCTGTCTGTAACCGCTTCAAAGACAGCGGAATTATTGAATCAAAATACAGTCGACTTGATTGTGTCTGCAGAGATGAGCAGTGATACGATAACGATCGATGTGAAGGTGGTCAATTTGGCTGGGCATAAATTCCCCACCGGTTTTCCCAGCAGGCGTGCCTGGATCCATCTGACTGTAACAAATGAGAAGAATCAGGTCGTGTATGAATCCGGGAAATGGAATGATGAAGGCGAGATATATGGTGAAGATATAAATTTTGAACCACACCATACTCTGATTCATAATCCGGATCAGGTTCAGATCTATGAAGCAGTGATGCATGATCTCCAGGGAGATGTAACCTGCACGCTCTTATACGCGTCCGGGTATCTGAAAGACAATCGAATCCCGCCGAAGGGATTCACATCGAAACATGAATCGTATCAATCCATGGCCGTCTTCGGTGACGCCGCAGCGGATCCGGACTTCAATCGCGATATCTCCCGAAGTGAAGGTAATGGTGCCGACATGGTCAGGTATGAAATTCCTGTCGTTGACAAGGGATCTGTGTTTACCATTATTGCTGAAATGAGATATCAGACAATTTCGCCAGATTTTTCTCATGATCTTTTCGCTCATGATACCGGAGAGGTTGGTCGTTTTAAAGGCTATTACACGCAGACACCGAATATTCCGGTTCTGGTGAAATCGGTTAGTATTGAAATGATGAATACAAAAGTCGGGGTCAGAGAAGACTTCGGGATCGATCAATATGTATTGCTGCGAAATTACCCGAATCCATTCAATGCATCCACGACAATAGAGTTTGTTGCCGAACAGGAGGGATATCACTCCCTGGAAATATATGATATGGTTGGAAGAAATGTAAAAACTCTTCTGAATCAAGATATTCACCAGGGGGTGCATCGGGTTCACTGGGAAGGTGATGATTTTCAAGGAGAGCACGTGTCTAGTGGTGTTTACTTTGCATCGTTGGGTGATGGAACGAAGAAAGAGACCATACGATTACTCTATTTACGATGAGTGAAATATCCACACAACATACTACTTCATTCCGAGTTTTTCCAGACGGGACCGGAAATGTCTCTCTGTGATGCCAAGCAACCTGGCGGCGGCGCTTTTATTCCCATTCGATTGCTGAAGTGCTTCGGTGAGCATTTCTGATTCAAATTGCCGCAACTTCTCAGTATAACCGTTGCTTAAATCCTGAGGATTGTTTGCGGACTTTGATGGTATTTGCACCTGCTCGGGGAGGTCTCTCAGGCCGATCTGATCTCCCCGGCAGAGCACAACCGCGCTTTCGATCATATTTTCCAGCTCACGGACATTGCCGATATAATCGTATTTCATGAGGTAATCCATGGCTTCTCTTGATATTCCATGAATATCCTTATTGTTTTCGGACGCGTATTTTTTGATGAAGGCATGGACGAGTGGCGGGATATCAGATCTTCTTTTCCTGAGGGGAGGTATCCATATCGTAATGACGTTCATTCTGTAAAAAAGGTCTTCTCTGAATTGTCCGGACTCGATGAGTTCCTCGAGATTACGATGCGTTGCGGCAACGATTCTGACATTAACCGATCGTGTTTCGTTGCTCCCGATTCGCTCTATCTGCCCGAATTGTATAGCCCGTAAGAGCTTTACCTGAGTGCTAAGAGAGATATCGCCGACTTCGTCGATGAATAGCGTTCCATCATGTGCTTCTTCAAAACGACCAATCCTTGTATGGGTAGCTCCCGTAAAAGCCCCTTTTTCGTGCCCGAATAGTTCGCTTTCCAAAAGATTCTCTGAGAGAGCCGCGACATTGATGATAACGAAGGATTTATCTTTGCGCGGACTTGCGTAATGAATGGCACGCGCGACCAATTCTTTTCCGGTACCACTCTCGCCACGTATCAAAACCGTTGCTTTACTTGGCGCCACGCGGGCTGCTGTATTAAGCACTTGTTCCATCTCTCCACTCTGTGAAATGATCGCATCAAATCTGAATTTATTCTGCAATTCACTTCTCAGAATGCGGTTTTCACTGATCAGTAGATGTTTTTCCTGAACCCGTGATATCAGGTTCTCCAGTTCGTCCAGGTTAATCGGTTTGGTCAAATAGTCATAAGCTCCCGCTTTCATGATATCGACTGCATCCGAGAGACTCCCATATGCTGTCATGATGACGACATCGATGATCGGATTGATTGACTTTATCTTCTTAAGGACTTCCAATCCGTTTAAACCTGGCATCCTGTAATCGGAGAGCACAAGGTCGATCGTTTTCTCCCGGGCAATTTCTATCCCTTCCAGCCCATCGGTGGCGGTGTATATTTCATGTCCTCTTCTGCCTAAAAAGCTTTTTAGCGAGATGAGCTGAGATTCTTCATCATCTATAATTAATATCGATAACATGGTGTATCCTCTTTAGTCCTGTATGTTGATTGGCAGATTGATGATAAATGTCGTCCATGATTTTCCATCGCTTTCTACAGTGATAATCCCGTTATGTTCGTGGATGATCCTCTGTACAATACTTAATCCAATCCCTGTTCCTCTGGCCTTGGTTGTAAAATATAGGTTGAATATTTTTGATCGGTCACTCGAAGAAATCCCTGTGCCAGTATCCATTATCCTGATTTCCAGATCATGATCGTTTTCTGAAGATATTATGATAGTAATCTCACCACCTTTTTCGATGGATTCGAGCGCATTTTGTATCAGGTTCATAAATACCTGGCGCATTTGTCTCTCGTCCCAGCGGACGATGCCGCTCCAATCCGATTCGACTGACATGGTGATATCACTATTCTCTAACATTGCTCTGTATTGTTTCTGGATCTCCTCGATGAATCCCATAAGGCTGAATTCAGTGACCTGAAGCGGCTCTGGTCTTGAAAAGCGAAGAAAGTCCTGGACTGTGTCATTGATTCTTTGTACTTCCCGCAAGACAAGTCCTGATAATTGACGATATTCGTCTCCATTGGCTTTCGGTTCGAAGTCTTTTTCTAGCTGTTGTATAATTGTGCCAATAGTATTCAACGGATTACGTATCTCATGAGCGACACCTGAAGCGAGTTCGCCCATGGCGCTGAGCCTCTCGTTTCTTTCAACGTGGGCCTCGAGTGTTCTTTGTTCCGTAATATCCCTGATGATGAGAATTGTGTTTAAAATACTTTTTTCGTCTATGAACGTATTCTTCGAAACGAGCAGGTATTTTTTCCGCTCCTGGATGAAGCAGTCGATTTCCGCCAGATGTATTGCAGAGGAGAGTATCTTTGCACAATTCGACTCTGAAAGTACGGAGAAAAATGATTTTCCGACAACCTCATTCGAACTCTTATGAAATATTTTTTCCGCCCCTTTATTGAATATCTTAATGCGTTGATCAGCGCCGTAAACGATGATCGCATCTGATACATTCTTGAGTATGCTTGACGAATAGGTGTCAACGACCTGATATTGTTTCCGCAATAGATTATAATTTTGCTGGATCATGATTGATATGAAAAGTATCGCTCCGATGAGCATTAGAACCGCCGATAGGATCAGAATACGCCGGTAGATTCTCGATTTGATTTGATTCAATGGATCCAGAGAAAGTCCCATCCTGAACAGGCCGATAGAAATATCCTGGAAGTAAAATGGGTGAACCGTTTCCATAATATCAATGTCGCCGAATTTTGTTTGCCTAACTTCAAAAGTCGAATCACGCAATGAAGTCATCAGGAACTCCGAATCGACAATTCTGTCAAGCTCCGTGATGTTGCCGGAGGTGGCGATAATGCCTGATGTATCCTGCAATGCTACATAGACGATGCCAGGATTATTGATCATCTCTTTCAGTAATGAGCCGAAGCCGATCGAGCGACGAAAAGTGAGCATATCTTCTGCATCAAGATTCAATAGAATGGCGCTGCTATCTTTTGCTGAAATCGCCACGGCATACCTGTATCCTTCATCAAATTCCGCTTGTTTCAATCCAATGAGAACGGTGTCCTTTTCACCTGTGAATATCGGCTGCAATAGTTCGCCCGGTGAGCTTGACCTCCTGCCCGAGCGGGGGTAACTCGTATAGATACGTTCACCCATGTTGTTATAAATATGAATCCGAAATAGATTATTCTCATTTGCTATCCGTTGCAAGGTCGTGTTGCTGAGTTGCCCCGATTCGTAGATACTTCGAATATAATTGGCATTATTCAATAGCCTCTCTTCAAGGAAAGTTTCAAGATAATCATAGGTCATCAGCGCGTTATCTGAGGCGCCCAGAAGGGATCCCAGTAACGTATGTGCCTGATTCTCCATGAGATCAAGCAGTTCCTTTTTGCTTTGGTTGAGCTCGATAAGCGCGGATGAAAGCATCAAAATTGTCAGCGTCAGGAAGATCAGTACGATCGAACGCGTCGAAAGAATAGCCGATTTCAGAATATTTCTTTTTGCCATTGTAATGAAAATATCATGTCATTGATCGATGAGACGTCGTGAATTTAAGAAATGGATCAAATTAACTCACAGTCCTAGCCCGCGATCATGTCCTGTATCTGTTCCTGTAATTCCCTGTTTGCGCTTTCCGTCTGATGTAGACGTGAGATCATGTCCAGAACAAAATCCGAGGTTTTCTGCACCAGCTCAAAATCGATGTGTTCCACAGTATCGGTTTCCCAGTGCCAGTTGGGGATGTTGCCATCGCCGTCGGTGGCGAGAAGCAGGATCGCATGATAGCCCTTGCTGGCCGGGATGATCGCGTCGGTATACGCAAGCCGGTATTTTGCCGCTGTCACATCTTTGAACTGGGGTCTGGAGGCTGTCTCACTCGCGGCATTGATCAGCTTTTTCGAGAAAGGATACAGGTTCAGCATGCCCTCTGCCGTATGATAGTGCAGCGTTCCGCTTCCGACATTGTCGAGAACGATGAAGAAGGTACGGTTTTTCCCAAGATCTTCCTGATAATGTGTGAGGAATGACCTCATCCCCACAGCGCCGGACTCTTCGCTTCCCGTTGAGACGAACCAGAATTCGATATCCTTGAAATTATTATCCTTCAGGCGTGCCGCCAGATCGAGCATAACGGCAACACCCGATGCGTTGTCATTCGCTCCCTGTACCGGTATGCCATAGAATCTGCTGTAGATGAGTACGATGATCTGGATACATATGTATACTCCGATCAGTATGAGTACGCTATCCAGAACCAGTGAATTTTGCATGCTGATCCTGGATATCAGGATCACCTCTGCGAGCACCAGAAGTGCGACACCGCTTAGAAACGAAATTCTGAAACCAGATACCATTTTCGGATGCCACAGCAGGCCCGATCTCGCCGTATCGTGATGCGCCGAGATAACGACTTTAATCGGAGCCGACTCATTGCGAATGCGCCCGATGACATTTGTCGAGATCGAATGCCGGAACAACGGTGCGAATGGCTTGAATTGATTCGTGAAATATCCCAAGAAGAGTATCAGTCCGGCCGTGTGGATGACAACTCCCGTCCAGGGAGAGGTGAAGCTCGCATAGATCGCCGCGATGAAGATGAGTAATATGAGGACGAGTTCGCCGGTGTGGCTTTTCTGTGATTTAAACTCGTCGACGACAGCCGATATCCCCAGCAATCCGAACAGTTCGAATATGTGTTTTGATGCCTTTTTTTCATTTTTCGAACAGGAGGCTCTGTCCTTTAATAAACACAACTCGTTGATAAACCGTGTTATCCGCATCTGTCGCTCCAGTCAAATCCAACATGTTTTATTCAATATTAAATGATAATTCACAAAATACGCATAAGTTTCAAAAAATCCAAATCTCATTGCCAATCTAATAAAAAAATATGCATTTGTCAACTGAAATCGAACGTTACAAGAGTGCGTTCTTGTGAATGCCATGTCTGACGCGTTTGTAACAAAGTGTTCATATACATTTCACTTAATTGTCTTACACAATCTTTATCATTGTTATTATCAGTTACAGGGTATCAAAGATGAAAAAAAATATAAAGATCCTATATGGCGTGCAGGGTGAGGGCAGGGGGCATGCGTCGCGGAGTATTCATATTCTGAACGATCTGAAGAACAAGGGCTATGATGTTCAGATCTTCAGCGGGGGAGAGGCATTGCCGCTTCTTGAAGATTTGGATTTACCTGTTAAAATCATTCCGCTATTCAGATTGCATTATGGGAAGCGCGGGATCAGTCTGGTCCAGACGGTGTTTAAAAACCTGACACTCTCTCTGGGGCTTCTGTTGCGTTTCGGTCGAAAATACAAGAATGTTCTATCCGCAGTCAAGGCTTTTCAGCCGGATGTGATCATTTCCGATTTCGAACCATATCTGTGCAGGATCGGGGGATATCTCAAAATTCCGGTCATCTCCCTCGACCATCAACACAACGTGCTTACGTCGGAGATACCACATCTGAAGAAATTCTCACATAAAGTCAAGCATCGTGTTTTCCAATTTGGCATTCGCCTGTTGTACGGCAATCCCGAAAAAATGATCGTCAGCTCATTCTACCATTTTCCGAAGAAAGCAGGATCAAAAGCTGAATTTGTGGGACCTTTCATTCCCGAAGAATTCAATCGTATGCCGAAAAATAGAGCGAATGACCATGTCACCATCTATCTCAAGGAACCGGCGTATATCAATCATATCATCTCGTCACTGAATGATAAAAGGGAAACCAGATTTGAGGTATTTTCGAACTGGGACCGGATTGAGGTAGGCAAGTCATTACCCGGAAACGTATCGTTGCATAATATCGACAGGAAGAGATTTCTGCATTCTCTGGTGAACGCTGAAGCGCTTATCTCGACAGCGGGCAACCAGGTCATCGGAGAGGCCGCGTTTCTGGGAATACCGGTACTGGCCTTCCCGAAAAAGAATGATTTTGAACAGGAGATCAATGGCATTGCGCTGAATGAGAGCGGATTCGGCTGTTCTCTTCAATTGAATGAATTCAACATACATACGCTAAATGTGTTTCTGGGCGACCTTCCCTCATACAGCGAGAATATCCAGCAGTTCATGAGCGCCGAGTCGAGCTACGATGGTGTCGAGCGAACGATCAACATCATTGAGCAGTCAATTGACGAATTCCTCAGAAGCCGGCAGTTGATTTTCGATCTCTCTTTCGGCAAGGTTCGCCTGAGATACCTGAGGGATCTGACCGGCTACAAACTGAATCTCATCCACTGATTACCATTCAGTCGTCGTCCCCACAAGATGATTGGTGGGGCCATGTCCGCTTCCGATCGCGAGGCTTTCCCGGATGGCGGCTGAGATATAGGCTTTTGCCGTTTCTATGGATTTGAGTACATCATATCCTTTTGCCAGACCGGCAGCAATCGCGGAGGAGAATGTGCACCCTGTGCCGTGCGTATTTTCTGTCTGATATCGTTCTGATTTTAAAAGATGATACTCTGTGCCGTCGTAGACCACATCGATCGCCTCCTTCCCGTTGCGCAAATGCCCTCCCTTGATCACGATCCAGGGACATCCGTTTTCTCTCAATTCTCGTGCCGCTTTTTTCATGTCCTCCAGTGAATCGATCTTCATATCCAGGAGTGTTTCCGCTTCGAATACATTGGGCGTCACGACTGTGGCCAGTGGTATCAGTCGCGTTTTTATCCGGATTCGGGCGGATTCAGAGAGCAGCGGATCGCCGCCTTTGGCGATCATTACCGGATCGACAACCACATTGGGTATATTGTGTGTCTCAATGGCTTCCGCGACCACATCGACAATGGCATCATTGGCGAGCATACCGGTCTTTGCCGCATCTGTGCCGATATCCGTCATCACGCTGGCGATCTGTTCCCTGATGAAATCGGGCGGTATCTCGAAAATGCCCTGGACGCCTGTGGTGTTTTGCGCGGTCAACGCGGTCAGCGCAGAGGTGCCGTAGACGCCAAAGGCTGTAAATGTTTTCAGATCCGCCTGAATTCCGGCGCCGCCGCCGCTGTCGGATCCCGCGATTGTCATTGCTTTATGTATCATGTGACCTCCTGTCAGACTGTTTGAAATGGTCCCACCCGACCGGTTCAAGCTGTTGCATTTTACCGTCTGTCGTGTTCAAGCGGATGCCCTCCTTTGCGGAGGTGATGACGCCGATCTCAGTGACTGCCACCTGTCCCGCTTCAGCGATTTGGTTGATTGTGTCTTGCGTCGTATCCGGCTCGGCGGTGAACAGCAGTTCGTAATCTTCCCCGCTGCTGAGGACGAGCTCTTGTAGTGATAGATCCAAACGATGTGCCAGTTCACGCAACTGATCTGTCACCGGGAGTTTGTCCTCGAAGAGTTCGGCGCCGACGCCACTGTTGGTGCAGACGTGGTTCAGATCACCGGCAATGCCGTCGCTGAGATCGATCATCGCAGTCGCGCCGGAAAATTTGGCGATTGCCCGGCCCGCGTGAACTCTCGGTTCGGGTTGCAGATGTGCCTTCACAAAGGACTGCAGTTCTGACGGGATCGTATTGCCATATTTCTTCAGGACATGATAGCCTGCAGCGGACATCCCGAGATTCCCTGTCATGAAAATCCTGTCACCAATCCGCGCGCCGCTTCGTGTGAGATAACCGGACACGGGCGCTTCGCCCATCATGGTGATGTCGATCACCATCTCTCTGGATGTATGCGAGAGGTTCCCGCCAATGACGAAGGCACGATACAGATTCAGCTGATCGCGCATTCCCTTGAATATGTCTTCGAAATCGGATAATGGTAAATGTGCCGGAAGCCCCATGGACACCAGTGCGTACGTCGGTGTGCCACCCATGGCCGCGATATCGCTGAGGTTCACAGCCATGGCGCGTCTCCCGAGCTGGTATGGTGAAATGTGAGAGAGATCGAAATGCTGACCTTCGACCTGTATGTCGCAAGTGATGAGCATGGCTCTGGAATCATCCATGCTGATGACGGCCGTGTCATCGCCGATGCCGAGCAGCAGGTCGTCGCCCACTGCTTTGGGCAAAATATTCTGAATGCGATCGATGAGACCGAATTCGCCGATCTTACTGATATCCGTCAATTTTACTCCTTTCCTGAGTGACAATCCCTTTGAGATCACTGGTTGCCTGCTTGATATCTTCCGCCGAAACAATGGCTGAGATGACGGCAATACCGTGCGCACCGGCTTGAATAACATGCGCCGTGTTTTCATGATTGATACCGCCAATAGCAATCACCGGAAGATTGGTACGGCTCCTGATATCTGATAATAAATGAAGTCCTGTAGGCGCCGATGCATCGGGCTTGGTGCCTCGCGCATCGAAAACAGGTCCAACGCCGAGATAATCGGCGCCGTCCTTCTCGGCTGCCAGTGCTTCGAAGACGGATTCAGCCGACACTCCCAGTATTTTGCCTGCAGGAAGAAGGCTGCGAGCGATTGTAGCGGGAATATCCTTTTGTCCGACATGCAGACCATCCGCATCGCATGCAAGTGCGATATCCAGCCTGTCGTTCATGATAAATGTGACTCCGGCATCGCGCGTCAATTGTCTGATGGCGGTCGCATCATCGTAAAGTTTGCGGCTGGATGCCGTTTTATCACGCAGCTGAATGACGTCTGCGCCGCCTTCTATGGCGAGTCGTGCAACCTCCGCATGTGAGCGTCCGTGGCTGAGCAGTTCATCTGTGATGAGGTAGATATGCCAGTTAGAAATATGTTGGTTCATGGTTTGTCATTCTCATAAATGCTAAATACTATCTGTCATAATTCTTTTAGGATGGCTGATCCACTGTCGCAGCACCATCAGGCCAGACCTCCATTTTCCAGCACATGTCGAAGAAAAGATGTTCAAAGCGCGCGCTTCTTTCATATATTTCATACCAGCTTTTTTTATCTTTCTCTCCGGATTCTTCTGCCATTACATTCACGCGATCGATCAGCCAGACGGCGAATTCTTCGAATTCCTCAGACGCATAGGCGTTGATCCAGTCGCGGTAAAATTGATTGTCCGGCAGCCCCCTGGCTTTCAGCAATTTGCCGATTTCCACATATCCACAGGCGCATGGAAGCAGGGCTGCCAGGATATCGCCGAAACTGCCTTCATGAGCCGTTCTTAAGAGCATGTTTGCGTATGCCGTTGTGATGAGGGCTGGCTTTGTTTCCTCGAGTTCCTGAGGTGAAATACCGAAGGCCTTGCACGTGCTTCGATGAATGTCCATCTCGGTCTCCAAAGTCACATTGAGAAGCCTGGACAGATATGCTATGTCTGCCAGCCGTTCCGCCCGGGCTGCAGCCAGAGCAATGAAACGGCTGAATTCAATCAGATACAGGTAATCCTGCTTCAGGAAAAATTCGTAACGCTCCCTGGAAAGCGTGCCGTCCCCGATGCCCCGGACAAAAGGGTGGGATGTGATCGATTCCCAGAGGTCATGAGATTTCGTACGAATGTTGAAATAGAACTGCTTCGAATCCATGGTTTACCTCCCTTCTGAAGCAGCTTTGCCGAATGCGCCCCAAAAGGGATCCACTTTGGGATGTATCAGCTTCTTTTTAACGCCATTCTCGGTAAAATGCATGCCCTGTTCTTTGTCCACGATTTCGCCGATGATGCTCGACAGGATACCTTTGTCATCCAGTCTGCTGACGACTTCATCCGCCTTGTGTGCTTTGCAGGTGAGGATAAGCGTCCCTTCGCTGATCGATGTGTATGGGTCGATCTCAAACAGATCGCATATTTTACGGACATTCTCCTGAACGATGATCTTTTCCTTGTCAATTACCATTCCTACGGAAGAGGCCTGCGCGACTTCGTATAAGCCTCCCCATACGCCACATTCCGTCGCATCATGCATGGCAGTCACGCCATTTTCGCGCACACCAGCCTGCACGGCTGTGAGCGCGTCCTCAACGACGGACATCTGCCAGAAGATCTCTTCAGCCTCCTTCGCTGTCTTCTCGCCATAGGCCTCGGCGATCTTGTCCGGAAATGTCACGGCAAAAAGACCAGCGGCCTCAACAGCCGCGCCCTTGGTGATAATGATGGAATCTCCGGTCTGAGCCATTGTGGGCGTTACATATTTATCATCTGGTCCCACGCAGATCACTGTGGCGCCGCCGATCATTGGAAAATCGCAGCCTTCATAGCGTCCTGTATGCCCTGAAATCACGGCCATCCCGATCTTGTCGCATTCCCTGTGCATGACACTCCACAATATCTCGAAGTCATCGCGAGTAACCGAAAGCGGCATATTGAGATCCATGGTGATGTAATCCGGCGACAGTCCGGAGGTGACGGCATCGGAGGCCAGGATGTGAATGGCGAACCAAGCCGACCGTTCCCAGCCGTATGGCGGAACTACGAATATCGGGTCTGTGGTTGTGACCATGACCTGTCCGTTTCCCAGATCCACGACGCCGACATCCACGCCGTTCTGCGGGCCGACCAGGATGTCGCTGCGTTTTCGACCCAAATGCGGTAAGATAATCTCTTCGAATATGTCAGGTGACACCTTGCCAATATCCGGCATTTTCGATTTCATGTATACCCTCCCTGTAAACTAAAAAAACCGTTCCAGCATTTGAAACGGTTCTCAAAAAATAAGAATTTGATTCCCTTCGCTGGTACTACCCAGATCAGGTTCAAGGGGTGTGATCTCAGCTTATTCCGCACAAGGTCAGATAAGCACCCCCACCAGTATGTCATTTATGTTACTTTT
>JAZBPW010000045.1:0-2832 GCA_036351795.1 Candidatus Zhuqueibacterota bacterium | reverse complement strand
TCCAATCGATATCCGCAATCGAGTTTCACTCTCTTATACTTCACGGGCAACGCGAGTTGCCTCTCAAAATGAATATTCTTAAGTGTGAATTCATGACATAAACATGCTTCATATGCTGATTCGAGCAGCCCGGGTCCTAATTCCCTGTGGACATCAATCGCCGAACCAATAATTTCATTCGAAAGCTTGTCGATCATATTCTTTATCTGAATTACCTGTATTTCTTTTCTTTGCGTCCTTTACGTCTTTGCGGTTCAATGCTTTTTGCACTGTGCACTCTGTGGTTACTAAAATCTTTTGTTCTCGTCCTTTGCGTCTTTGCGGTTTAATAAATCAAACCAGGTACGCCGCCACCTCATCGATGAAGTCTCTGTTGATCAATCCCTTGTCGAACGCGTCCTGCACCATGTGCTTCGGGATCTTGCCCTTGCGCAGCGCCTTCATGGTGAGTATCTGCATCGTCCCGAATATCCTCGGCAGATTGAGATACTGCACACAGAAGCTCTGGCAGGAGCCGCAGCGTATGCATTTGAGTCCGCCGTTGCGCAGAAATCGTCCGTAATCGGTTACGCGTGCAGAGACGACGAGCTCCGCCTGATAGGCGATCCCCACGGGACATTTATCCTGAGTGCCGTAGCACGCGCGGCACTCATAGCAATAGATACTCTGCGGGATCTTGTTGACCACTGCCTTGCCCACATCCACTGCAAGAACGGTCGCAATGCCCAGCATGGCGAGTCGGTTCAGATTCTTCGTCAGCGCGCGGTCATCGACATTCGTAAAAAATTGAAAACGTCTGATCCCGGGCATTCCGATGGGCTGTTCATCCGCCCAGCGGGCGCCGCTTTTTTTCTCTTTCTTGGCATTCTTTTCAGACATAGGTCATCCGTTTAAGTCAAATTGTGATACGTCACCTGGGCAGCATCAGCGCCATCAGCAAGCCGGCGATGAGTCCACCGAGAGCACCCTGGATAAGCTCCCGGGGACTTTTCATATCCAGTGCCCAGGCAATGATCACGCCCGATATGGCTCCGGCGAATAGAAATGATAATATTGTCAACACAATTGTATTCCCATATTAAGCTGTTTTTCGAACCAGGCTCAGCGTTTTCGGCACCATGACACCGATGAGAAATGCCGCGATGACACCTCCGACAAAGCCCTGAAATGTCTCGAGCCACCTGAACTCATACACTGATACCGCGAGCACGCCACCTGCGATTCCGCCGCTGACGAGGAAATAGCCCAGCTGCAGCGACCAGTTTCGCGTCGTGTTGTTCGTAATATAACGTCCGACGATGGCCATCATCACGGCGGATATGCCGAGTATGATCACTGTATAAATGATGATAGTGACGATATTCTGAGAGAAGTCCGGATTATTTGAAAAAACAGTGAAGTTCATGAATTTCATATAAATTGCCGCCAGCGGCGCCATGATCGCCATGGAGGTGAATGTATATGCGCCTTTGATGAATCCGCTTTCGGCGCGCATCTGGCCTTCGCCCATGGTTCCGCCGCCTCCAAGCGGAGAAGGCCCGCACGATGTCGTTGCATTGATCATGTAGGCTGCCATCACGATGGCCAGCTGAGGCCAGGTGAGCATGTTGAATTTCGCCGGACCGAAAAGGTACAGCACCGGCACCAGTGCGGCTGTCAGAATTCGAGAACAGGAGAGCGGCAGAATGGTCTGCATCTGCACGAAGATGGCCAGCATTCCGGCCACCCCCAGGAACTGAATCGATGAGAGGCTTTTCAAAATCACACCGAGTGCGTCGAACCCACCCGTGGCCGCAAGTACACCGGCAGCCATGAAACCGGAAGCCATGGCCGTCACAGGAAGCAGAATGATGCCGTTCATCAGATCCTGAATAGAGGCGCGGCAGAGGATGATGATCAATATACCGCCGAATACCAACACCGTCTGAACAGGCATCTTGCCGAATGGCTGAAATATGGCGATCAGCAGAGACGCCACGAAAAGAAAGAGTGATAAATAACCGCGGAATGGGGCCCGATTGACAGGAACATCACTCTGATCCGCTGCCCCTCCCTCCTGGGGCGCGTCGCGTAGAGTCACATCATCCGGATATAGCTTTTGAGAGATCACTTTCAGAAATAGCGCAGTAATCGCGGTTCCTATAATCAGAGAAAATGCCTGGGGTGACCGTAATATACCATCACTCGCTGTCGGGAAGAATGCGCCGAGAAAACCTTCTCCAATCTGGCCTACACCACCTATCGGCGACGGTCCGCATGACCCCATAGCGTTTCTGGTGAACGCGCCAATCAGAACAACCAACTGGGAGCGCGTCAACAACCCCATTCCGCCTTCATATCCAAATGCAAACAGCAGAGGCAAAAGCGCCGCGGCGATAATCCGGCCGCACGGCAAGGAGGCGATCACCGGCAGATTGATGATGATCACCAGTGTGCCTACCAGGCCGATCGGCGTCTTGCGAAGCTTGTCAATGATAACCTTGAGTGCATCGAATCCACCGGTTGCCGTCAATGCGCCGGCGAGAAACAACCCGCCGAGTAGCGCAGTGATGGGATGCAGGATGATGCCACCGATCATTTCATTGGGAAGAAGTATCGCGCTGTTGCTGCCTTCGATGATCCATCTGACAATGGCGCCGATGACGAGACAGACCAGACTTACCAAAACCAGAACCGTCTGAACCGGCAGATTGATCTTCTTGAACAGCGTCAGAACCATTGTCACGATAAAAATCGTAAGGGTTGCGTATCCTAAAGCCTCCACCTAAACCTCGTTTTTTAATGTTTGCACGCTTTTTTCTTTGGCAAAAACAACGGTAAATGCACCGTGTA
>JAZBPW010000044.1:0-59359 GCA_036351795.1 Candidatus Zhuqueibacterota bacterium | reverse complement strand
TGCCTCCTTTAACACATATACGACGTTGACGGAGAAAACAGGCACGATCTTTCCTGCGCTTACGTCAAATTTCGTGAACGGGATCTGGTCGGATCAGGTGACGATCACTAAAAGCGAGTCCGATGTGAAGATCACGGCCAACAGCGGTGGCAAGACTGGTCAGTCCAATCTTTTCAATGTGAATTCCGGCTCGCTGACAAGCTTTTCTATTTCGGAGATCAGCACGCAGGCGGCAGGAGAGCCTTTTCCTTTGACAATCACGGCTCTGGATGGTTTCTCCAATGTCGTTAAAACATTCAGCGGCACAGTAGATATCGCAGAACTTACGGGCACCATCGATCCTGTGCGCAGTGAGAATTTCGCCGAGGGCAGGTGGACCGGTAACGTGACGATTTCACAGGTGTTCAATGACAATCAGATCACGGTGACGCGAACGGGCGGAATACAGAGCGGTCAATCCAATCTCTTCAATGTGATCTCCAGTGATGTCGATTACTTCCTGATCAGCACAATCCCATCTCAGGTTTTGGCGGGGCAACCATTTGCGCTGACGATCACGGCCAAGGATAAAGACAACAATACTGTTGACAGCTTTGACGGGACGGCGACTTTGAGCGACCTGTCGAATACAATCACTCCCAAAACGACGACCAACTTTGTGGGTGGTGTCTGGACCGGCAATATCACATTGACAAAATCCTGGGAATCCAATGTGATCACGGTGACGAGCAGCGGGGAGGTCGGCAACTCGAATCCATTCAACGTTGTTCATAATGAGCTGCATCATTTCACAATCGCGCCGGTATTCAGCCCGCAGGTCGCCGGCACACCATTTACCATTACCATTACGGCCAAAGATGAGTTCGAAAACACGGTAAAGACGTATGTGGATCGTGCGGTTCTCACCGATGTGACCACCACGATCACACCTGGATTGACCACAAATTTTACAGAGGGTGTGTGGATCGGCGCCGTGAGCATTACCAAGAGCCAGAACGATGTCCAGATCACAGCGACAGACAAAGGCAAACTGGGGATATCCAACAGTTTCAATATTATCTCCGGAGCTATGGAGTATTTCACCATTGCGGATATTTCAACCCAGGCGACCGGGGAACCGTTTCAGCTCTCCGTGACTGCCCGGGATATCTATGGGAATGTTGCGAACACCTTTCAGGGGACCGTGGATATTACCGATCTCACCACGACGATCTCTCCCGACAAAAGTGATAATTTCATTTCGGGAAAATGGACAGGTAACGCCACCATCAGTTCGGTCATTAACGAGAACAAGGTGAGTGTTCAGGAGACCGGTGGAATAAAATTCGGAGAGTCTAATATATTTCCTGTGATCTCCAGTGATGTGGATCATTTCACTATCTCCACGATTCCGAGTCCGCAAATTGCGGGTGCACCATTCCAGATCACAATCACGGCTGAGGATGCGAATAATAATGTGGCGACCGCATTCAGTGGGACGGCATCTCTCTCTGATTTAACGGCAACGCTTACACCTGCCACGACAACCGTGTTCACCGATGGGGTCTGGACCGGATTCGTAAAGATCACCAAGGCGAGAGAGGTGAACAAGATTACGGTCAATGCGCTTGGCAAGGCGGGCGTATCCAATGAGTTCACGATCACGCACGGTGATATCGATCATTTCCTTGTCGAACAAATTGCCAGTCCGCAGACCGCTGGTATTCCATTTATGGTGACAGTCACTGCGGAAGATTCAATGGATAACAGGGTGTACGGATTTGAACAAACGGCTCAAATTTCGGACAACACGAATACGATAGTGCCGACAGCCACGTCGAATTTCACCGATGGTCAGTGGTCTTCGCTGGTCACAATCACCGCAAGCCAGACCGATATATTCATTACATTCGATTATCTTGGAAAAACAGGAGTGTCGAACAAATTCTTCGTAAAGCCGAATGAGGTCGGATACATCAAGGTGACCGATGCGGCTGGCGGTAAAGGACTGGAAGTTGGGGAGCGCACGGTGACGCTGGATGAAAAATTTCGTCTTTACGCTTCCGGATATGATGTGTATGATAATTATGTGAGGGATGTCGAGGCTGACTGGTCTGTGTTGGGCACACTCGATCCACCGATGCCGCTCACCGGCGAAAGCACTGTCTTTGATCCGCAGACACCGGGCACCAGTGGACAGATCGTTGCGGACAGTTTGTCCCTGAAAGCCGATACCACGGGCACCATCAGTGTCGGGGCTATTTCGTTCGTTAAGATATTCACGCTGCCGGGCGGGTCGGGCGTTGAACTGGCTGATACCGTACTTACAGCGGACGATGATCTCACCCTGTATTGTGCGGGATTCGATGCCGGCGCGAACTACATCGGAGACGTTGTCGTGAAGTGGCAGTCAACGGGCTCTCTGTTGCCAGCGGTGAATGACAGCAGCGCATGGATCCGCTTCGAACCGACCCTGGCTCCGGCTTCAGGAAATATTTCGGTCATTCATCCCGTCGCCGCAGGAGATCAAACTGGAACAATTTCCGTGGTTCCCGGAAATCCGGTCAGCGAGATATTGCTTACCGCGGATCCTCCCATACTTCCGTCGGACGGGACAAGCCTGTCATCCATTCGTTCAGATGTTATCTATGATGGCGATGGAAATCCTGTGGCCAGGAACACGCTTTTTTCTGTTACAGCAGATATTGGAGATATTACCAGCCAGGATGTGAGCGCCGAATATCCGGGAATTCAGGTCGCTGCCAATGATTCGGGCAAGATTGCTTTCGTCTATCAGGCGCCGGACGCAGGTGGTATCGCACATATCAATGTGAGCAGTCCTGGTGGCAGCTCAACGGGATTCGTGAACCTCGTGATCTCAAGCCTCAATATTGTGTCTATCAACAGTCCGGAGTTTGGCGTTTCAAGAGGACAACAGAATGTGCCCGTGAGCATGACGGTAAAGAATCTCGGGACCAGTACAGTTCGAAATCTGGACGCGGGTTTGACATTCACCGGCGCGCCGCCAGTCGTGGACAGGAATGATGAATTCTCGGTTCAGAGAACCGATTCTTTCAACGATATTCCGGGAGGCGTGACCAGGGTGCTGACATTCAATGTCGATGTGAGCGCCGTTGCGCGATTGGATACCGTGACGATCGATGGTTATCTATCGGGGGATATTTCCGGCGTGAATGTCGGGATAGATTCGGCACAGACACAGGATCAATGGCTGGTTCAATCACCAGCAGCTATAGAGATTCGGAGAATCACCTCTTCGGTGGATACCGTATCACAGGGACAGGAAAATGTGATCGTCTCCATGTTTGTGAAGAATACGGGAGAGGCCAATGCGGAGATCCTTCAGGATACACTTGTATTCAGGACTTTTCCACAAAATCAAAATATATCATCGGAACTGATCACAATACCTTTCAATAACAACCCGAATCTGATCCAGGGCGGCGGATCAGAACAATTCAACTTTTATGTGAATCTGCTTCCGCAAACCACGCTGGGCAATATCGTGATCGATGGCCGGGTCAACGGACAGGATGAAAATTCGAAGATCATCACCGCGGACACAAGCGCTGATGATTCCACGCATCGCTGGTATGTCAGAGAAGCGCCTCTCGTCAGGATCAAGTCTTTGCGTCCGTCAACGCCCCAGGGAACTGTCTCTCAGAATCAGAGCGCACCCTGGTACATCACCGCTGAGGTGAAAAATGATGGCGGGACAGCGGTCAAGCTGGACAGCATAAGGGCGTCGTTTCTGTCCGGAGGCAATGACATCACCGCAGAATATCAATCCGGGCTCGTTTATGATACTGCTTTCATGGCACGCGGTAATGATCGTTTGCTGGCATATTCAGAGGATTCATTGCGTATTACCATGAATGTCACCGGCCCGACTCTCGGTCCTGTGACAATTCCGGTATCAATATATTTAACCGATATCAGTACTGGAAAACCGATCGTCGACGAGACCAACACCGGAATCACCGTCGTGGAGCCGGGGCAGTTAACCATCACGAAAATAATTACCAGTGTGGACAGCGTCACCAGAAACCAGGGACAAGACTGGAATGTGAAAGTGGTTTTGGAGAACAGGGGCGGAAGCGAAATAGTGATCAAGAGAGATCGTCAGAACTCTTACATCCAGTTCAGCACTGGAAGCGACTTCACCATCATTCAACCCACGGAATTGGCGAATGGTGGATTGATTCTTTCCCCGGACGCTGTAGATACGCTCATATTTGTTATCGACGGGACGGGATGGGATACCGGTGTATCAACAATTAACGCGTTCGTGAAAGGTACGGAGACGACAACGGGTGAAGATGTCGAGATCTCTCTCTCTGGAGGCGCATCGGTCCTCATCGAGGAGCCGGCGAATATCAGGATTCTTACCGTACAGGTGAGTGAAACACCGAACGGCACGACAGTGAATACGGATCAGCAATTCAAGCTGGATGTTGTTCTTGAGAATAACGGGATGGATCATCTCAGACAGGCGATTCTCAGATTGCAGTCCGATGGTTCTACGTTGGATTCAGCCATTGTTGTGCCTTTCAACAAGTTGATTCCGGGAGGCGGTGGACGCGCGACAAAATCATTTATTCTGAACGCGTCCGCACAGGAAGAGATCGCGGAAAGATTCTTCGTTTCGATCGACAGTGCTGTGGCGAAAAACACGCCGGAGCCTGCTGCGGTCATCATTTCCCAGTCAGTCGATGCGTCCGAGACGATGACAATACAAAGACCGGGCAATCTCAAGATCGTTGAGATCATCACACCGGATACTCCGATACGTGCGGGACAGGTCGGCTCCTGGGATATCAAGGTCGTCGTCGTCGACAGCGGAGGCGCCGATATCGATCTGGATCTGTTCGCTTCACAGGGCGTCTATGTCGAGAAGGGTGGTATCAGGCAGACGGATTACAGCATTCCATCTTCGGATACGCTTCAAAGTGGTGGCACACGGCTGTACAGCAATGTTCCGGATACACTGGTCTATCGTGTTTTTGCGACAGGAAACAGCAGTGGTCAGGTACAAATTGTCGCCGACCTCCTTGGTATCGATGTCAATAATCAGCAACAGATCAGTGCGACGCTGTCCAAATCGATTACGATACAGACCTCGGCCGCAGTTCGACTGGCCGCACTGGAAGCGGTTTGCTTCAATTGCAATCCGCTGGATGTTACTGGATATGTCAATAAAGGACAATCATTTCAAATAAAAGCTGTTGTTGAGAACAGCGGTCGGGCCAGCATCGATTCGGTATTGGTAAGACTGACCTCTAACGGCGGCTCACGAATCGATGACGAGTATCTCTATATCGGCGGTATCGAATATGAAGAGCGGGACAGTCTGCTTTTTGAGGTCAATGCGTCACAGCAGATGAGTATGGAACGATTTTCCGCCCGTATCATTTCTGCAAAAGAACGGGAAACGGGAAATCCGGCATCGATAGACGAAAGCACGCTATCCATAGATATGGAAATCCAGGAACCGGCACAGTTGACTGTTGAAGCGTTCACCGGAACGGGGGATCATATTTTCACGCCGGAGCAGGAATTTGTGATTAAGTCTTCATTTGTCAATCTGGGTGGTGCAGATGTGATTGGTGTCGGCAGGCTGGAATTAATCGTGCCTGACCATTATTCGATTACATCGGGATCAGCCCTTCTCGATGCGGGTGTGGATGAAGTCGTTCAGTGGCGTATTCTTACGCCTGACACAGCCGCCGGTCCGGATACATTTCGTGTGGTTATTAACAATCCACTTACAGATAAAAATATAAATCAATCAGCTAATGTATTTGTTGATAGTGATACGTTAATTATATATACGACAACGGATGATATAATTGTCAATTCCGGGATCATAGATGTTGAGCCTTCTGCGGGTGTCAGCATTCTGGCCCCTGGACAGAATTATGTCTTCAAATCGATCATTCAGTACTCCCCATCGTATTCGAATGTCGTGGCGAGTATTCGATTGCCTGAAAATTATATATTGAGCGCAGAGAGCGATAGTTCGCAGAGCGTTCAATCCCTTGAACCTGTGCTGTGGAGTGTGATCACGCCTGACAGCAGCGAAGACGTAGTAAAAACTGTGTATATTGATATTATGGCAGACAGCGAGCTGGTATATACGGACATGCTGAATATCCGAACGATCGAGGTGGGATTTATTACGAGTACGATTCGTATTCTTTCTCCACCGGGAGCAAGAGACGGCATTCTATCTACAGGTCAGTTGCTTGAAGTTGAGGCTGAGGTCAGTTCCAATGGTGTGGAAAATGATATCTGGTCGAAGTTGATTTTGCCGGATGATTTCAGTCTAGTTCTTCCAGAGATCGATTCACAGCTGGTATCATCGGGGCAGGGCGTAAAGGCGCAATGGCGTATCAGATGCGGATCAAAAGTGGCATCCAATATCAGTATTATGACCGTTGCCTCGGGTGTCGATATGTCGGGCAACGAAGTCATGAGCGACACTGCGGAAGTGATCATATTTCAGATTATCAAGAGATCGAGTCTCAGGCTGCGCGCTTCGATCATTTCTCCGGAACAGGCGGTGGATGGCATTGTTACCTCCGGACAGCAGTTTACCGTCGAGGCCTACCTGGAAAATGAGGCGGAGTCAGCCGGGACCTATGGAAACTATACGCTTGAGATCTCGCTGCCCGATGGGTACAGCGTGGGGAGTACAACGAAAAGTGCTGCCTCGAACACATCCATCAGCTGGAACATTACGGCGCCGGATGTGGCTGCTTCGAAGAACACGATCGAGATACGCGTTCCCGATGGATTTGAACCAAGGGATGAGAACAGCGATACGACGGCATTCTTTGCGTCAGGCGCTCGATTCGCATTTGTGGATATCACCACCACGGAGAAGAGCGTAAATGTCTACCGATTGCCGGCCAATACGGCAAATACAGTGGCCAAAGGCGAAAATTCGGTTGAAATGCTGAATTTGGTACTTATTAATTCTGAAGACGATCCACAATCCAATGAAGAGGTCGTGGTCAAAGGGATTACGGTCAATATATCGGACAGGAACGGACAGGCGCTTGACGACCCGTCCACAGCGATATCTGAAATTGCCGTTGTCAATCACGGTCAAAGAGATCAGGTTTACGGGGCATTGACGCAATTCGTCGCCGGGGCCACGCTTCCGATCGTCTTTGATCAGGAGGTTACAATCACCTCTGGTACACCGGATACGATGTCGATTGTGGTCGATGTTGCGCAGAACGCCAACGTGAAGGATTTCATGATAGAGATCGTTTCCGACACGAGTATTTACATCGAGGAGGCTTTGACTGGCCAGCGACCGGCGGTCAGGTTGGGTGCGGGATTGAGCTTTCCGCTCTCTTCGGACTTTGTGACACTGATGGCGAATAACCTTCAGGATGCATTTGGAAACTATCCGAATCCATTTGGCAGCTCTGAACGCCAGGCAACGACGATAACATACTTCCTGGAACAGGATGCGAACGTAGATATCAAGATCTACACACTCCTGGGTGAGCTGGTGTGGTCAGTCAGCTGGAAATCCTCGGATCCCCGCGGACGGGCCGGGTCGCATGACGGCGATGTTGTGTGGGACGGGCGAAATGACAATGGAGATACCGTTCTGAACGGCGTCTATGTGGCATATATCTCGACATCAATAGGGGAATCCGCCACGACCAAAATCGCTGTGTTAAAGTAGAACCGAATATGTTTACATTTCTAAATACATCTGTTCTAGCGGGGATTGCAGCGATCGCAATCCCTCTTATCATTCTGCTCATCACACGGCAGAAGGTTGTAAAGATCGATTTCAGCAGCATTCTTTTTCTGCGGGAATTGAGAACACAAAAGATTCGCAGAATCAAGATAAGGCAGATTTTGCTGCTTATCTTGCGTACTCTGATTGTGCTGCTACTCATACTCGCTTTTGCCAGACCAACCATGAAGGGCGGCGCTTCATCGATGATGAGTGCGTCAGCGAAAACGTCGGCTGTCATTCTCATCGACAACAGCATGAGCATGAATCGTGAGGTGAATGGTGTATCACTTATGGACCAGCTCAGGGAAAAGGCAGCCGTTTTTGAGGAAATTTTCAACAACGGGGACGAGATTTACGCACTGTTCACCGACGAGGCCGTCACTCCGGTCTATCGGGGAGCGAGGTATGATGTCGGAGCCGTTGTGAAGAATATCAAAAGAGTCGAAGCTGGACTGCGAAGGTCCGCTATTGTAGAGGCCATTATTAAGGCCAGGGATATCTTGGAGAAAACGAACAACATCAATAAAGAGATATATTTCATCTCAGACCTCCAGCAGAGTGGTTATCGTCGTATTGATGATATCTCTGCGCCGCTTCTGGATGGAACGGATATAAAATTGATCGTGCTGCCATGTTCTCATGAGCGATTGAATAATCTGGCGGTCGTCAGCGTTGAGTCGCAGAATCAGATCATCGAAAAGGGTAAGGTGCTTGAAGTTGAAACCACTATAAAAAACTTCGGAGACTTTGAGGAGAAAAGCAAGCTGGTTCAGCTTTACGTTGAAGGAAAGCGGACTGCTCAGAACACAGTTACACTGGCACCGGATGAAAGCCGGAAAGTTATATTCAATATCATTCCACAGTCAACGGGAACGCTGTCCGGATATGTCGTTACCGAGGAGGATGCGTTGCTGGCTGACAACAGACGATATTTCACATTCCATGTTCCGGACAAGATAAAAACTCTGGTCATCGGAAATCGTTCACAGGACTTCCACTATCTGAAGATTGCCTTGAACGTCTCACCGAACATCGACGTTGCAACTGCTCTATTCGATGAGGCAGAGTCAATTCGATTTGATGCATACGATGTTCTGATCCTGACGAATATTCCGAAATTCACATCTTCCATTTCAAGAAAGGTTCAGAGCTATCTCGAACAGAATGGAGCACTTATTCTGTTCCTGGGATCAGATGCGGATTTGAGCAGCTACAATACAGGTCTGTGCGATCGATTTGGACTACCCCCATACACAGATACGGTTGGAGAGCTGGGTCTGGACGGTTCTTACATGGTCTTCGGACAGATAGACCGGCATCACCCGGTGATCAAGGGCTTGTACAAAGAGGCGCCGGAAGAGATTAAATCGCCGAAGTTTTACTATGTGGTGAATTCAGAGAGCAATTTGAAAACAGATGTGGTTATATCTTTTAGCAACGGAAGTCCGTTTCTGAGTGAACACCATCTGGATCAGGGGAAAATATTGAGGTTCAACACGGCAATCGATGCGGCATGGTCAGACTTTCATTTTCAGGGTCTGTTTGTCCCACTGATAAACCGGAGTATTACCTACATTGCTGCCGCCCATAAGAGTGATATGCGTGAGATGATGGTGGGTGATGAGATTTCAGGCAGGATCAGTGCTGATGGGGCAAATTCTGATCTCATAATGATAAAGCCTGATGGCAGCGAAAGTAAGTTGAAGACGGTTGTGGATGATATGATGTACAAAATCTTATTCCGGGAGACAGAAGAATCGGGGATATATACATTATATTCCGGGGAAAGGAGCGTCGACAAATGGGCTGTTAATTTTTCAGCATCGGAGTCAGAGGGTGAAACAGCCTCCGATGAAATGCTGGCAGAAGCCGTCGGAGCCGATCATATCCGGTTTTATTCTCAGGATCAGTCAATGAGAAAAGGTATTATGATCGATCGCTACGGCAGAGAGTTATGGAAATACCTGCTTGCTGTTGTTCTGATATTCATGATCATTGAAATGGTGATCGCAAGGGAACCGGCGGCAGAGGCAAACACAACTTAAAGGAAGGACGCATTAAATTTGCATATTGTTTCACCTAAAAAGCGAGAACAAGCCATCATCGTTGGTGTAGCGAACAAAAGACAGCCTGTGCACTTGACAGAAGAATATCTCGACGAACTCTCTCTGCTGGCCGATACCGCCGGCGCAGATGTTATTTCGCGTCAAATACAGGAACGCTCATCGATAGATGCTGCATACTTTATAGGCAAGGGGAAGGCAACTGCTTTGTCGCAGTTGAAGAAGGAACTCAAAGCGAATCTCATCATTTTTGATGATGATCTCTCACCTGCCCAAATGAGAAACCTGGAAAATCTGTGTGACACCAAGATCGTCGATCGAAGCGGGCTGATCCTCGATATTTTTGCGCGCCGGGCAAAGACAAGGGAGGCCAAGACTCAGGTTGAACTCGCGCAATTGCAATATCTCATGCCGAGGCTTACACGGAGATGGACGCATCTTTCCAGACAGGCGGGCGGGGCCGGTATCGGACTACGCGGTCCCGGGGAAACCCAGCTTGAAGTCGATAAAAGGCTGATCAGCAAACGCATCGCGAAGTTGAAGGATGAGCTGGATAAGATTGGTCGACAGCGAAAGGTCCGACGCAAGCACAGAACGGATTTCTTCAAAGTCGCACTGGTTGGATATACAAATGTTGGAAAATCAACGCTTTTAAACGAACTCACGAGCGCGGATGTGCTAGTCGAGGATCGGCTTTTCGCCACCCTAGATTCCACCGTAAGACGCATGGAGACCCGGGAAAACGGAAATATTCTGCTTGTGGATACAGTCGGGTTCATACGTAAGCTACCACACAACCTTATCGCATCCTTCAAGAGCACGCTTGAAGAGGTGCGGGATGCCGATCTGCTGATGCTTGTCAGCGATATCAGTCTGAAAAATTATGGCGATCAGATCGACGTTGTAAAGGCTGTACTCAAAGATCTTTCCTTCTCCGAAAAGCCGGTGATGTACGTATTCAACAAAATTGATAAGCTCGATGACCGAAAGCTCGTACAGGAGGTGAAAAACGAGTATACTCCCAGCGTTTTCGTGTCTGCGGAGCGTGGTATATTTATGCCTGAATTGAGAGAGATGATCCTGAAAGCATCGAATGACGGTGTCGTGGAGTATGAGATACGGCTCGATCTGACAAGGCAGAAGACGATCTCACAGATATATGATTTGGCAGAGGTCGTCAGTAGAAATTTTGAGGACGGGCATGTTAATTTAAAGGTGCGTGTCGAAAAAAAACAGATCCCACACATAGAATATCTGATCGATGAAAATCTTAATAATTGACGATGAAGCCAATATCAGGAAAGCGCTTTCCGGTCTTTTGAAGGACAACGGCTATCCAGAGACGATGCATTGTGAAACCGGTGATGAGGGATTGCGCATGGCGAATGAGCGCCATTTTGATCTGATTTTCCTGGATGTGAAGCTTCCCGGAATGAATGGTCTGGAGGTATTGAGCCATCTGGATCCGGTGGCTTCGAATACGGCTGTGATTATGATCTCCGGGCACGCGGATTTGAGCATGGCGGTGAAGGCCGTGAGGCTCGGGGCTTATGATTTTCTCGAAAAACCGCTGAATCCCGAGAAGGTGCTTCTGGATGTCCGGAATGTGGCGCGCCGCAGAAGCATGGAGCAGGAGGTGAGCAGTCTGAGGGGAATAGTCGATGTGGACTATCAAATGGTTGGCGAATCGCCTCAGATTGTACATCTTCAGAGAGAGATCGCCAAGGCGGCCCCAAGTGACAGCCGAATTCTGGTCAGCGGAGAGAACGGTACCGGTAAAGAGCTGGTGGCACGGGAGATACACAAGTGTAGCCAGCGATCCGGCGCCTCTTTTGTAAAAGTAAATTGCGCTGCAATTCCCCGTGAATTGATCGAAAGTGAGCTTTTTGGTCATGAAAAGGGAGCCTTTACAGGAGCGCACAAGAAAAAAAGAGGTGTCTTTGAAGAGGCGGATGGCGGTACGCTGTTTCTCGATGAAATCGGCGATATGGCGCTGGAAACGCAATCAAGGTTGCTGCGGGTATTACAGGAAAATGAGTTTCAACGTGTTGGCGGGACGGTTCCGATTAAATTCGATGTACGCATTATTTCGGCAACGAACAAGAATCTGCAGAATGAAATTCAACAAGGACATTTCAGAGAGGATCTGTACTTCCGTATCAACGTGATACCCATCGTTGTGCCACCTCTCAGAGAACGAAAGTCAGATATTCCCCTGCTTGTGAATCATTTTTTGCATGCGTATTCCTATCGAAACAATAAAAAAAGAAAGGCTATGGACGATGCTGCAATTCAGAGTTTGATGGAATACCACTGGCCCGGTAATGTCCGGGAGCTGAAAAATTTGATAGAACGGCTCGTTATCATGACAGAGTCGGAGAAAATTATATACGAAGATGTCGTGAATGGACTCGGAGGAGCCGGGAGGCGGGAAAGTCGTATGGAAAATGAGCCGGATTTCAGCGGTCCGCTCAAAGAACGCCTCATGGAATTCGAAAAACAGCTCCTGTTGAACGAATACAGGAAAGCCAGCGGGAACGTGAGCAAGATGGCAGAGCATCTTCAGACAGACCGCCCCAATCTGCACAGGAAACTGAAGAAATATGATATCAAGTAAACCGGAGGCAAAGAGTTTGGCAAAAATAGCGCTGGTATTTGCACTTCAGATATGTCTCATCTTTCCGTTGTTGGCTCAGACAGAGGATTTTCTGCGTATCGACAGAACAAATCCGAATTATAGTGAAGGTGATTGGGTCAGCTATTCGGTCAACCGGTGGAGTAAGTCGCTTGTCATTGGCATGGAATATATCTATACCGCAACGACAGGTGGTATCGGAAGATATAATCATTATATAAATAAATGGGATTATCCATTTACATCAAGCAACGGTTTATCTGATAATGATATCTTCATCTTAGCATATGATATGGATACGAATTATCTCTGGTGTGTTACGACATACTCCCTGAGCTGTTATTTTTCCACATTCAGGCGTTGGGAGAACTACTATTTTGATGATATTGGACTCGGCGCTGCCGACGAGATTATATCCATTGGATTCGATGATCAATCTGTCTGGCTGGAGACCGCATCAGGGAATCTGTTGCGAGGCAATAAATATGGAGGATATGTCTATGAAAGAGTCATGACAGGCCGGGATGACAGGAATTCTTCGATACGATGGTTCGGATATCGTGATCGTTTTTTCGGTCGTGCTCCAAATTTCTTTATGAGCGACGGGTTTTTCTTCGATTCTGACGGTTTTATCACCGATATGCGTTTCAATCGCTATTACGTATCGTCTTTGAAGCAGGACAACTGGGGGGCCTATTGGGTGACAGTGAAAGGACTTGGTTTGGGCAAGGCGGATGTTAATATCGAACAGCTGGAAATACTGGACTACGGCTTATTCATCGAGGATGTGAGCGCCATAGCACTGAACGAAGAGACGAATGAACTATGGGTCGGTGGTCTGGGTGAATTCGAGGGGCGAAGCGGGATCACACTGTGGGAGATTGACAACCGGCAGTGGTCCTACTATGAATCGAGATTTATCACGGATCTCTACAGCGATCAGGTGACATCTATCGAGGTGGATGGCGATTATGTCTGGTTTGGAACAACCAACGGTGTTGCCAGATATGAACGCGATACAAATGACTGGCGCAGTTATGATGTGTTTTCGAGGCTGGCGGATAATTACGTCTATGATGTGGAAACAGACAGCAAAAACATCTGGATTGCATCCGCCGGAGGCTTGACAAAGATGGTTAAATCCAGTCTGGATACAGACAGCCTTGACGTCGAGCAGATCATGACCGACGATTTACGACGCGTTTCCGTTCTCGATATCGAACTCATGGAAAATCTGGTGTGGCTGGGGACAGAAGATGGTGTGTATGTGTACGATACGAACAAGAATATCGGTGGATATCACGATGAACCGGGCGGACCGATGAACGAAATCGTCTATGCGATTTCCCGATATGAGAATGAATTATGGTTCGCCCTGGAAAACGGTGTGGAGGTATTCGACGTGGATCGCAAGGTGTGGCTTGGACCACCACAAAGACGCTTTTATTCAGGAGAGACAGTGATCTCCATCGTTGCGGACGAGGCCGTCGTGTGGGCCGGCACAAACAGGGGCGTGCTGAAATATGACAGAGATCGAGAGACCTGGATTCAGTATACGCGGGAAGATGGACTGTTGAGCGACATGGTGAACGTTATTCTTCCGGATGGAGACTATGTCTGGTTCGGCACACCACGCGGTCTCACCCGGTTTTATTGGAATGCGCCGAACAGGATCGATTAAGGCTCGTTCTTTTTCAGTGATATCTTGTTTTCATTGCCATTCAGAATACGCTTGATATTGCTTCTATGTGTGAATATGATGAGAAACGCAATCAGAATACTGAAATAGTAGAGCAGATCCGATGCATGATAATCGAAAAATGTCCGCAGCACGTAGATTACGATCGGCATAGAGACCGCTGCCGACATCGATGCCAGCGATACCATTCGAAATGCGAGCAGCACGATGATGAATATCGCCAGACAGATCAGAAGAGCGGTTGGATAGAGAGCAAGCACCATGCCCGCGCCTGTGCCAACACCCTTACCACCACGAAATCCAGCGAAAACAGTCCAGATATGTCCAAAAATCGCTCCATGTCCGGCAATGATTTTCACGATTTCTGGATTCATCGTCAGTGGATCGATGCGTATGGAAGAGATGAATAGTGTTGCAACCACACCCTTGAGTACGTCTATGAGCATTACCATGCCCCCGATCTTCCAGCCCAGAACGCGCATGGCATTGGTGCCTCCGGCATTCCCGCTTCCGTAATCTCGTATATCGATTCCCTTGAACAATTTTGAAAATATAATCGATGTCGGAATCGATCCGACGAGATAGCTTAATAAAATGATCACAATTAACGATATCATCGTTTATCTCCTTTTCAATTATATCCGATAAATGCGACGGCTGCAGTTCCCGGCCCGGCATGAACGCCGAGGGCCGGAGCCGCATCGACGATTGGAATATCCTCGACCTGATAGATCTCGCGAAGCCTTTCAGCAAACCATTTGGCTTTTTCCATGGCATCCGCATGCGTGATCATGAATTTGACTCTTTTATACCCCTCTGTCTGCTTTTGGATCAAATCCATTGTTTTCTTAATCGCTGCTTTTTCACCGAAGGCCTTGCCGACAAGCGTCGCCTTTCCCGTTTTATTGTTAAAGCTGAGAATGGGTTTCAGTTTAAGTATTTTGGCCAGAAATCCCTTGGGTCGACCGATTCTGCCACCGCGCACCATATATTCAACCGTCGAAATCGAGGCGAACAAGTATACGTTTTTCACTGCATCCTTGACTTTTTGCACGATCTGGTTATGACTGAGCCCGCTTTTGACTGCATCGACCGCCTCCATGACAATCAGTCCCAATGCAATTGAAACGGTTTTCCCGTCAATACACGAGATTGCATTGTTCGTGTATTTTTTTGACGCATTTCGAGCTCCGTTGAGCGTTCCACTATGAATCCCCGGCAAGTGTATTGAAATACCCCGCTCATAAAGTTTCATGACTTCCTCGTAAACTGATTTATAGGAAGCAATCGATGGCTGAGATGTGGTTGGATGGTACTCTGATTCACGTAGCTTTGAGTAAAATTCTTTCGGTTTGATTTCGATCTTGTCCAGAAAGGTCTCAGTGCCAAATGATACTTTCGTAGGTACGATGAAGACGTCATTCTCCTCAAAATATCCGTCGGGAAGATCGCATGCGCTATCCGTGATCACGGCTAACGGTCTTTTCTGATGAGTATGGTGGAGCTGACTCTGCATGTCATCGATTTTCTGAGAGTGGATATCTCCGTACTGGCTCAACTCCTGAAAAACCTGTTCCGGTTGATTTGTGTGGATATGGATCTTGAATCGATCGTTGCGGTGAATGACGATGACAGAATCACCGAGAGACATCAGTAATTTTTTAATATCCTTGTGATTCGTCCTGCTGCTGCTGAGCATGCACTCCGTACAGTATCTGTGAGAGAGTCTGGACTTTTTCAATCGTGGTGCTTTCGCTTTCTCAATTCTGATGCGAAGCTGTCTGGAGAGTTTGCCCTTTTCGATGAAGTGAGAAATTCCCTCCAGAAGATGAACGAATCCCTGTGCGCCTGCATCCACGACGCCGGAATGCGCGAGTACTTTCAACTTATTGGGAGTATCTGCAAGCGAGCGTTTTGCGACATACAAAGCGCTGTTGAACAGTTCGACAAAGTCGGACGTTTTCCAGCGTTTTTCCTCGATATGCGCAGCCCAGTCCTTTATTACTGTGAGGATCGTCCCTTCCCTGGGATCAGCCATTGCTTCGAAAGCCGCATTCTTGGCGTGTTTGACAGCATCGGCAAAAGCGGAGACATTGAGGATCTTCTTACCCGTCACAGCCTCGGAAAATCCATTGAAGAACTGAGCCAGAATGGCACCGGAATTTCCCTGAGCACCCATGATCGCAGATTCAGCCACAACTGAGCTGACCTCTTCTATGGAGCTATGGGAACAATTATCGAGTTCTCCGGTGATCGAATTCATGGTGGAGGCCATATTGAGTCCTGTGTCACCATCGGCAACGGGAAATACATTGATCTTGTTCAGATTGCTCTGCATTTTATCGATAAGGCGTGATCCGGCGATAATCGCCTGCTTCAGCCGTTTGCCGTCAAGGTATTTAATCTTCTTCATCGGTTGCCCTTCAGTCTATCCTACAGGTTGATCTTCACGAAGCCCATAGCCTTTTAATGATGCATGAGGATCACCATGTATGATCGTGGAAATATATTTTCTGAAAACAGCATGATACTTCAAAGTGAAGAAAATATAATAAATTAAATTACCATTTGCAAATTAAAAAAAAGCCTTCTATATTCATTATAACCAAACGAGGTTGGGATGATAGAAATCGATGGATCGATGGGTGAAGGCGGCGGGCAGATTCTACGTACCTCTCTGGCGTTATCGCTACTGACAAAACAGCCTTTCAGGATCCAAAATATTCGCGCAAACAGAAAGAAGCCCGGATTAATGCCACAGCATATCAAGTGCATCGAGGCGGCAGCAGCAATTTCCGGAACAGAGATGCCCGATGTGAGTATCGGATCGTCTGAACTGGCTTTCAGTCCGAACGACGTGATCCCCGGAGAATACCGCTTTGATATGAATACCGCGGGGTCGACATCTTTGGTTTTGCAGACCATATACCTCCCGCTTGCAATCCAGCAGGAAAAATCGCGCATCGTGATCATGGGGGGCACACATGTCTCCTGGAGTCCGACTCATCACTATCTGGCTGTACAATGGTTGCCATATGTCAGGAAGTTTGGAATTAAAATACGACTGACATTGGTGAGAGCCGGTTTTTATCCAAAAGGAAACGGTAAGATTATAGCCGAATTACACCCGTATACCGGTCCGGTTGAATCGATATATCTGGTGGAACGTGGAGCCGTGGACAAAATATATGGGATTTCCGCTGTGGCCAATCTGCCTCAGGAGCTGGCGAAGAGACAGAAGACGCACACAGAGAGACGGCTTCGGCCGCTTGGACACAGATATCATATTCGCATGGAGACTCTTCGATCCAGGTGGAAGAATACGATGATGCTTGTCAATGCACTTTTTGAGAACGGCAGCGCATGTTTCTGGGCATTGGGTGAGATTGGTAAAAAGTCGGAAACCATTGCTGATGAGGCTGTGAATCAACTTATGGAATTTTTTGAGACCAGGGGGTGCATCGATCCCTACCTTGCGGACCAGTTGATACTACCCGCTGCATACTTCAGGGTACCTGCTGTATATACTACCTCATTGATTACGCCGCATATCATGACCTGCATCGATGTGGTGAAAATGTTCATTGATACCAGAATAACAGTTGAAGGAAGCATTGGTGAGGAGGGTACAATTCACATCAATTGAACGCTTTCTACAGCCGGCGCTACACAGCGATATAAATATTTCCGTCATGAGCCTTAAGCTTGAATTTACATTTATCCATTTCAACCTCAGTCTCTTCCAGCGTCGCTAAATTCAATACCTTCCATTTTTTGTGCTTCATTTCGGTCTTCAGTGTGAATGGGCAATCTTTATCTGAGAAATTAAGGAAAACCATCGCCTTTTGATTTTTCAATGTTCTGCTGAATGAGACGATCTGCCGCGGTTTTGAGTTTTCCAGTTTTATCGTCTTTCCGTCTCTGAATAGATCATTTTGAGTGCGCAGATCAATGAGCGTTTTATAGAATTTTCTAATCTCATTGGCACCCTTGATCTTCCAGTTTATGGCATTTTTATCGAACAGGGTGAGGTGTTTGGGATCACCCACCTCCTGGCCGTTATAGATAAAGGGCACACCGCTTATTGTAAATATGAATGCAGCGACAGCTTTGAATGCAGGATTGCCGAATTTATATGTGGCTCTTGCCTGATCGTGATTCTCAAGAAAACGGAGTCGAACGGCATCTTTTGGAAAGCTTGCTTCGCGCTCGAAAAGCGTATCAAGCGCATCCTGAGCGGCCGATGTCCCATTGAATATTTCATCAAGTTGAAAATAGAGAATCCAGTCGTATGTAATATCAAAGGCCTTCAGATTCAATTCAGGGTCTTCCCATTCGGCTAAAAGAAGAATATCCTTCTTTGTCTTTTGTAGTGATTTTCTCAAATCGATCCAAAAGTCGATGGGTACCAATCCGGCCACATCGCATCTGTATCCGTCGATATCATACTCTTTCACCCAGTGGATTGCCACATCTTTGATGTATTGCCGGAGTTCTTTATTATCATAGTTCAGGTCGATGACATCGGACCATCCTGGAACGGATCTGACATAATTGCCTTTATCATCTGTCTTGAACCACTCCGGGTGATTCTTCTTCTCAATGTGATCATTGGCTGCATGATTCGCTACGAAATCGAGGATTACGCGTATTCCCAGATCATGACACTCCTTAACCAGATTTTTGAAATCCTCCTTCTTGCCGAATTCCGGATTGATACGATAGTAGTCGCGAATGGCAAAGGGCGAACCGAGCGGACCTTTTCTCTTGAGATGTCCGATGAGATAGACCGGCATAAGACAGATGGTGTTGATTCCCAGCTCCTTCAGTTCGGGAAGTTTTTTGATGAAGGAGACGATATCACCATCTTTGCTATATGAACGCAGATAGACTTCGTACATGATGGCAGAATTCAGCCATTTCGGCGAGGCGACGCTCTTATCATTATTATAGTTTTTGTCACGATAAACAATACCAAATTTCTCGATTGGTGTGTGAGGCATTTTTTTCTCCTCAAGCATTATTTTAAGAATGTCATCTTTCTGATTTCAGTAGCATCACTATATTGCAATATATACAGATAAATTCCCGAGCTTGCCCTGATATTCGAATTGTTTGTTCCATCCCATCGAACACGATGGGTTCCGGCAGGCTGATAGCCATCCGCCAGAGTTCGTACGAGCTGCCCCAGGATGTTATATATTTTCAAAGAGATCTCGCCCCCATTCGTCAAGCGGTATTGGATGGTGGTACCGCTGTTGAATGGATTGGGATAATTCTCATACAGAACAAAATCGTCCGGCAGGTCAGGTTCCTCAGTGAATAATGCGCTGTATGCGTTCACAATACCCCAGCCGTATGCATTGTCAGGGGCGCCCGCGCGGCTGGCGGTGCTTTTCAGCACAGACATGACCTGGGAAGCAGTATAGTCCGGGTGGGCTGAGAGCAGAAGCCCTGCCACACCGGCAACGAGAGGACATGCCAAAGAGGTGCCGTTTGAGTAGGTATATTGATTCGTGGTCGATGGAGAGACCACGTACACGCTGCTACCCATGGCAACCACATCCGGCTTAATTCGTCCATCGTATGTTGGACCGTAAGAGCTGAACGAGCTCAAATCTCCATTTTCGTCAACAGCGCCAACGCCGATCACACCCCTGGCATCAGCGGGAGCGATCATATAGCGCCATGCTTTATTACCTTCGTTGCCGAGGGAGTTGAGAACAACGATGCCCTTGGAGAACGCGATATCCGCGGCGACCGTTGTGATGGCAGTCTCGCCATCCATATCCTCATACGTATACCAGTCATTATATCCCAGCGAACTGCTTACGATGTCAGCGCCGAGGCGTTCCATCCATTCGATGCCCGCAACCCAGTTGTCTTCCTCTACAACAGTTTCAGACCGGACATCCTCTGTCTTGGCCAACAGATACGACGCTCCATGGGCAGGTCCGATGAGTTCCTCTTCCTGATATCCTGCAATAGCGGATAGCACGTTGGTGCCGTGGCTATGTTGGGATGCCGCATCATTATCATCGGCTTCCTTTGCCGTCACGCTGTCGTCATTCACAAAGTCATACTCTGCAATGACGTCCAGATGTGAGAATGCATCGTGAAATTTGTAATTGAATCCGGAATCGAGAAGGCCGATGACGACCCCGCTGCCGGTAATGCCCATGTCGTGTATCTCAGGGACGCGCATGAGCTGATTCTGCGCGTAAGAGAGTCCATATGTGCTCGCTGTTTCAGCGTTTTCCATAGGCTTGCCAATAGATTTATTCAAAGAGACATCGGAGTTTGTACCAATATAACGGGCGACCGGACGAATTTCGGAGACGAAGTCGAATCGCTTCACCAGAATTAATTGAGTATCCGAAAGATGTGCACTTACGCCATTCAGCCAGTTCGATGTACGGATGGGAACGATGTCCAGCGAAATCAGAGCCTCCACGTATGGTTGATACACATTGAGATCATAGTCGTCTGTCAGTGCGCTTTTTTGCAGCGTTTTGGAGCGCCGGTCAAGCGATTTTTCCGTAATTCGAGGAAGCGCACTTTCCGACGGGGACCCTTTGTCATTGAAAAAGATCCAGTACTTCCTCCCTACCGCGTGTGAATTTGTTGATACAAAGACAAATAGGGTGAGGAGGCTGAAAATAATTCTGTAGCCCGAATTATTCATGAGATTGAATTTCGCTCATTTTACATCATAGATCTGGATGAGTGTGGTATCCAGCTTATTTCTCGATGACTCTCACATGTTCCATGACAACGTTTTTAAGGGGTTTGTCCCTGGGGTCTCTTGGCGAAGCGACAATCTTATCCACGACATCCATGCCCTTGGTCACCTTGCCGAAGACAGTGTATTGACCATCGAGATGTGGAATGGAATCCACGCAGATGAAAAATTGTGTCCCGGCGCTGTTGACGTCTCCCCCCTCTCGAGCAGTCGATAGTATACCTCTGTCATGGCTGATCGTACTGAATTCGGCATTCAGTTTATAACCGGCGTCACCGGTACCATCATTCTTCGGCTCATCATCCCTGGTGAGTATATCACCACCCTGGATTACGAAGCCCGGTATGACTCTGTGAAAGAGTACGCCATCGTAAAAGCCGGCATTGGCTAATTTTTTAAAGTTTGCGCAATGATTGGGAGCGACTTCCGGGAAGAATTCGAGTTCTATCGTCCCCATATTCGTTTTAATGATCCCTTTTTCATTTTCGGTCACAGGGATGTTGGGAAGGTTCTGTACTTTCTCAATAAGTGCCTGAATTTCCTGTTGCGTCAGGTTGTTATAGACTTCAGAATCTTTCTTGTCGCAGCCAGCCAAGGCTATGATGATGAAAATGAAGATGAAAATGAATCTGTTGAACATGGTGACTCCTTTGCGTACTATTTCTTTTATTATCCTATTATTATACCATTTTTTCGGCAAAAAGTCAAGCAAAAGGTTGACAAATTTATTGCAATTAAACAGAAATATTTGTAATATTTAGCCTATGATGGAACACAACAAATATGCTGAAATAGCAGTTCCTCTTCCCATCCACAAAACATTTTCATATGAAATCCCCGTGGAAATGATCGATGCTATACGTCCGGGAATGCGAGTGGTCGTACCTTTTGGAAAAAGGGTGTTGACAGGATATGTTGTCGCAATTCGTGACGTCAGCGAACTGAAGGATGTGAAATTGTTGCGCGACATCCTGGATGATTCACCGATATTGGACGGGCAGCTCATGAGACTGGCTCACTGGATTTCCACATATTATATCAGCCCAATCGGAGAAGTGATGAAGGCGATGCTGCCCGCCGGTGTAAACCAGGAGTCTGCCACGATTATCACTTTGGCACAATCAGTGGACGTCGTCGACCAGACCATCGCTCATATAGGCTCTCGGAATCAGAAGAAAATTCTACAGAGTATCAGAAATCATAGACGCATCGATCTTGAATCACTGAGGAAAGAGACGCGCATTTCCAATCTGGGCATAACATTGAATCGATTGAACAGCGCCGGTTTGATTGCTCAGGAAGTCACCATGAAAACACCGCGCGCAAAAGTGCAATATGACGTATGGTACAGGCTTGCCGACACGTTTCGGCGGTCGGAACGGGATGCAGAAAAGATCGTGCCCGGAGCGCCGAAACAGATCATGTGTCTGAAGATCATAGCAGACAGGGATGAGATAGCACAGAATGAGCTTTTGAAATTATCCGGTGTCAGCAGATCGACGGTCGATGCGCTGGTGAAAAAAGGGCATGTGGTCCGTTTTCAGAAAGAGCGGGTCAGGCAGTATTATGATGGCGAAAGCAAGCAGGCGCCGGATGTAACCGTTCTCACAAAAGATCAGGACAAGGTCGTTTCCGAAATCGACAAATTCATATCCGGTCGTCTCTTTCGACCATTTTTATTGTTTGGTGTCACGGGAAGTGGTAAAACCCGTGTGTATATCGAAGTGTTGAAGAAGACCATCTCCATGGGGCGCACGGCAATTGTGCTGGTTCCCGAAATATCGTTGACACCTCAGACCGTGCGTCGATTCACCAGAAACTTCCCGGGTATGGTCGCAGTCCTCCACAGCCGGATGTCTGTCGGAGAACGTTATGACTCCTGGCGAAAATTGAAGGAAGGTGAATTCAAGATCGCCATCGGTCCCCGATCGGCTATTTTTGCACCGCTGAAAAACGTCGGACTCATCATTGTGGATGAAGAGCATGAAAGCAGCTACAAGCAGGCCGATACGTCTCCGTTCTATAATGCCCGCGATGTGGCGGTGGTTCGGGGAAAACTGAGCGAAGCGGTCGTACTTCTTGGATCTGCCACGCCTTCGGTCGAGTCGTTCTATAACGCGAAATTCGATAAATACCAGATGCTGACACTACCGAAGCGAATTGAAAATATTCCCATGCCATCAGTTCATGTTGTGGATATGAGCGCACAGAGAAAAAAAACCGCGGCACCGGACCGCGATTTTCTATCCCGTGAACTGATTGACAAAATAAACGAGAAGCTGGATCTGAATGAACAGATCATTCTGTTACAGAACCGGCGTGGATTCTCGACGTTCATCAAGTGTTCTGATTGCGGGCATATCGAAAAATGCATCAATTGCGATATCACGCTCACTTTTCACATCCATACACATCGACTGCGATGTCACTATTGCAACTTCATAAAAAAGGCGCCGGATGTCTGCGAGCATTGTGGAAGCAGTGAGCTCACCTTTCGCGGCATTGGGACACAACAGGTTGAAGCCGCCCTTTTGGCTGAATTTCCCAAGGCGCGTCTGGTGCGAATGGATCTGGATACGACGACACAGCGAAAATCTCATGACAGGATACTGAAGGATTTCGGAGAACATCGTTATGATATCCTGCTTGGCACTCAAATGGTGGCCAAGGGGCACGATTTCGGACGCGTGACCATGGTGGGTGTCATATCAGCGGATACAGCCTTGCAGATGCCGGATTTCAGAGCATCAGAAAGAACATTTCAATTGCTCACCCAGGTGGCCGGCCGTGCGGGCAGAAAGGACCGCAGGGGCGAGGTGATCATTCAGACCTATTCTCCGGAACAGTTCAGCATTGTTTGTGCGAAATCCCATGATTATGAAAAATTCTTTATGGCGGAGATACTGCTCAGGAAAGAGCTGGATTATCCACCCTTTTCGCGGATCGTTCAGGTGATGATGAAAGGAGAGAACGCGCAGAATGTCATTATCGCCATCAATCAGTTTAAAGAGAGCGTGTCCATCGATCCAGCGAGGGTCAAAGTGCTGGGACCTGTTCCCGCTCCGCTTTCGCGTATCAAGAATCAATACCGCTGGCATATGATATTCAAGGTGGACAAGCGCTGGGACAGCACGGGCGAACGAATGAATGCGATCGTCCGGGACGCGGAATCCAAAATACGAAGATATCTTGCAAAAGAGACGGTCCGTTTGCACGTGATCGTGGATCCAGTCACCCTTTTCTGAGCATCCTCCCGTGCGTTTCGACTCCATCTCCATATCCATAGGTGGTATGGATCATCCCTTTATCATATTGTCAACGAATAATTTGGAGTGGAATGAGACAATATCGATTAGAATTCAGTATAATTTTAAAAATCAGGTAGATTTTTCTTGCATAAAACTTGACAATGTCATATATTAGAGCATACAATATACACAAAGGATGGGATAGCCCGGGTGCTTCAGGAGCAATATATTGCGTTATGCGATCATATCAGATATTCATAGCAACCTTGAGGCCTTGACAGCAGTTTTTGAGCACATTGACACACAAAATGCGGATGAAATTATTTGTCTTGGCGACATTGTTGGATACGGGCCGAATCCAAATGAATGTATTGATCTTGTCAGAACGCACTGTTCTATTGTTCTTCAGGGTAATCATGACTTTGCGAGTCTAGATTCTTCGAGGGCGGACTATTTCAATGAATACGCGCGAAAGGCGATTTATTGGACAATAGAGTGCCTGGAGGAATCCAAGAGCGCTTTCCTGTCCAGTCTTCCTCTCGCAGGTAAGGCCGGGGGGGCGCTGTTCGTCCATGCGAGTCCTGAAGAACCGGTTGCATGGAATTACATTTTTTCCCTGGATGATGCAATACGTAATTTCAGCTATTTTGATACGCCGGTATGTTTTCATGGTCATTCTCACATACCGATCAATTACATTCAGTCAGATGAGCACGATTTTTGCATCAATAAAGATGTAGAAATTTACATAAATGAAAATGAGAAATATCTGATCAATGTCGGAAGCGTGGGGCAGCCCAGGGATGGAAATCCTGACGGGGCCTACGGAATGTTCGATTCAGAAACAAAGGAGTTTCGGTTACACCGCGTTGCCTATGATGTGGCAACTGTTCAGAATAAAATGAGAGGATTTGATTTACCCCTATTCTTGATTCGAAGGCTTGAAACAGGAAGATAACCATCATACTATGGGAGACCGGATTTTATGAACGCGGAAAAAGGAGGAAATGGTCAGTCATTTACCTTGTCAGGTGAAATGTACAAGGACGTTGCCGAGGTACTGTCTGATTTAGCTTCCAAAACCAGAGCAAAATCCATTATTTTCGCTGATATTAATGGTCACCCGATAACTCAGCGGGGGCGTGCATCAGATATAGATATTCCGAATATGACGGCACTGGCTGCAGGAGATTTTGCCGCAACGGTTGAGATGTCGAAAATGGTGGGGGAAACTCAGCGATTCAAGTATTTGTACCATGAGGGGGAAAAGACCAATATTTATCTATCCAGTGTCGCCGACAATTTCCTGGTGATCATTATTTTCGATACGGATATTGCGCTTGGTATGATTCGCATCTATACCAAGAGAACAATCGACAGGCTCGAGAAGATACTGGAACTCGCCAAAGCAGAAACAAAGCAGAGCTCGGAATTTATAGACCTGAAATTTACAAAATATCTTGACCAGGAATTGGATAAAGCATTTGACTTTTGAGAGACAGGTTGGGTATACATGTACATTAACTGGGCTCTGAATGAAATAAACCTGAAAGTCGTTTATTATGGCCCCGGTTTGAGCGGCAAAACGACGAATCTGATCTATATTCACAAAAAACTGGATCCTTCCCTGCGGGGTGAGTTGATCACCTTGAGCACCAAAGAAGACCGCACCCTGTTTTTCGACTTTATGCAGCTGGAAATCGGCAAGATCAATGGCAAGGTACCTAAATTCAATCTATATACCGTACCCGGCCAGGTGTATTATGCCAATAGCAGAAAGATCATTCTCAATGGTGCCGACGGAATTGTCTTTGTCGCAGATTCGCAGAAAGAGCGGATCGACGAAAATCTGGATACATTGCTGGATCTGGAGAACAATCTTATTGAGATCGGAACGAGCCTCGAAAAGTTTCCCTGGGTACTGCAATACAATAAAAGGGATTTACCCAGTGCTGCGTCTCTGGACGTTTTGGATAAAAAGCTGAATTTTTTGGGGGTTCCATCATTCGAGAGCGTAGCGCATAAGGGCGTCGGTGTCTTTCCGACTCTGAAAGAGCTCATCAAGAATATCATCGCCCACATCAGAGTTCCCGCATAGCAGTTATTTATCATGGAGTTATTATGGACAGATCTCCTCAGGAAGTTATCGAAGAGTATTTGAACGAAGTACAAGAGCTGGGTAATTACGAAAGCGCTTACCTGTTTTCACAGGAAGGTTTGCCAATGGCGGAGGTCCGGGGAGAGACCGAAATTACGGAAGACCGTTTGATTGAAATGTCGGTGCTGTTTCAGGAAGTACGGAAGATGGCTGATGTGATGGGAGGCATATCTGAATTGAAGGAGATCATCCTGGAAGGATACAACAGAAAAAAGATCGTTTTTCGATTCTTCGAAGGATTTGATCAGACTGTGGTGCTTGCCCTGGTGATCCCCCCGAGAAAGACCTATCGCGGCCTGACGAACAGCCTTATGCGACTCGTACAAAAGTTGTCAAAATAGCATTGATAAAAGATGTTTTTCAGCCGCATTGGATAATACCCAAACGCGGCTTTTTTGTGTCTTGCACGCAGAATATATTCTGTGAGTTGATGTTTGGAAAAAGCCGGAATACATCAGCAGGGTTATACGGAGATACGAAACGACACTTCAAATCGTAAGGAATCGAAATATCCATGAATTTCTCTGAAAATGACAAGCCGGCATTCAGTGTCACTCTCTCCTGGATTATTTACGATTTTGCCAACACTATATACTCGATGAACGTCGTCACGATGTATTTTTCGACGTGGCTGGTGGTTGATCTCGGGCTTGGAGATCATTATGTGAGCTATGCGAATTCAATATCCATGATATTGGTTGCGCTCACGATGCCGGTGCTCGGAGAGATTTCTGATCGTTTCAACCGGAAAATGCCGTTCCTGTTCATATTCACGGCTATTTGCATATTAAGCACTGCTTTGATCGGATTTGTCGGCAAGTCCGTTACCATCGTCGATATCAGGATCTTGTGGGTTATGCTTTTCTTTGTGATTGCCAATTATTCCTACCAGGGTGGTCTCGTTTTCTACAATGCACTTCTCCCCCATGTGACATCCAACCGGAGCATCGGGCGCGTGTCCGGGTATGGTGTCGCCATCGGGTATATGGGGTCAATTTTCGGGCTGATCATGGTTCTGCCATTTGTCGAGGGATCCATATATGGACTGAAAATACCATTTATCGAGGGTGGCGGCAGTGTCGCATCATTCATTCCCACGGCTGTGCTATTTATGATCTTCGCTGTGCCGACCTTTATATTCATTAGAGATAATCCCGGTCCAGTCAAGTCCGAACAACGTATCAATGTCGTCACGTCGTTCAGAAGAGTATGGGAAGGGTTGACGAACACGCGGAAGTATCCGGGGGTAACTCGATTTTTAATCGCAAAGTATTTTTACGAAGACGCCATCCATACGATAATCATTTTCATGGCAATTTACGCACAGAAGGTAATGGAGTTTACAAAATCTGAGACCACGACGTTCCTCATTGCGGTCACACCCTCTGCAGTCATCGGTTCAATACTATGCGGTATACTGACAGATCACCTTGGCGCCAAGAAGACGCTGAATTTCGTATTGGTCGGATGGATCATCAGTCTGATGATCATTGTCTTCACAATGAAGACATGGATATTCTGGTTGATTGCTGCCGTCGTCGGGATCCTGCTGGGCTCGACCTGGACGTCGGCGCGGCCACTCTTAATTTCACTTGTACCAAAAGAAATGCTTGGAGAATTTTTCGGACTTTACTCTCTGTCCGGAAAGCTGGCAGCGATAGCCGGGCCATTGTTGTGGGCATTCATCGTGGATACGTTTTCTTCGCGTGGAGATATCTTTAAATACAAGGCCGCTGTTGCCAGCCTGGCGGTTCTTCTGCTGGTCGGATTGATCATACTACAGAAAGTTCCTGATTTATGGACGAAACAGGAATCATAATCGCGGTTTCCATCGTATAAAATAATTGTGAATAGGAATTTAAATAAAGGAGTCATGATATGTCCAGTGATGACAAAGGAACCGATCTCCTTAAAGGGATCATGATTGGCGGTGTCATTGGTGCCGCCCTGGCGCTTCTTTACGCTCCAAAGAAGGGCGAGGAGTTGAGGGAGGATATCAAGAAGCGGTCTTCCGAGCTCATGGATGAGGCGGAAAAACAGTTCGGAGAAACACGTGAAAACGCGAAACGCGTTTTTGATGACACGCTTCAGAAGGCGGAAGAACTGCAGAAAAATGCGGAAGAAAAATATAGACAGGCCCAGGAAAAGGCATCTGAGCTCATGAAAGATGGCGCTGAAAAGTTCGCCAATATCAGGGAAGAGACGGAAGCCAAGATGAAGGAAGCACGAGAGAGGCTTGACAAGTTGTCCAGAGAGGGCGCGGAGAAAATGGCGGAACAGGAGAGGGCGGCTCAGAAGACGACGTCGACGAAAAAAACGGCATCGAAAAAGAGGCGTTCCGGTAAGGATGCCTGATCGAAGTAATCATAAGTCGAATAGAGTCATTTCAGTACCCAGGAGGTCATTCGCATGTTGGTTGAGATAAGCATCATCGTGATTGCTGCATTCATCGTCATTCTCGTGATTGGTTTGCTCATTGTCGCTTATCAGTTGAGAAAAACGGCACGAGAGGCAGAAAAATTCATAGAGACAGCTCGTCAGCACATCGCGCCACTATCACACGATATGGCGATCATCGTGAACGATTCAAAGCGAATCGTCAGTTCTGCCAAGGGGCAAGTGGAAAAAATCGAACAAGGGGTTGATGCGATCCGTGATACGGCAATCAATTTAAAAAATTTTGAAATGGACATGCAGGAACGCATAGAAAAACCGCTTATTGAATCCATTTCATATATCATGGCCTCTATCAAGGTCATATACAGCGCCATCAGTCTTTTCAGAGGGAAAAAGGAAAAATAATCTGTATTCTATTCAAAAAGTACATTGACAGATACTATCTTTACATTTCACATAAATTGGGTAATGCCATGAAGAACGCATTCATTATTTTATCAATCTTGCTGGTCAACTGCAGCGTCAAAGCACCTGAAGTCAAGATAACCGGTGAAAAAACAGCTCTTGAAAATCAGGTGATCGGCACGTACAGGGAGATTGAGCAGGACTCCTGGACGATCGCGTCCGTAAGATCCAGTTCTGAAGGAAAAGCTCAGCAGATTTCGGAAGAGAAAAAGAAGGTGTTGACAGCGGTTCAGAGCAGAAAATTCAATCAGGACGATATCAATGAATTCAAACGCGATGGTTCTGTCGGTGAAAACAATATGGGGTATCTTGAAATCAGGGAAACAGAAAAATTGAGAGGTGATCCTGAATACAGAACCCGAGTGACCACAATCGTTCAGGAAGAAAACATGGATCGCGAAACAATCATGCTGCGATCGATGCAGATCAATGAAAACATCGAAGATGCAGGGCAAGATGCGGTCAAGCGGGTATTCGCGAAGATCTACCAGGATGAGTCCGCAGTCAATTCCTGGATTCAACTCGATGACGGGATCTGGGTACAGAAGCAGTAATGAACAGATTAAGGAACATCATTCAGGGGCGTGTGAACATGCCCCTTTTTTCATGACCAGTATATGCGCTACCTGAACACTTTACTCTGCATCATCCTTGCCTCCATTACCGTTGTTTGCAGCAACGGCACGTTTATCCGTACCGATAGCAGCACGGACACACCTGTTGCGACATCAACCTTTTCAGATTTCGATTTCGAAGAGAAATTCTCTCAAATCACGACGCATCCCGAGATTGATCTCATGCCTTCACTCTCCAGCGATGGCAAATGGCTCCTGTTTGTATCCAAACGGAGCGGTAACATGGATGTGTGGGTGAAATCTGCGCAGGGAGGACGCGCATATCAGATCACCTTTCACCAGGCAGATGATCTGCACCCATGCTGGGCTCCAGACGGACGAACAATTTTTTTCGTGTCTAAACGGGAAGATGCGGATGGCGATCTCTGGCGGGTGCAGGTGAATTCGCGTGATGGGCGTGTTTCAGTGTATGGAAAACCGGTCAAGCTCACTTCACATCTGGGTATTGATGATTCTCCGGCAGTCTCCCCCGACGGAAAACGCATCGCTTTTACATCTGTGCGAGACGGCATGCGCAATATCTGGATTTATGATCTGAAGAAAAAGAGCGTCAGGCAATTGACTTACGATGGCGGACTGAGTGCCTCCTGGTCTCCGGATGGAGAGAAAATCGTCTTCGCTTCACTCGATGGGGATCTGTATCAACTCGATGTGCAGTCTGCAGGGCGGCGCACTGAAAACAGGGCAGAGTTCGAGAAAGAGAAAGTGTCGAAAAGGATTACGCGCAGCGGAGATCTCGATGCGCTGCCAAGCTGGAGCCCTCGTGATGATGGGATTGCATATGTCAGATACTCGAAGGATACGAATGGGGACGGACAGAACAATCCAGAGGACATGCCGGATATCTGGTTGCTGACTTTGCCCGAGATGCGAGAAATTCGACTAACCCCTTCAGGCCATTACAATTATTTCCCCTTCTACGGTAGCAATGGTTTTATTTACTACATTTCGGACAGATCGGGTAATCCGGATGTCTGGACTATCACCTCAGAAGGCCCTGTACCACGGCAAGAGACCGCGTTCCTGCAATATCAGTTTGCAGAGTCCTGGTTTCCGCTCACCGCCCAGGTTTCGCTGTTTGACACTCTTGCTGGTGATGTGGATGATGATTTTCTGCAGATGCGGGAACTGGCATTTGAACGGATCGAAGACTACTTTCCGGATGACCGGTTATGGAGCGACTATGCGCGTTTTAATATCGCCAAAACAAATTATTTGCTGGGTGACAGTTTATTAGCCAATAATATTTATAGATTACTTTTAATAAATCGCTCAACTAACCGTGTTGTAAAAGGATATTGTCATTACGAATTACTTAAGGGTGATATACTGGCTTCTCTGCAAGATAGGGTACGGCTCGAGGATCATCTCAACAGAAGTTTCCGAATCAGAAATATCTATTTTGGTGAACCGGAAATCACTGCTTTACTGGACATGTGTATCGGTGAATTGTCTTTGATTCTTGATGATGAAATTGGTGCACTGGAGATATTTGAGAAGATCATCAGGGACTACCCGGACAAGCCGGATTTTTGTGCACTGGCCTGGATTAAGATCGCAGAAGCCTATCAAAACATGGGGCAAACGGACGGTGTGATACGCACCTTGCTCAAAGTGATCGATGGATATCCTGATCAGGTCAAATATGTGAATTCAGCGATAGAGCGCATCCTTGATTTAGCGCTGGAGGGTCAGGATACCGGTTCAATTTCTGGCTACAGGGAGATCATCAGCCAATACGCGACGCATCCGGGACTCGCCGCAAGAGCGCAGCTCAAGATCGGGCAGAAGTTGCTGCAGCAGGGAGATTCTCAGGCCGCCATCGCTGAACTCGATGAGGTGGAGCAGCAGTATCCGGAGCAGCGCGCCGGGATCGCAGAGGCGATGCTATTGATGGCAGACATCGATATCGGAACTGGTGATGAACAGCAGGCGATGAACAGGCTGAACACCGTTGTTGATCGCTTCAGCGATGTTCGCAGTGGTTTGTATCTCGTCAGAGCGAAAGAGAGACTGATCGATCTCTACATTCGTTCCGGCTTGAGGCTTAGAAATCTGGGAGATTTCGAGCTCGCTACAAAACGGTTCAGAGATGCGATCGGTCAACAGCCCTCAAATATCGAAGCGCACCGTGGATTTGTCTCCTGTCTATATTTTCTCGGCAGGATCGATGAGGGGGTACGCCTATATGAGAGACGGTTGTCGCAGGACCCCGGAAATGGAATCATACAATATATACTTGGGCTTTGTTATTCATATAAAGCAACGGAAAGAAGTGAGAGAGAGAACAGAATAGACGTACTCGACTATTCGATGCTCAAGAAGTCCAATGAAATCATTGAGACAGCTCTTTCCGATAATTACAGACTTGTGCCCGCCTATCTCACCCTGAGCTTCAACTATGAAGTTCTGGAACAGTATGAATCTTATCAACGCAATAAGCCGGACGGATTTTTAAAAGGGACCTATCAAACTGTCGTGGCTCCTTTGAAAACCGTATTCCGGATCATGACCTTTCAGAAAGAAAAAACGCCGGAACGGTGGTATGAACGCGCCATCGATGTACTCACCACAGCGATTTCATTGAACGATGAGGTCATGAATCCCACACTCGAGGGCGAACTTGCCCTCAACCTGGCACATAACTACTACAATCTGGAAGAATTTGGCTATGAGAAGGCCTATTTCTACTACCATCAGAAGCTCAGCTACGACACAACGTTCATCAATCTCCAGAACAAGGCGGAGATCTATAAAAGGATGGGGCATTGTGCTCTGGTTACCGAAGACTTTGAAGGAGGTGCTGCTTATCTGCGCACGGCAATTGCGCTCTATCATGATCTGGGGAATGAAGATCAGGAGTTGCTGAATATCAAGAGATTGGCATTGCTGCATCAACTCGCGGAAGAGAATGACGAAGCCGTGGAGTATTTTCTGAAGTCCGCGGAGATCGAGCGCCGAAAGGGACTTTGGAGTGAATTGCAGAAAAGCTATCGAAGTATCTCTTTTAATTATCAGCTTTTACATGATGATGAAGAGGCGTTACGCTATGCTGCTGAAGCAGCGGCATTGATACGGGAGGGACGCGTTAAAAAGGTGACTCCCAGCCCCAATTGGATCAAGGTAAGTCTGCTGGGTATCGAGTTCCCGATATGGAACCTTGGTCCGATAGGTGCGGGAGAATCCACTGCAATCGAAGGGTTTACAACGGCCGAAGAGAGGGCACTACTCTATTCCATCATGACGCAAACATACATCAGGCAGAAAGACTATGACAACGCGATTGCCTATTACCGCAAGAAGCTGGAAATATACAGAGAAAGAGAAGATCGTACCGCCGAGGCCATATTCCTGAACAACATCGGTTATCTCTTCTACAGCAGCGGCGTTATGGACAGCGCCTGGGTCTATTTCGAAAAATCTCTTGAAATTTCGAAAAAAGAGGAATTGGTTCCGGGGATATTATCAAATGTCATTAATCTGGGCGCGTTCGGCGTATTGTGTTGCAGAATGGATAACAGCGAACAAAGATATAGCGAGCGAGCCAGAGAGTACCTCGAGTACGGCATGGCACTGTCAGAAAAGGAAGCTCTGTTTTATCCAATGGAAAGAATCCACCTTCACATCCTTCTCGGCAATTTGATCTATCTTCAAGAAAAGAAGAAAGATGTGGAAACGCCTGATGATCTCGAAAGGAGTGTCGGTGCGACACTTCAGATGTTTGATAAGAGCGCGACTGCGACTGAACTGTTCAGATCGGGATTAAGAATGGCTCAGGAATACAATGCGTTCCGCGAGACAGCCATTTTGCACAAGAATCTCGGGGAGGTCCAGTCATCGGTTAAGGAAAGCTGGCAGGCATTTATACATTTCAATCATGCCCGCCGGATCGCGCTCGAGAACAACTATTCCGACCTGATGTGGCGGATCGATGCGGCACTCGCTCAGGAAATTCCGGGAATGGATGCAGCGGAACGCGCGAAGGTGCCACCGGGAAGGAGTGCTGCGTACTACTTCAATGAGGCGCTCGAGTTTCTCGAGGCGGGTATGATGCATGATGATAATTTCATGCCGACGACATTCTATTTTGAGGAAGTAGAGGGACTCTATGAAGCGGCTATCTCCTATTTTTCGAATAATGATCCACTCTATGCCCTGGAACTGTCTGAAAGGATGCGCGCCAAGCAGTATCTTGATGTTGTGACATCTCATCGTTTGGCACTCAAGAAGGAACGTCACAAGAATTACATTGGTCTGGCGAGAGATGACAAAGTGCGGATTTCTGAAATTGATTCAAAGATACGAACGGCCCGGCTGAATCCGGAGACGAGAAAAGCGGATCTGGATGCCTTAAATCGGGAGAGGGAAAGGCTGGTGACCGGCCATACGGCGCTTCTGGCGGAATTGCGGGCCGAGGATCCGGAGCTTGAATCCATGGTTCACGTAAATCCGGTTTCGCTGGCGCAAATCCAGTCAGATTTGCCCGCCCGCACGATGCTTGTCAGCTATATCATCGAAGAAGACAGCACGCGCGCCTGGCTGGTAAGCCGGGAAGACATTGATATGGTGCAGCTCTTCGGAGGAAAGCAGTATCATCAGCAGCAATTCAATAATTTCATAAAGGCTGTTGGATCCGGGAACCAGGAGCAGGTGCTCGCGCAAGCCAACAGTATCTACAATTCGCTTGTCCGTCCGATATCAGATCAGGTACGTTATTATGAAAATATCGTCATCATTCCTGATGAAGTGCTCTGTTTTATTCCCTTTAATTCGATATTCAGGCTCAATGCGAACAAGCTGGGCGGAGAACGGGCGGTCACATTGGCACAGAGTATGGCAAGCTATTACTACAGCTACAAAAAGAGGAAAATCGGCGGCGAAAAGCTTTTATTAACAGGGGACAGCTCGTTGCTTGCTGACATGGTGGATATGGGATACGATGTCGATTCGATCGCGGTCGATGATGAAAGAGTGATAGACAAATTTGAGGACAGCGATATCATTCACATGGATGTGGAAATTGACTGGGATTCCTTCGATCCGTTGAAGACGCAACTCATTCTCAAGGACGTCGCGCCGATTTCGGACAAGGAGATATATGCATTTAATCTGGATGCGAAGCTCGTAGTCCTGAGCGGGTCTGTTTTTGAGAATTACCCGGACGATCTGTACCTGAATGCGCTGAACCGGGCGACATTGTACGCGGGGGCTCCCGCTGTTCTTTACACGTTATGGCCGGCTGGCAAATCAGAGACGCGGCGTTTCTTCTCACATTTTTATGAACACCTGATGGATGATCCAGCCGGTATTGCCCTGAACAAGGCAATACGGGACATGGTGGCGGCCAATGTACCGTTCACTCAATGGGCCGGCTACCAGTTATTCGGATATCAGGGTATGACGCTTGCAGAAGAACGGGCGTATTCGCTTGAACAGTTGGAAAAACGGGTGACCATGGGCTTCATCTCTTTTGAAGAGGGCGATCTCCCCGAGGCGGTGAACGACTACGAGGCCGCTCTGGCAATGGCTAAAACATTGTCGGCAAATAATTACGTGACGCTGCTCAGAAGCAATATCGTCAAAACCGCTGCAGCCAGTGGCGATTATCACAAGGCCATTGAATATCAACTGGAAATACTCGATGACGCTGATTTCAATCAGGACTATCCGGAGATATCGAGGGCATACAAAACACTGGCCGTCTTATATACCGAAAACGGAGAATATGAGCAGGCATTGCATTATCAGAACAGATACATCGCTCTGATGGAGGACATGGCGCCGGGAACGGATCTCACGGAAGCGTATCGCAAAATCGGGTTGATACACGAGCGATCCGGTGCATATGGCAAGTCGGTCCAGATGTATTCCAAAGCCATCGGCATGGCGTCTGACTTTGGCGAGCATTATTCAATGGCGAAGATACGAAAAGACAGGGGACGCGTCTATCTGCTCTATCTGGACAGCTACGCCCAGGCCATCGATGATTTTCTGATCGCATTGACTGTTTTTCGAAGTGAAGGGGACGATGAAAACGGCATCGAAGCAATGCAAAATGCCGGGCTGGGATATGAAAAACTTGCGGATTACCGTTCCGCAAAAGAGTATCAGGAGAGGGCCCTGAGACTTGCTGAAGAGACAGGAGAGGAGAACCTCATCGCTGTCAGCCGGCAATATCTTGCCAATGTTCTATGGAAATCCGGTGACTATCAAAGCGCGCTGCAGCATCAAACGCAGGCGCTGCAATATTTCAGGAGAACTGGACAGAAAAAGTATGAACTTATCGCCCTGTCGACGCAGGGCTTGATTCTGATGAGTCTGGGCAGGAATAGAGAGGGGCTTGATTTACAATATCAGGCACTGGCGATCGCCAGGGATGTCGAAGACGCAAAAGACCAGGCCACGATATACAAGAATATCGGACTTCATCTGATCGATGCCAATCAATATCGGGAAGCGATCAACGCGGTGCGAAACGCGCTGGAGATCGACAGAGAGATCGGTTACAAGCGCGGATTGGCGTATGATTTCAGGGATCTCGCCCGTCTCTATACTACTACCGGAGCCGCGGATTCGGCACTGGTTTTTCTGGAAGAGGCGCTGAGGCTTTCGAGAGAGATTCAGGATCATCGAAACGAGATGCAGTGTATCTATGAAAGAGGTCGTGCGAATGCGGTGCTGGGACAGGACGATGTGGCGCTTGAATATTTTGTGAATGCTGCGGAGCGCGCGGAATATCTCCTGATCCCGGAGATTCAGTGGCGGGCGCTGAAATCGCAGGCTGACATTTACAGGTCAAAGGGTGAAAACCTGCGGGCCGTCGAGTTGTATGAGTCCTCCATATCGGTCATCGAACGTATGCGCGCGCGTATCAAGGTCGAGGAATTTCAATCCGGATTCATCGACGATAAGCTCGATGTATACGGAGATTTGATCGAGCTGCTTCTGGCCATGAACAGCACTGAGGATGCACTGGGCGTTGTGGAACGCGCCAAATCGCGAAATTTTCTCGACATGCTGGCAAACCGTGATATTTCCTTCAAGGGAAACGGCGACGCTGAGCTGATCGAACGCGGGAGAGAGATTCAGGAAAAATTGACAAAGGCCGGCGATGAACTGGGAATATTGCGGGCCAGGGTTGATGAACTCACTGTGTCTGAAAAGGAAAAACGCGATTCACTGGAAGATGAGGTGGCGTCACTAAGGGACGCGTATGAGGCGTATCTGATCGAATTGAAGCAAAAGAACGCTGAATTGGCGGACCTGGTTACGGTTGAGCCTAAAAGCATTGCGGAGATCAGGCGTGGGCTTCCCGGCGGTTCAGGAATCGTGGAATACCATATTAGCGGGGAGCGACTGCACATATGGATTGTGAGCAAAGATGTGGTCGCATCTGCCACAATCGGGGTCAAAGACAGCTCCCTGACAGAGGATGTCAGATCGTTTCGGCACGATATTGAAAATCAGTTGTCAGTGGAGAATCGAGCAAAATTACTGCACAGGATATTGATCGAGCCAATCCGAAAACACCTGGGCGGAATCGAGCATTTGATCATTGTACCACACAAGTCGCTGCATTATCTGCCATTCGCAGCGTTGATGGAAGAAGATGGGACGTACTTGATCGATAGATACTCGATCTCGTTTGCGCCGAGTGCGACGGTGTTTGATATCTGCATGAAAAAGGGTGACCGGTATATCGAAGAGGCGTGGGAGAGCCGCTTTCTGGCGTTGGGAAATCCGGATTTGGGTAATCCTGCTCTGGAACTACCCTTTGCCGAAAAGGAGATTCAGAGTATCCGGATGAGTTACGATAACGTGAATTCCTACCTGAACAGCGATGCGACAGAAAGTGCCTTCAAGTCGAATGTTGGAAACGCCAACATCGTACTTCTATCATGTCACGGGGAATTCGATGCTGTGAATCCGCTTTTTTCAGCCTTACTTCTCACAGGCGATGCGGTGAATGACGGCCGGTTGGAGGCGCATGAGATCTTTGAACTGGATATGGATGCCTCTATTGTCGCGATGAGTGCATGCGAGACAGGACTCGGCGCAATCAGGGGCGGTGATGAGGTGATCGGCCTGATGCGCAGCTTCATTTATGCGGGAAGCGCATCGCTGCTATCAAGTTTGTGGAAAGTGGACGATCTGGCGACAGCGGTGCTGATGAAGCGCTTTTTCCGCTATATGAAGGAACCCGGCATGAGCAAATCCGAGGCGCTGCGTCAGGCGCAGCGCCTGGTGAGAAATGAGATCAACAGCCATCCCGCCTTCTGGGCGGCGTTCAATATCAGTGGTGATTTTCGATCAACACAAATGCTGCGATGACAGCTTTGATGTGAAATATCATCCGCCTTTTTCCAATGTCATTAAATAATTAAAAAATATTAATATTTTTCTTGACAAATTGCAAATTTTTCTTATATTAATAAGATATGATTGAACGCTTACTCTACTCAACATCCTATTATTGAAGGGAGGTGAGTCAAAATGAAGCGACTTATAATTGCAGTTGCGATTATCCTTGTTCTCTCGATTTCCGCGATGTTTATCTATGGATGTGGTGAGAAAAAAGTAGAGGAAAAAGTTGAAGAGGCTGTCGAAGAAGTTCAGGAGATGGTTTCCGATACCACAGCAGTGGACACTGCTGCTGCAGAGGAAATGATGACTGAATAGATCTTTCTTCTGTAAGGAGGAGAAAAGTATCAAGAGCTTGTCAGAGAGCGTGACACATCACGCTCTCTTTTTTTTACAATGGCCTTAAACGGTAAACATCACGACAATCCCCATAGCACTAACAATTATACAGCATTATTAATCTCTCTTACAGATAAATAAAGTTATTGTTGTAATTAATACTTTAGGTATTCAAATTATCTGTTTTATTGGTAAAGAATAGTTTGAACGTAATTATTCATATATGCTTTTTCTTGTCTGATTCATTTTACGATGCATGAGAAGGAGGCTGGTTCTCACCGGAAGAATCATGCGATTCCTAACAGTAGTGACCGGAAAAAGTGAGCAATTCGATTCCGTCGACTGACATACAATCTTCGTATGTCAGATCGTCGCCTTCTCCATATTCATTGACCGCTATCGCCCGCTTCGAATCGTCATCCAAAAAGTCGAGGCGATCAATTCAACGATTGATCCCAATACGAAAAAATGTAATACGAAAGTGTATGTAGAGACCGGATTCAGGGATAAAAATGATTGACAAAAGATCGCTTATCTTACTGATAATAAATTGATTAAGTGGTTGTCTCCGGTGAGTGGCATAGTTGTTGCGTAATAGAGTACACAAAACAGTGTAATGGAGTCTAAAATGAAGGATCAGATCATCCCCATTGCCCGGATCGATGCACCGGTGCTGATCATTGGGGAGCGCGGCACAGAGAAAAGGGAAATTGCCCGGGCGATCCATGAAAAGAGTCACCGGTCAGACGGGCGGTTTATCGAGGTGTTATGCAATCGAGAATCTGTAATCATGCCTCAGTCGAATTCGCCTGATGATGCGAGAAAGAGTGCGATCTATCGCGCAATAAATGGCACGCTCTTTTTAAACGAAGTGCATCTGCTTTCAAGGAAGAATCAGGAGAGACTGCTTCAATTTCTCATTCGGGGAGTTAAGGCCGGAAAGAAGATCACTCGAAAAGATGTGAGATTGATCGCGGCATCGAGTGTGAACCTTCTCGACCCGACAATCGATGTGGATTTTAAAAGGGAGCTGGTCCACAGACTGAATATCCACTCTATCGTCGTGCCCGCTTTGAGGGAGATGAAAAACGAGGTAGCACAGCTGGCTGAGCATTATCTGGAGAAATATTCCAAGGAGCTCAAGATTCCCAAAAAGGTGTTGACGAAGAGCGCAAAGGACAAGTTGATGCGATACGACTGGCCGGGGAATATATGCGAGCTGCAGGATGTGATACAAAAGTGCATGATCCAGTGCAATGAATCCGTGATCGATGATGCGCATCTGGATATCGTCCCCAGTCTGTACGATGCTGACTTTTCATTTCAGGAGTTGAAAGCGAAATTTCTGGCTCACTTTGAAAAGGACTATATCACCAGATTGATCACGGAGCACAAGGGTAATATCAGCAAGGCCGCGGAAGCGGCGCAGATGGACAGAAGATACTTCTACCGTCTCATGAAAAAATACAAGATCAGCCGGAGAGAAATCGTAAACCGGCTTAAGAATCAAATAATCAGCTACAGAGATATTTGGGAGGTTGAAATGGGAGCGGAGGATGAGGAGATCCTGTTAATTAACAAAATCGACGAGGAGCAGTCTGATATCGAATTTGAAGAACTGGTTGAGGATGATGACATATTCGAGTTTATATCGATATATGAGGAAAATAACAGTATTGGATAATGGAGGTGCGTCATGATTAAATTTATCATGAAGGGGGTCATATTTGTGTTGGGTATCCAATCTCTGATGGGAAATCTGCAGAAGCAGAATATCATTGAGGGAGAGATCAGGATCAATTACGATGTATTGCAGCAAAAGATCGTTTCAATAGCGCAATCCGAGGAGGTCTCGGCGCTGTTCCGTAAACTGGGTGAAGCCAATGCCGCGGAATACGAACCATCGATGGATCGGCCGGATGAATACAGATACGAGCGTCGGGATGCCTATCAGCCACAGGAGAGAAGAAATTATAATAACAGGCTGCGCAACGAGTCCATCAAGCTGTGCCGGCATACTGTGCGCAGCGGGGATACGCTGAGCGATCTGGCGCAGGAATATGGTGTCTCCTGGAAAGTCATTAAAAAAGCCAACAGGATCGCGGATGAACACCGGCTGAGAATCGGTGAAAACCTGGTTATACCGACGCGTATGGCATAGAGAAGCAACGCAGGGCGGCGTCGAACAGGAGATGGGGTTCATTATCGTCTGCTCTGAAACTGACTGATGTATCTGTTGGCATGTATGGGAAGATACATGGGGCAAGAAAAATGGACTTCTGAACAGAGAGGGTCAGAATTTTCTATCCAGAGTCAAGCGTGTAGCGCATTTTCACTCTCAATCGCTGAACAAAACACTGTCTCAATTTGAAACAGTTACCTGCCTATCTAACCGTACAATAAATGTTTTTAATTTTAGTAAAATTAAATTATTAAAGATATTTTCTGTTCAATACTAATGTAAAAGCATAATAAATAAAAATGCTTTTATATTTGCATTTTAAATAATATTTTATATATTATCATACGTATAATTTATTGTTATATAGTAAGATGGCCAACAATGAATTCATAGTAGTGGTGTTGTGGAACAGTTTTTGTCAATTCTGTGTTCATGCGGTGATTGATTCTTTTTGATTGAAAAGACGATACGACTATGAATCAACAGCAGACGAATAAAAACCAAAACTCTCGAATGCTCTCTGTTCTTTATCTTGAAGAGAGTGACTTCGCAGTCGAAAATCTGCGTGCGGCTTTTGATGGAGAGGGGTTTGAATATGAGCTCAAGCAGGTACAGAGCCCTGAGGAATTTATCACAGCCATTCGTCGCCAGCCTTATGATGTCGTTCTTGCAGATCATGCCCTTCCAGCACTGGGCGCTTCCGAAATATTGAAACTTGTCAAAGAATTTGCTCCAGGCACACCGGTTATTTTTCTGGTAGAGAAAATAGATAAACAGTTTGTCAAAGAGATCATAAATAGAGGTGCTGCCGAAGTCGTACAGACTCAGAAGACTTCGCAGGTTATCTCAGCGATCAGGCAATCAATGAGAACAGCCGAGCTGGCATCGTCCCAGATGAGTAGTCAACCTTATGAACAAAAGATAAAGCTGTATCGCGAGATCATTGAGAAGTCTCGTATTCCAATAATACAGGTGGATAAAGACGGTTATTTAAAGTTTTACAATGATCGATTTCTGCATCTTTTTAATATTAAGAAAGAAAATGTGCAGGATGTAACCATCAAACATATTGTACATGAGGATGATTATGAGCAGTTCAAGAAGATATGCGATGCATGTCTCCAGGGAAAGTGCGTCCCCATTCGCTATGAGTTTCATGGGAAAAAATCTGATGGCACCCTGATGCAACTCGAGGCAGATATCAGCGAAATCAGAATCAATGCCAAGCCTGTGGGTGTATCTGTGCTGATGTGGGATGTAAGTGGCAGAAGCAAGATGGAAGAAGTCTTGAAGCAGCAGATCACGATTGAAAGAATCATCTCTCAAATCTCGGCAGATTTCATTAATCTTCCTTTGGACAGGATAGAGCACGAGATATCAAGGGCTTTTGACAGAATAAGGCAGGCGACACTGATTCCAGAGACTTCGGTCTATTCTCTCACCTCTATGGAGGAAAAATCAGAAACAGAGAGAGTGCAGGATATGAAGTCGCGGGAACAGATCCTGACTCAGTTGCAGGGAACAATGCTTGAAGATATTTTCCTGAAAGCGCTCAAGAGAAAGGATGTAGAAGAGGCGTTGATAAAGAAACAGCGAAAATACAAAAATATTCTTGAATCAGCACAGGATTGTATTTTTGCGAAGGATTTGGACGGAAAGTACATCTATGTGAATCGACAGATGGCTGAGCTGCTGAATCGGCCAGAGGATGATATCATCGGATTCACCGATGAACAATTTATGAGCAGGGACGCCTGGCAAAAGGAGATGGCCTCGGATGCAAAAGTGTTCAACGGTGACATTATCGAGACAGAAGAGAAGAAGAGGTTGGGAAATAAAGAACACATTTTCCACATTATTAAAAGCCCTATTCGCAATGTGGTCGATGGAGTGACTGGATTGTGTGGTATCGCGCGCATACTATATCCAAACAGTACATCTGATCAGGCATTTAATGTCGGATTAAATATATTGAATACGCTGATTGAGCAAATGCCAGATCCAATTTTTATAAAGGATGAGAAAGGCAATTATGTGTTCTGTAATGAACCATGCATGAAGCTGTTCGAGGTTTCAGGAGAAGATGAGGTTCTTAAAAAAACAGATTACGATTTCTATCCCCGCGATTATGCGGAGAAGTTGCAGAAGGAGGAGCAGGAGCTCCTCAGAACGGGAAAACCCATTCTGGATTCTGAGGTCATTGATAATAGTGGAAAAAAGTGGAGATCAATGACAAAGTTTCCGTTGTATGACAAGGAGAATCGCATCACAGGGATCATCGGGATCATTCGCGAATTTCCTGATGTGAAAAAGGCATACGTGGAATCGAGGCAACCCGGTGAGATGGAGAAATCTTCTTTAAAGGCCGCAAAAACCGGGGTCATAAGCTGGTTTCCAAAATCCGGAGAGATGATTGTGGACCAGGTGGTCGAGGATTTGCTTGGATTGCGAAAAAAGGATGAGCTGCGAGATTTTGATCAGTGGATGAGGCATGTTCACCCGGAAGACAGAAAAATGTTTCTGGAATCTACAAGTGCGTATAAAAAACGTAAATCAGAACAACTCCATTTTGAATTTCGCATGGTTCATGTAGACGGATCCATACATTGGTTTTTTATGAAGGGCAGATTTGAGGTGCATGATGAAGCACGTTCCGATCGGTTTTTGGGGATTGTCACTGACATTGGTGACCTGAAAAAAGGTGAAGGCAGCATCAAATCGCTGAAAGAGAAATATCAGCGTATCAAGGGTACTTATGTCCTCAAAGATATCGTCGCAGAGAGTGAAGAGATGAAAAAGATCGCTGAACGGATACACCGCGTTGCAAAGACTGATGCGAGCGTTTTGATCATAGGGGAATCTGGAACAGGTAAAGAACTTATCGCGCGCAACCTTCACTTTTTGAGTTATAGAAAAAAGCAGCCGTTTGTTCCGATCGACTGTGTGGCATTGCCACCCACTCTGCTTGAGAGCGAAATTTTCGGATATGAGCAGGGTGCATTCACAGGAGCAACCAAAGCCAAGCCGGGAATGATAGAGTTATCGAATCGTGGAACACTTTTCCTCGATGAAATCACTGAGCTCGATTTCAATCTTCAGGCGAAATTACTCAGGCTGATCCAGGAACGCAAATTCAGAAGGGTTGGTGGAACAAAAACCAAGGGAGTCGACATCCGAATTATCTCTGCTACGAACAGGAATCCTGAAACCGCAATCAAGGAGAAAAAATTGAGAGAGGATCTGTATTACAGACTCAATGTGGTGCCGATAGTTATTCCACCACTCCGGGAGCGCAAAGAGGACATCCCTGTACTTGTGTATCATTTTATTGAGAAATACAACCCCACATGTGCAATCGAGATCAAGGGCATTACAAAACATGCGATGAACCGTCTGAAGAAATACGATTGGCCGGGAAACATCAGAGAGCTGCAAAATACCATTCATCATGCCATGTCACTATCGGATGATGACACAATCGATGTCTCTGATTTGCCAGAGGCGATATTGGGCACGGAAACGTCTGAAGATCTGGACTATTTTAAGTATCAAAACTTTAAGGAAGCCAAGCAGAGATATCTGGATCAATTTACAAAAAAATATTTTGACACATTACTGAATAAATATAAGGGGAATATTTCAAAAGTCGCCCGAATTGCCGGAGTCAACAGAAAAACAATTTACAGGCTCTACAATCAGACGGAAGAGTAGGGCTTTGTGGGGCAATTGTCCCTCTGGTGTCACATAGACTTAAGTTAAGTTATTACAATTATGTAACACTTGTTAAAATTTATCTGCCCCCTAAACATCACATTTCTCCATCATTTTTCCATGCCAGATAATACCTCCATAACCAATTATTAAATCAATACCTTAGTCACGCTAAAATAATGATGGTACGATAGTTGAATTGTTCAGGTCGAAGAAGCGGACTACTAATCGTGTCCGAAAAAGCGATGCGAACAGGTCAATAGTATTTGTGAGGAAAATATGCGAGAAAACCGAGATGCAATTCTGATGTTGACAGGAGATCCACAACTCAATGAACAGGTTCAGAGGCTATCTTCAGATCATGAACAACTTGTTTTACATGTGGATTCTTCACTACGGGCAATACTCAAAATAATCAGCTATGACTTTTCTCTTCTCATCGTAGATTTTGATCTTGCCAATTTGTGCTTCGATGATTTAATCAGAATAGTGAAAAAGCTGGATTCAGATCTTCCGATTCTGGTGACCATTGATAACATCACTAAGGAGTCTTTAGCCAGGCTGATAGAATGTGATGTTGTCGACTATATTGTCAGGTCAGCGGAGCCACTGACACGTGAGCGGATCATGGAGCTCATCAATAAGAAAAAATTGAAAAAGGCACTTCAGATTGATCCGGAAGAGTATGCAAAGGACATGAAAGATGGCACAAAAGTGAAGATGAGTACTGGACACAAAGGCAAAGATGTCGTCATGCCGAAGGTATTTAATGTTGATCTGCAAGGTGTTAACAATGTACACACATCGGAAAAGCTTCTGAACGGCGTTCATAAAGAGAGTTGTGTAGAAGAAGAGAGTGACAACTTTGAAAAAAAGGAGGAGCAATTCTTTAAAGATCTTTTTGATGAAAGAGATTTCAGTTTCAAGGAGACGGCAGCCTCAATGCCGGAAGTGTCACATAGCTATTAATTGTTAAAAATTATAGAAATAGTGCATTTGATTTCAGAATCTGAATAATACTGAAAAATACGAAAAGGGGACAGGATGGCGCGAGGCGCTGAATGCGTTGTAATCGTTACAGAAGACGAAAGCCTGAAGAATAGAGTCAAAGCAATTCTGGAATACTACAAGATTGAGGTGATCATTGAGAATTCGTCGCTGAAGTCAATTCTTAAGATTCTTACGGATGAGATTTTTTTCCTGCTTCTTGATTTTGACTATCCCGAAAACTCAATCATTGATTTAATCACTATTCTGAAGTTGACGAGACCGCGATTGCCGATAGTCGTGATTCTTGAGCGGATCTCAAGGGACAGATTTAAAAAACTGATCGATGCGGGAATCTTTCATTACTTATTAAAGCCCGCGCAAACGGAGGAGATCGGACGAATCATCGAAGCGATCAGGCGATTTCATGAGAAGGATGCCAATATACTAAACACCAAAATAGTTTAGACGTCTGCGCAGATTTCCGGAACAATAGAGGCAGATCCGTTTATCCGAGTCATCTTGCACCAATCCGCAGTAAGGCCCGCACCTCATTAGGCTAGAGTAATTTTGCCATATTGAAACACATCGATTCCTTCATCGATGTAAATGATTGTTTAGACGCCTTAAATCGAATGGCCTTATAGATATTTATTGTTGATAAATATGAAAAATGAACATGTGACAGTAAGGAATTTGGTGGATAAATAGCGATGTGAAGTATACATATTTATTAAACATGAGGAGCGGCGCAAGAAAAAGTAATTCGCCTGATTTTTATCTTGCAATTCATGCACTAAATGTGTATATTATAAAAATTTGAGACTATTTGCGGAGAACAGAATGGGCAAAGTGATTGCCATAGCAAATCAGAAAGGCGGCGTTGGAAAAACGACAACAGCTGTGAATTTATCTGCCTGTCTTGCTGTTGCAGAAAAATCGGTCTTGTTAATAGATATTGATCCGCAGGCGAATTCAACTTCCGGTCTGGGTTTCGATCCTAAAAAAATAAAAGATAGCATTTATCACGTCATTATTAAAAACAGCAACATCAATGATGTGATCATGAATACTGAGTTGAAGTTTCTTGATCTCCTCCCTTCCAATATGGATCTGGTTGGCGCAGAGGTTGAGCTGGTGAACGCTATATCCCGGGAGCATATACTCAGGAATACGATAAAAGAGATAAAAAAGGACTACGAATATATCTTTATCGATTGTCCCCCATCCCTGGGCTTGCTTACACTGAACGCGATGACGGCAGCAGGTTCGGCATTGATTCCTATTCAATGTGAATATTACGCACTGGAAGGATTGAGTCAGTTGCTGAACACCATAAGGCTTGTCCAGAAGCATCTTAACAGCGAGCTCGAAATAGAGGGTGTGCTTCTTACGATGTATGACGGGCGCCTGAATCTTTCCAGACAGGTGGCAGAAGACGTGAAGAAGTTCTTCGAAAACAAGGTTTACGATACGGTGATTAGCAGAAATGTTCGAATAAGTGAATCACCGAGTTTTGGTAAACCCATCATCCTGTATGATGCTGTGAGCACAGGCGCTGAAAATTACATGAATTTAGCAGAGGAAATCATCAAGAATGACGCCGAACCGGCTCGGTAAAGGTCTGCGCGCACTCATTCCGGATATCCCTCCGGAGGAGAATGAGGAGAGAAAGGCCTCTGTCCGGGAAGTTGAGGTCAGTAGGGTCTCCCCCAATCCTTTTCAGCCAAGAGAGGAATTTGACAAAGAATCACTGGAAGACTTGAAGCGATCCATTGCTGAAAAGGGCGTTATTCAACCTATTACAGTGCGACACTTTGAAAGCGGCTTTCAGTTGATCGCCGGCGAGCGTCGTTTGCGCGCTGTCACGGCTCTGGGATTGGCCACAATTCCGGCCTATGTACTCGATGTAAAAACGGACGAAGATATGCTGGAACTCTCTTTGATTGAGAACATTCAAAGAGAAGATCTGAATCCCATAGACATCGCCCGTGGATACAATCGACTGCTGAACGAATGCAAGCTTACCCAGGACAATGTTGCCAGGCGTGTCGGTAAGGACCGTTCCACGGTGACGAACTTTCTGAGGTTGCTGAAACTTCCTCAACAGATTCAGGAAAGTTTGAAACGGAAGGAGATCGATATGGGGCACGCACGTGCTCTGATTTCGATCGATGACAAGAGCATGCAGCTGAAAATCTGGAAGGATTTGATCAAGAACAAGCTTTCCGTGAGAAAGGTTGAGTCGGTTGTCCGGCAGACAAAAAAGGGATCTCCTCCTAAACCGGGCAAGGCTCCTGAAAAGGATTTTTATCTTGTCGAAACGGAAAATAAGCTTCAGGAGATTCTGGGGACAAGGGTAAACATCACCTCAGGGAAGAAGGGTGGAAAGATAGATATAGAGTACTATTCTGATGAAGATTTAGAGAGAATACTTGATTTAATATCATCGTTATCATAGAGGTTGTACATGTTTCGAAAAAAGAACCGGCGAGAAAATCTATCCATACTCCTTATACCTGATGATCATGCGGATCCGATCAGCTTCAGGATCAGTTACAAAAAGATTATCCTGTTGGGAATTGTCGCCGCTATCCTCATTGCCCATATTTTCACGGGTCTTTTTATTTATTGGCGATATGCTGTCGTCAGGGGCGAGAAGCAGACGTTGAGCAAAGAGAATGAAGAGCTGAAGGTAGATAACAATCGAGTTAAATATGTTTACGATATGCTCGAGGAGTATATTCATTACCAGGAGAGGGTGAAGTCGGCGCTGGGCGTTGCCAGAGATCAGGAAGGTGTCGATAAGCGCAGCAGCAAGGAGATTGTTGAATCCTTGCGTATTGAAAAAAATGTGATACCGAGAACCACCGTGGCGTTCGTCGAAAATGAGGGGAGTGAAGGCAGGCTCGATTTCCTGACGCAGACAAAGAGCCGGTATCATAGCTTTGCCAAAAATATCCCCACATATTTACCGGTTGAAGGATTTTTGACGACAGATTTTCATGAATCGAGCTGGTTGTCATCTTACAGGCATTCCGGTATTGATATCGCGGCGAAAAAAGGCTCGCAAGTGCACGCTGCAGCCGATGGTGTCGTACTCTTTTCCGACTGGACGACGGATCTGGGAAAACTGGTGATCATTGATCACCTCAATGGTTTTGTCACCTACTACGGTCATAATCAGACGCTGTTGACGAAAGAAAAGATAATGGTAAAGAAGGGGGATGTGATAGCTCTGATAGGAAGTTCAGGAAGGAGTACTGCGCCGCATCTGCATTTTGAGATCAGAAAAGATGGGGTTCCTCTGGATCCCAAAAAATATATCATGGCGTTTCAAAATAGTCCAAAACTCAAATTTTAGGAGATTGAAAAGGATGTTATCGAAAAAGGACGAACAGGAGATTGTCAAAGCGGGTAACCTGAATACCATTCTTGGCAAAGGATCGACATTCGATGGGACTTTGAAGGTAGAGGAGAGTCTGCGTGTCGATGGGAAAATAAAGGGAAAAGTGACAACCACCGATTCACTCGTCATCGGTAAAGATGGTGAAATTGACGGTGAGATAAAGACAAAGAATGCGATCATCGGCGGTCGCGTCAAGGCGAATCTGAAAGCCAGCGGAAAGGTCATTCTGGAGTCGAAGGCAGAATTCTACGGCGAATTGACAACATCTCGCCTGGTGATTGATGATGGTGCGGTGTTCGAGGGACAGTGTTCCATGCAGGATGAGGGTAAACAGAGTTCTTCTTCAAAGGTGCACACATCGAATCAATACAAACAAAATATGTCGGCATCGTCAAATCGCAAAGAAGAAGAGTAAAGCTCGCTATTTTCGTTTCAGGGTCTTCGGTATTCAAATCCGGAGACCCTTTTTTATTTGTGTCGCTGTATGTTAAATGCCCCCCCCCTCTTTCAGGCATACATTTTGCACATCTTTTCATATCAGGCAAATAAAATTTGATATTACAAAAATTTAAAAAAATCTTTATTGACTAAGTCATAAAAATGTTTTATAATTAGAAGCAATTTTTGTTTTTAAACCTTTGATTTCAAATAATTATCCAATGTTAAAGCCATGAAAAAGAAACTAATCGTGCTTCTTTTCATATTTCTCTCTCCCCCCTGTATTCATAACACCCCCTTGTCGGCGGCGCTTGAAGAGTCACCCGGGATCGATTTTGAGGACAGGCTTCAGTTTTATGTGGATATGAAGACGAAGAGATTCATGCAGAGACTGTCCACAAAAGAGACATTCCTGTTGCAGATGATCGACAATATATCGGAGGAGATTAAGGATCGGGGTAAGAATCGACTGAAGGCTGACAATGTGGGTTTTGAGATAATCTACGGAGAAACCGACCAGCTGATCAAGGAGTACTCAGCGGAGATCGCGTCTATCATACAGATTGTCGAAGAGCTTGAGCGTCTTGAAATCGCTTTCAGCAAAGGTGATAACCTGAAATTGCTGAATGAGGTGGATGACGTCAAAGACAGCCTTCTGGTAACGCTTGAGAAAGGCAATATGCAGGATCAACGATTCATGACGAAGCAGGAACGCGCCCAGATGATCGGCGAGTATTCGAATGAAGTGAAATCATTGCTCGATCTTTATGACGACGTCATTCAGTTCGAAAGAAAGGCCCGAACGAATAATGATGAACAGATCCTTGATGAGCTGCAAGCGCAAAAGAGCAGAATCGTGCAAACGCTTGAACTGAGCAGAATCTCGGATCCATTGACGAATCGTACTGTTCATGATTATATCTCAGAGGCGGACAATATCGTAAAAATATTGAGGGAACTCGATCTGCTTGAGGCTGATGCAGAGTTCGATACCTCCGAAACCGGTTACAATCTTGATGAGATCAGAAATGAACTCATCGATAATGTCGACGCACGGATACTGAAATTATTCGGCTACACCACAAATAATGCGCCGGCCGGCCCAACTATTTCCGACTTTTACAAGGAGTGGAAGGCGCGACGTGTCGCAGAAATTCAGCTGAAATCGACGCAATACAGAGTAGTGAGGGACGAGCTGCTGAAGACGGGCAGCCCTGACGAAAGACGCAGAATGGTAGACCGGGATATGAACGATGCATTGCTAAACTATACCGATGCAAAATATGATCTTGCTATTCTGCAACTGGCTGAGTTGTCCCGTATTTATAAACCATATTTCGAGAATCTCGATGGCGCGCTATTTTATGAAAGCGAGGCCAGCTATGCCGCCGGCTATTTCGAATCTGCGTTCCAGGGATTCTCAAAGCTCATAGAGATGTATCCGGAGTCGGAATTTCTGGAAAGAGCATTTTCGAGAAATCTGTTTATCTCTTATACATACGGCTGGTATTCGAAGGTATTCGATTATTATGAGAAGCTGAAACTGCTGCCAGATGCTTCGCCCGAGTTGCTGGATGAGGCCAGCTATCTCGCCGGTTATCAGTATTTCAATCAGCGGGAGTACATGAATGCGAGAAAGGTGCTCGAGAACATCTCGGGTGATTCGAAATACTATCCGGCATCACAATACTTGTTGGGAATCGCATACGCCAATATGGATAACTACTCAAAGGCAAAGCTTATTTTTGAAGAGTTGGTGAACGCGGAGAATTATCCCTGGACGAGCATCGACTATGCGATCATACGCAACGAGGCGTTGCTGAAATTGGGATACCTTCATTTTCAGCGGGGTGAGTATGATCCCGCAATTGCATATTTCGATCAGGTCTCAGAGGGGTTTGAAAAGTTCGACGCCAGCATTGTTGGCATTGCATGGTCCAAGATGAAAAAAGGGGATTACCAGTCCACAATTGATCAAATCAGCCAATTGACCTCCGGATTCGTGCTCTCAAATTACACCTACGAGGGTATGGTTTTGTCTGCTCACTGCAAGGAGCTTCAGAACCGGACGGATGAGGCGCTGGAAAATCTGCGTTATGTCGCTTTTTCAAAGGAGGTCCTGAATAAGGCGCAGAATTACAATGAGGAGAGAAAACATATTCTTCTTCAGCGCAAGGAACTCGATCGTCTGGAGGACCAGATCCTGGACAGGCAGGACGAACGTCTATATCCAAAACTCGTCAGGGTGAGGGACACGATCAATGAGGCCTTGTCTTCCTTTTACTACAGAGGTGCAATCAGCAGTCGCGTTGTGGAGGAATATAATGATGAAAGAAAGACCCTGCTCAGGCAGATCGAAGAGTTCGAAGCGATCATGACGTATGCTAAGGAGCAGAGCGACGATGATCTCCTGAAGGAGGCGAGTCAGCAAAGGAACAGATTACTGATCATACTGGAAAGCGACAGAGTCGATGAGAAATCATCCAACGCAAATTACTTTGTCGATTATCCGCTGGCGATAAGAGAGCAGGGAGCGATTTACAGGAAGGAGCTTATCGCCGATACGTTTAATGAACTGGTCAAGGAAAAGAGACGCATTGAAATCGATCTGGACATGATCACGCAGCTGATCGCGTCGAGCGATGCGGAAACGCAGATGGAGGTGGTCATGGATCTGGAAATTCTTGAGGATGATCTGCGGGATATCCGTAACCGTCTTGACCGGTTTCAGGTGTGGGTCGCACGACATGATATAGAAGATGTTCAGACGGAAGCCCAGCAGTGGGCTGACTTTTCAGGCTACGGAATCAGTGACATCAATTTTACGCGATATTACGAAGCGACGCAGAAGATAAACACAATGGCTCAGAATATTTCTCATATCGATGACATTCTGAAGAAGAAAAAAGATGAGCTGGAGAGAAGAATCACGCTTTTCGATAATGAGGTCATGAAGATTCAGAAAGAACTGGAGGCTGAAAAAATCAGACTCGAAAAGCTTGAAAAGGAGAAGTATTTCAGGGATATCTATTTCGATCGAAAGAACAGGGAGATCGAGGAAGAGGAAGAGGACATCGACAGCTTTTTTGATTTCGACTGAGAATAAGGTGTGAAGATGAAAAGATTACTGATCCCCCTCATCCTGTTGGTCGGCACCTGTCTAGTGTCGGCACAGGAAGCAGAGAAGAGTGACGTCCGAGCAAAAGCGGATTCTCTTCTCGAGACATATTCCATAGAAGAACTGCTCAGGTACCGGGAGTATTACGGCAGCCAGATAAAGTCACTGGAGTCCGAGACCGAAGAGTTGCGAGATCGGGGGATCAAGGATGCAGAGCATTTCATCAAGAATAATCCAGACAGCCGTATCCTCGATAAGGTGATCATGAGGCTTGCTGAACTCTACTATCAGAAGTCGAACGACGAATTCCTGGAGGCGATGGAGAAGTATGACGCGAAGATCGAGAAACAGGAAGAAGATGGGGGTCCATGGACAGATGTCCCGGAGCCTCAAAAAGACTTCGATAAAGTTCTGTCCCTGTATCAGAAAATTATCAACGAGTTTCCCCAAAGCGATCTTTACGATGACGCGCTATATCATCATGCCTTTTTACTGGAGGATTTGGGACGAAGCGAGGAGGCTGTCAACGCATACAATCTGCTGCTCAGTGAATTTCCTTCGACGCGATACAAACCGGATGCACTTCTCAGAATAGCTGAATATCATTTCAATCCACCTCGCAATGATATTGAGCAAGCAATAGAACTCTATTCTCAAATCCTGGAGTTCAAGGACAGCCCTAAGTATAATGAAGCGCTGTATCGTCTCGGCTGGTGTTACTATCGGCTGAACAATTACAAACAGGCTGTTTCCTATTTCACGCTTCTTGCGGATGATGTTGAGCGGGCTGAGAGCTTTGATCCGACCAAGCGATTCACAAATCCATTACTGGCAGACGAATCCATTGAATACATCGGGATCAGCTTTCTGGAGCAGGGTGGCGCAAAGGGCGCAGTAGACTATCTCAATAGTATCGGTGGCAGGGATTACGGAATAGAGATACTCAAGAAAATCGGCGATGTATATAAAAATGAAAAGGAAGATTATAAAAATGCCATCAACACGTACAATCTTCTGCTGAAACTGTACCCCGACAATGATGAGGCGCCGTTGGTTCAGGAGAAGATTGTGGAAAGCTTCCGCATGATGCGCGATGACATGATGGCTTATCTGTCGCGGGACAAGTTATACAATGACTACAAACCCGGAAGTCCCTGGTGGCAGAACAGAACGTCTGACGTGGTTCGGGAGAACGTGGATATCGTCACGGAGAGATCGCTGCGTGATAATATCAACCTGCTCTATCAGCGGGCGGAAGGATTGAATGATCCGGACCTTTATTTGCAAGCTGCGAATGACAGCAGAAAATATTTGAAATCATTTCCAGCTGATACCAATGCGCCCCAGATTCACTGGAACATGGCTTTGACGATGGACACAAAGCTCAATGATTATGATCAGGCCTATGATGAATATATGAAGATAAGCGATCTGTACTGGCACAGCAAGTATCAAAAGTTTGCAGCTGAAAATGCCATCGCACTGGCTAAGGATGCTGTTGCGGCGGATACCACGACGAAAACATTGGTGAACGAAGAGAAAGACATCATTGGTATGGCTGAAAGCCAGTCTGTACTGGATGCCATTACCTACGAAAAGCTCGAATTGACAGAGAGTGAGAGAAAACTGGCGAGGGCTTATGACAATTATATCAGGCTCTACCCGCATGAAACGGAAACGGCTGATATGTTGTCCAATAGCGGAGCGCTCTATTATAATAGCAATCAGTTCAGCGAAGCCCTGAAATATTTCAATACTTTTTCGAAACGTTTTCAGGATCATCCAGACATACACTACATACGCTACATGATACTCGAGAGCTATTTCGGGAAAGCTGATTTCAAGAGCGCGGAGATTGTGGCGAGGAAGCTCAAGAATGATAGCGAAGCGGATTCTCTTTTGGCGGAGAAGGCGAAGAAGAGACTGGCGGAATCCATTTTTCTTGCTGCTGAGGTATTTGCGGACTCAGGTAACTATCTGGCCGCGGGAAATGAACATCTCAGGGTTGTTTATGAGGTGCCCAATGCCGAGTTTGCAGATCTAAGTCTGTTCAGGGCATCGCTTGAATTTGACAAGGCGAAGGAGTATCGACGCGCCATTGAGACATACAATTTCCTGATCGAGACAAAGCAGAACTCCAAATATAAAATGGATGCCATGAACAATCTGGCCATCGATTACGGGGAGATCGAGGAATTCAAGAATGCCGCCATCACTTATGAGCGGCTTGCTTACACCACTAAAGACTCGCTCAAATCCCATGACGCACTCTACAATTCGAGCATCTTTTTCGTCCGCGCAGAGGAGTGGGCGGATGCCATCCGTATTAACAGGACGTTTGTGAACAAATATCCGGGTTCTGGAGATGCCGATGATCTGTTCTTCGATATTGCGACATACTATCTGAAACTCGACCAGATAGACCAGGCGAACAATATTTACGGTGAATACGTACAGAAATATCCCAACTCTCCCAGGGTTGTCGAAACATATTTTCATCGTGGAGAATATTTCAGACAGAAAGGTGAGAATCAAAAAGCGATTTCAGAATATCAAAATGCGGTGAAAAAGAATATCGAATTCAGGGAGAATAATATTGAGCCCAACGATTTTTTCGCGGCCGAAGCGGCTTTTCATTTGAACAAACTGAAATACGACGAGTATCGCGATATCGAATTTGCGCTTCCACAGTTACAGATGACTCAGTCCAAGGAGAGAAAAAAAGAATACCTCAAAGAACTGGTCGAGGGTTTCTCGAATGTCGTGAGTTATGGTACGCTGAGGCTGTATGAGGCCACTTACTACATCGGTGATACCTATGAAGAATTTGCTGAGGCATGGGCGCGGCAGGAAATTCCGCCAATGGACGAAACAAGGCGAATTGTTTATCAGAAAGAGATCAATCAGACCTCGGCCGATCTTTATGCCAGGGCGGAAAAATCTTATAAGCAATCCGTTGATGTACTGACAAGGCTTGCCAATAATTATGAAACAGAGATCGCTGAGGCAAACCGCAATGTTCCAGACGGAGAGACGCGATTGAAGGTCGTGGCTGAGGACAGCACACTTCGCGTAGCGCGCAAATGGATAGATCGCTGCAAGGAGAAGATCTCCGAGGTTATTTATGATATTGCAGAACTCAATTTCGCCTCGGTCAGTTCTTTTCTCGCAGCACCGATACCACCCGGTTTGAACGCGGTCTCCGAGATGGAATACAGAAAGCAGGTTCTCAACAAGGCCGTGAAGCCATTGATAGATGAGATCGTGAGTGATCATACGAGAAATATCAAGGAGGCGTGGGACCTTGGCATAGAAAATCAGTGGGTGAAGCTTTCCCGAAGCAAGATAGTGAGCACGAACAATATTCTGTCGGATGAATACCACGCCCTTGCTTTCAAGTCACTGGATCTTTATGAGAACAACGCGGAGCTATACGATCGCGTCATCAGGAATGAAGCTAATGATGCAACGCTGGATGCCCTGAACATATCGGATCAGATGGGGAATTTGATATACTATTCTAAGGAAATTGCCGCGCTTGCACTTGAGGTTGAACGGCAGACCCTTGAGAAGGCTCAACTCGAAGGGATTTCAGATCCAATGGTAGACAATACAAGGCAGAACATGTTGCGCTCTATCTACGAATTGTCGGAACGCGGTCTTGAACTCATGAATCGTTCAAATACCAATCGAAGGCAATTTGAGCAGCTGTTCAAGGAGACGGACAGGATTGAATATGAGGATGCGCTGTTCACGTATGAAGACAACTCGTATCTTTTCAGAGATCTGGCGCTGGAACTGCTGGAACTTGGCCATGATACCAGTATGGAGCTCGATCTTCAGAATCGATGGTCGACGGAGATCATACTGGCGCTCGTAAAGACCGATCCTGAAAAATACAGTCAATTAATGAACCTTACCATCGATGGCGAAGAACTGTTGAGCGATGATTCCTGGCTGGCAACGACGCAGTATGTCAATGGATGGACAGAGCCAGGATTCAATGATGCAAACTGGGGGCAGGTGAATTTCGTAGAAGCAGGGTCGGGAATGGCAGGGAAGCGCATTTGGCTGGTGACAATGGATACATTATCCATAGTGAGCGATACGACAGTGGTATCGAGATCCGTTCAATCGGATTCATCGGCCGGATTGGGGGATGAGTTGGATATGAACTTTCTTGATGAAGATGGACTGATCACTTCAAAACCAGAGATAGAGCGGGTCGTCAGCAGGCAGGTATTTTTCAGAAAATCTTTTCATGTGGAAGGTTTGCCTGTCTCTGCAGAGCTTTCAATCAAAGCGGATGACTCATACAATCTCTTTTTCAATGGAGAGTATATTTCGGCATATTCATCGGATTCGACGGAATGGAGAGCTGTACGGTCACACCAGCTCGGAAACTATATGAAAGCCGGCCACAATGTGCTGGCGATAGAGGGCACGGACAAGGACCTATCGGGCAATGGGATTGAGGTTCAGGTGATGCTTCGCAGCATTGCGGACTGGGATCTTCAGAGACAAAAATTCAAGATCCGGGCGAGCGACGAAAAGGTGAGGCAGAACCTTGCGGTTGACAAACACATCATCATTAACTAACAGGCTTGGGAGCGAACATAAAATGAATATGAAGAGAATATGGTCGTGGGGTCTTTTCGTCCTGCTGATATTCGCTGGTTCATTGGTGTCAGCTCAGGAGGCAACGCCTGATACGGTGACTCCTCCACCTCCTCAGGTATCGGCAGAGATAGAGGTCGGGGAAATCGAGCTTATGGAGATTACCATTGAGGCGGTCATAGAGAAGCCCAGAGTCGCGATATTGCCGAAGCGAGTCGAGCCGGAATTGGGTGAGATGGAATTTATCGATCGATCATTTGAAGAGGAGTTGAAAAAAGGACCGAAATCGCCATTCCTTTTGAAGGGTGAGGCGAGGAAGCCTTTCAAAATACAGCAACTGAAATTGAAAACGATATCGGAAGTAAAGGATTAATTTTAACTTAAATTTAGCGGAGGTCTTCGATGGCGGAGATTTTGAAAAACTTCAGCACTAGTTCAACGGGGTGGTTCTTCATGTGGACGCTGCTTGTGATCGCTGTTTTCATGGTGGCCATAGCAATCGAGCGTGCGTACTACATTTTGGTACGATCGAATATTAATGCGCCAAAATTTATGGCGGAAATCAAGAAGCTTGTCAAGGGCGGAGATTACAAGAAAGCGATTGCATTGTGCAATTCGGCCCGGAACAAGGCGCTCCCTCAGGTTGTTCTGGCGGCTCTGAAAAAAGTTGCGGAAACAGACGCGATTGATTTTCGTTCGGTACAAAATTCTGTGGACGAAGGGACACTCGAAGTTATTCCAAAGCTGCAAGAGCGCACTGGTTTTCTGGCAATGATCGCCAATGTCTCCACTCTGATCGGATTAATGGGCACGATTTACGGACTTATCGCCGCCTTTCGATCTGTCTCAGCGCCCGGAATAGATGCTACGGAAAAGTCGCGAATGCTGGCAGCGGGTATTGCGGTTGCAATGAATACCACTTTGACGGGTTTGATCATTGCTGTTCCGGCTATCCTGCTGTATACTTTCATCCAAAATAAAACGACAAAGATCATCGATGAGATCGATGAGCATACTGTGAAATTGATCAACTTAATTACAGGGAATCAATAATCATGGCGTTCAGACCTTCATTCAGAAGAACTACGGCAGGTGAGGATATCGAGCCAAATTTGACGCCGGTCATGAATTTGATGGTTGTATTGATACCCCTGCTGCTTTCATCCGCACAGTGGATCAAGATTGGAGTGATCGAATTAAATCTGCCCCCTGCGGTCGGCACGAAAACCGTTGTCGGCGCTGCACCGAAAGAGACCGAAAAGAAACTTGATCTCGCAGTGACGATTACCGATCGCGGCTTTTATCTATCCAGTTCTCAGGCAATTTTGAAATCGTCGGAAAACAATGGGCCCACGATACCCAATCTTGCTGATGGATCTTATGACTATGACGCACTCGCGAATAAACTACTGGAGATCAAGCAGTCGGCTACCGGCCGATATTCTGATACGGAAAGAATTGTTATTCAGGCCGAGCCGGATATCAATTATCAGGTATTGGTGAGTACGATGGACTCTTCACGAAAAATTGTTGTAGATGGCAGAGAGGTCATTCTGTTTCCAGATGTCTCTCTGGCAGCGGGTGTGATATAAATCAAGCTAACTTGGAGTGAATAATGGCGTTTATTCCGTCGCGAATTAAGAAACACGATACGAATCCGGGAAAAGTCAAGCTCAACCTCACTTCTATGATGGATATGTTCACGATCATTCTGGTCTTTCTGCTGAAAACGTATTCAACAGAGGGGATGCTCATCCAGCCATCTGAGTATCTGACATTGCCGAAGTCGAATATCGAACAGTCCCCTGAAGTCGCGCTCGATCTGGTGATTTCCAAGGAATGGATCATGGTGAATCATGAACCCGTCATCAAGACAGCGGAAGTAGAACAGCTCAACAGTTTTATCATTCCATCTCTTCAGGAAAAATTGAACGTTTACGCCCGCGAAGCGAAACGAATGGAAGAACTGTACGGCACAAAATTTTCCGGAAAAGTGACGATTCAGGGAGATAGATCGATTGCATATAAATTGCTTGTAAAAGTAATGGCGACATGCGGCAAATCCAGTTATCCGAATATGAGGCTTGTTGTCTACCGGATCGGTGATTGAGTTTTTCAATCAGGACAGGCAGGAAACAACAATAAGAGGTTAGCGTGAACGATATAAGCAATGAAAAAAATGGATTTGAAGAAGACGTTATTTCTTATGACTACTATTACGATTTCCCCAAAAAGTATCAGAGACGCTTGCTGGGATCAATCGACAAACGCTTCGCCCTCATACTTCTCGGCTCATTCATTGTGCATTTCGTAACGGCATTTTATTTCGCTATCAATCCGCCCCGGGGGGATATCACTGAGAAAGATATTGTTACATTACAAGAGCAATA
>JAZBPW010000043.1:0-21759 GCA_036351795.1 Candidatus Zhuqueibacterota bacterium | reverse complement strand
GGATACTTCATGTACATTGCTTTTAGGAGACGATATCATATGAATCGAAGGGATGCACTTAGATCAATCAGTTTAGCTGGTGGTTACGCGATGATCGCACCGAGGATTCTGTTAAGCGACATCGCAGATATGCAGATTTCCAATGATGCATTGACCAGTATAAGACGAAATTTGGCGAAAGAGCCGCCTGTACAAGCTGTCGTTCGTGTGGAGCAGGGTGGCCCCCGACTATTCGTGAATGGTGAGGAAAGCTATCCGGCATTTGCCTGGAGTTGGAAACTACGCAACGTGACGCCCGATTTCCGTGACTCCGGCATCAATATTCTTCATCCGATCCTGCAGCTCACCGACGGCTGGAAATCTGACGGCACTTATGATTGGGATGTATTCGATGAATTTCTGCTGACGTTGATCCATTTGCATCCAGATGCGTATCTGGTCCCGAGGCTGCTTCTCTATATGCCGGACTGGTGGACGGCACATCACCCGGAGGAGCTGGTCGAGACTTGTCTGCCATTCGATCCGCGGCACAATATGTCGACCCCCGAACTGCTGATCGGCGAGGGCGGACAGCGCTGGTGGCGCGATTTTCCGAAAGATGCCTCGTTTGCCTCAGATGTCTGGAAGACGGATATCACGCAGACATTGCTAAATTTCCTGAGGCACTATGCGAAATCACCACTAAAGAGCAGGATCCTCGGATATCATGCCGGATTGGGCACAACCGGCGGTGAATGGCATTACGCGCATGCTCAGTTTTTACCGGACACCAACAGGAAGATGGTGAAAAAACTCGGCTATGTGCCAGGCACATCTGAAAGACTGACTGCGAGCCACGGACTTTTCAGGGATCCGGTCACGGAGGCGCGGGTCATTGAGTTTTACAGGAAATTTCACGATTTGAACGCGGATATTATCCTCCATTTCGCAGATGTCGTTAAACAGGAGACAGAGCGCCGGCTCATTTTCGGTGTCTTCTACAATTACGTGCTCGAAAATGTCTGGATGCAGGAGGGCGGGCATCTTTCGCCGGAGAAAATATTGAAAAGCGAGGATGTGGACTATATCGCGTCGCCGTACACCTATCAGCAGTCGAATCTGGCGGGAGCGCGGAAAGGGGAGACCGATGTGTATGATGGCGCGGGCAACTGGCTGGGAAGAGCGCGCGGGACCGGCGGCGACGGTGGGTACCGGCTGCTCATCGATTCGATACTGCGGCATGGGAAGATCCCTTGCGTAGAGATGGACCCTGCCACTTTCGTGGACAAAGGACGAGATAGCAATTTCGCCGGTTCAGGAAGCAGCGATATCAAGGGTTCGGTCAATCTTCTCGAACGCGATCTGGGGCAGATGTTTGTGTCGGGCAGCGGAGGCTGGCTCTGCGATATCGGCGCGGTAAAAGGCGATCCCTGGTACAGCGAAGATGTCCTGAAGGCGTCAATCAAACGTATGATCGCCCTGGGTCAGCATCGAAAAGAGATGCGGCTGGGATCGGTGTCGGAGATTGCGGCGTGCTATGATACCAAATCTTTCTTTGTGACCAGACACTGGAAGGCGGAGGAGAAGTACGAGAAAGGGGGGACGTTCATGGACTTCTTCAGCTACTGGTTTCTCGATGCCCAGGCCCGCTCGATCCACAGGATGGGCGCGCCTGTCGACTTCCTCTATCGCTTTGATCTGGGCATGCAGGATATCCGGCAGTACAAGATGTTGTTCATGGTCAATAACTTCTATCTCACGAAAGATGAAATCATCAGCATGCGCCACATGCTGAAAGACAGCGGTGTCACCGTCATCTGGTGTTATGCTCCGGGCTATGTATCGCCCGATGGGTTGGATGTTCGGCAGATGGAAATGCTGACCGGCTTCAGATTCGGGATTATCGACAAGCCCGGCCCCATGATGATACATTCGACCAGCGATGAGATGCGCTATCTGAACTTCGGCAGCGGTTCCATAAGATACCCTCGATTTTTTGTGAAGGATGTCGGGGCGTCTGTACTGGGGCGATGGGTGGATGTAAATGCGGCGGCTTTTGCAGTGAAAGATGTGGATGGCTGGAGATCGGTGTATGCGGGAACGGCGCCGCTGCCGGTAGAGATTCTGCGCCGGCTGGCGGATTCCGCGGGGACCCGGCTGTGGAGCAGTAAAGCGGATGTCGTTCGGGCACGTGAGGATTCGGCCATGATCACAGCGACGAGCAGCGGATCGCGCAGGCTCCGGTTGCATAAGCCGATGACGCATGTCAATTCAGGGCGGACATCACAGACGCATGATATGGATCTCGAATTCGGTCAGGTGGAGATTTTCATACGGCCGGAATAAAAACACGGGTGATATTATGAATCCTTTACCATCCGCCGCCTCCGCCACCGCCGCCGCCACCACCGGAGAATCCACCCCCGCTGCTTCCCGAACTGGAACCCGGAGCTGAGGATGATGAGCTGATTCTTGAAGAGAATGAAGCCCCGAGGGTTGTCGCGAATCCCGAAAGGTTGGTTGGGCGAAAATTTCCTCCCGAATACCATGCCGGCGAATAGTCCTGATACTTGCCGCTTTGGTTGATCACATCGGAAAATTTTTCGCACCATTGATTTTCCACCCCCAGCGCAAGCGCATAGGGCAGATATTTTTCGAAGAGTGCGGGCGTCTGATCCTGTGCGAGCATCGTGTTCATTCGTCCCTTCTCCGCAGTCTCCAGATACATTTTGAAACCCTCGATCTGGTCCATCACAGACCTGCCGAGTATCGTCGGCGCTTTGAGCAGATGGAAGAAAAAGAAATTCAGCAATATGGCAAGGATGACGATAAGAACCGTTATGAAAGATGTGAATATGGAAAAAGCCACGATGCCGAACACTTCACCGATCAGAAAGGGTATGGAGAACAGGGTCATGACAATTGTGCCAGCGAGATTTTTCAGCGCCATACCGCGCGATGCAATGGTGCTTATCCACGATTTGGCGACCGCATAGAAAAGCGCGGCGCATCCGATGGTCCAGCCGGACAAGCATACCGTCATCATCAAAGTCTCCGCTCTTCCCCGCGAGGAAACGATGATGATTCCCAATGTTGCCAGAGTGAGCAGGATCCCGGGGAGAATATATCCTGAGTTCTTTTCGAAATGCATTTTCTCAAGCTCGAGCTTAAGATAGGCTTTCAATGCATTCACAGCGCCCCTGATCCGGGAATGATTAGGCTGCTTGAATTCAAGAATGTCCCTGTTTGCAAACAGTTTGATAGCGATCTTTTGCTCTCCTCTTGACAAAATCGAATTATCAGCCCCGGTCTTCTGTACTGTAAACTCACCTTTTCGTTCCTGTATCTTGATGTAACCTTTGACTGCCATATTTACAATGGCGGATGCAAAAACCCTGTCGCTGTAGCCCATGCGCATGACATACCGGGTGGCTGCGGGGGAATATCCGTCGGGCGGCTTGAACTGAGGAATGATGGTTCCTTTGGGAGGATCCTTTCCCACACGCGCCCAGATCAGTACATAATAGAACAGAATCGCCAATATACCCGCGAGACCAGCGATCTCCTCGGTTGGATTTTTGACAGCATACAGCAGATTATCCTGAAATGAAGGTTCCGGTATGATCCCTTTGGGCCATGAAACCGCAATTGTCAGTCCTTCGTACGGCTGGAGAGGTTCCAGTGTCGAAAATTTTATCCTGCCCGTTGTGTCGTAACCGATCGAATAGTTCGAACCCTGTTCCTCCTGAGCGCCTGTGTATGCCACGCTCTTTATGATCCGTGCTCCCGGAGGCAGCTCCACGACAGCCTCGGCGTATTCGATGGTGAAATTCCAGTCGTTGCCGGTGGCATTCCAGTACAATTCGTCGAAATCATCAAAGTAGCCTAGCTGCCGGTCCGTGCGGTAGACGATCATGTAGGTGTATATGCCCCGGTCGAGGAACACATTCGCATCACCGATATACAATTTGATACCGTTTGACATCTGCTCTGTATGATACGGTTCCGGTCTGGCATCTTTTCTCACGTCCAGCACATCAAAAGTGATTTTGACACTCCTGCCGTGGCGATTTTTGTAGCGGGTCGGGAATGTGCGGTAAATACCGCGTTTGATCGCGTCACCGGCGGCGTACACGCGTATGACTTCGGTGACCGTCATACTGCCATCTTCATGGACCTGAATCTGGCTCAGATAAGAGAGGATGCGCTCTGTTTCCCGGGCAGAAGAGATCGTCGGGAAAATGAGAATGGCCAATACGATGCAGTACAGTCGTCGCATGAAACCTCCGCAAAGTTAAAATTTTACCCTGGGCACGCTGCCGTCTTCGGCATCCTCGAGCTCGAAAAAGGTCCCTTTTGTAAAGTTGAACATGTTGGCGATGATGTTGCTCGGAAAGGATTCGATGAGTATGTTCAAATTACGCACTGTGCCGTTGTAGTATCGTCTGGACATCTGGATTTGATCCTCTATCTCTGAAAGCTCATTTTGGAGATCCAGAAAGTTCTCGTTCGCTTTCAGATCCGGATAGGATTCGGCGACGGCGAACAGGTTTCCCAGCGACCGGGTCAGCGCGTTTTCAAGTTTGGATTTCTCAGCGACTTCATTCACTTTCATGCTTTCCGATCGAAGTCTGGTGATGTCGGACAAGAGCTCCTTCTCATGTTTCATGTAACCCTTGACGGACTCGATGAGATTCGGGATCAGGTTGGTCCGGCGCTTGAGCTGGACTTCGATCCCGCTCCATCCCTCTTCCATCAGGTTTCTGTTTTTCACAAGCCTGTTGTAGATGATAATGATGAGAATGGGGATAACCAGGATGAGCGCGAGAAAAATAAAGGTGATAGACATGTACTTCTCCCTCTTATTTGTATGTTGTTAGAAAGTATAATGTAATAAAAATACAAGTCCAATTCAATACAAAAGCGTTTCAATGAAAAAATAATTGCATTTTCCATGAATTTTAATTATACTTCAACTATTGACTGAAAAAATGATGCATTCCGGCAGGGAGTGATGAATACAATCCATAAAAATGATGTCCATCATGGCTATCTCGCAGCCATCTGTAGCGTCGCTTCATTGGGCGGCCTGCTCTTCGGTTTTGATACTGCCGTAATATCCGGCACAGTTGGCATGGTGAAAACCCAGTTCGGACTCACCGAATTGATGGTGGGCTGGTTCACCAGCTCGGCTCTGGTCGGCTGTGTCATCGGCGCGATGGTGGCCGGCGCACTGGGGGATCGATTCGGAAGAAAACCGATCCTCATTCTGGGCGCGTCCCTGTTTTTCATCTCGGCGCTCGGTTCAACTGTCCCGCCGACTTTCGAAATTTTGGTGAGCATGCGGTTTATCGGCGGTCTGGGGGTTGGAACCGCATCTGTGCTGGCGCCGCTGTTCATTTCCGAGTTCGCGCCGCCAAATTCCCGCGGACGCCTGGTCGCTTTGTATCAGCTCTCCATTGTGATCGGCATCCTGATTGCCTATTTCTCGAACTGGGGACTCGCGAGACATGCCGCACTGCATCCCGGTGCCTTCGGTGGATCAGGATTCATGCATAAAATCATTGTGGCTGAAGTTTGGCGCGCCATGTTCGGCGCTGAAATGCTTCCCGCCGGTGCTTTCTTTCTGCTTCTCTTCATGATACCGGAGAGTCCCCGCTATCTCATCAAAAGCGGACTGAAAGAGCGCGGTGAACATATTCTCGCAAGAATCGGGGGACATCACAAAGCCGCCCAACAGCGGAAGGAGATAGAGACCTCGCTTGAAGACGAGCAGGGGAGTATATCCGAACTGTTTCGTCCCGGACTGCGCGTGGCTCTGATGGTCGGCGTCGGTCTCTCCGTGTTCGGACAGTTAACAGGCGTCAATATTGTGGTGTACTACGGTCCGAGCATACTCGAAGAAGTGGGATTCAAACTGGGCGGTGCCCTGCAATATCAGGTGTTGCTGGGTGTCATCAACCTGATATTTACCATTATCGCGCTAAGCATCATCGATCATCTGGGCAGGCGTCCTTTGCTGATCGGCGGGATGGCCGTCGTCGTGCTGAGCCTGGCGGCTGCCGGTGGTCTGTTTTTAACGAACGCGGGATCTGGCCTGTTCATCGTTGTCGTTCTCGGCATCTATATGGCATGTGTCGCCCTCTCTATTTGTGCGGTGATCTGGGTGCTGACGCCGGAGATCTTTCCGAACCGGGTTCGCGGCAGGGCCATGTCCATCGCCACGCTCTCGAACTGGGCCACGAACACGCTCAGCGCCTATCTTTTTCCGTGGTATGTGGGGAAATTCGGACTGCACACCGGCTTTTTCACTTTTGCCGGTATCTGCTTTATTGCGACCATCTTCTTCTGGCGCTTTGTGCCGGAGACAAAGGGCAAGAGCCTGGAAGAGATCGAGCGCATATGGACGGCTTCCGCATAATTGATATTTCCCTGAGATATCGTTGATTGAATAAGATGATATGCCGAATTTAAAATCCAATCAAAATGTGATGTGATGTGATTTTTTCTTGCATTTTCACATCGAATGACTTATATTCCGATGGTTCTCGTGTCGCCTTATCCTTTATAGCGCACAGGCTGAATACTTCTGTTCTTCGAAACGTGTGATCCGGGTAAAAATCCTAAGATCTTCGTTACACACCCGGATTAATCTGCACAGGACAAAACCTGATTTGTTCGGTAAAACGAACAATTTGAAAAAGTTTAGATCGATGCAAAACAGAGATGCCGATCCTAAATTTATTCCTATCTACCAGAAACTGTACGAGCAGTATCGGAACGGTATTCTTTCCCAACAATATCTTCCCGGCAGTAAAATAGATTCAATCAATGACATGCAGCGAAAGCATGATATTTCGCGTGAGACTGCAAAACATGTGCTTCGAAAATTGTCGGAAAACGACCTGATCATACAGAAACCTGGAAAAGGATCATTTGTATGTGACCTTGGACCGCAGAAGCAGATCTGGGGCGTTATCGTCCCATATTTTTCCGCGCTTGTTGATCAGCTCATCTACTACCTGCGGCGTGAGGCCGCGCGACTGGACAGGACGCTTTCACATTTTGTTGATTATAATAATTGGCAGGAAGAGGTGCGGCTGGTTGGAACGCTGATAAACGAACGCTACGAAGCCGTCATCGTTGTCCCCACATTCGATGAAACGAGAACCGCTGCCTTTTACAAAAGACTGCATTCCGGCGGATCGGTTGTTACGCTGATGAACCACACCATGACCGGCTCTTCATTTCCATATGTCATCCAGAGTTATGATCTCGGAGTGAAGCGTGCCGTACAATATCTTCTGACCAGGTGTAAGAAAAACCTCGCATTTATCAAGAATAATGTCTGGCTCGGACCGAATATGGTTCAGGATGTTCTGGAAGAGAACTTCCGTTCATTTATCGAAAAGGAGAGTGCGGACAGAAGGTCGTATGTTGTGGATGATGTAAAAAGTGTTACGAAAGACTGGATCGATCAGGAAAATATTGAAGGGATTTTCTGTTTTGATGATTCCGATGCCGTCAGTATTATCGGACGGTTGAAGTCGTGGGGGTACGCAATACCTCAGGGGATGGCGGTGGTCAGTTACGGCAATACGGATTTATCGAGATATTTCACGCCTGCGATCACATCGATCGATCCGCATGTCGAGAAGATGGCCCGTATCCTGGCGCAAATAATCCACGAAAATCAAAAGGGAGGTGATGTATCGCTTTATCAGTATGTCATTCAACCTGATCTTGTCATCAGGGATACTTAAACTGTGAACAGAATAAAGTGATTGGAGAGACGAATGAAAAAGATACTGCAAGAACTCGACCAGGGGCGGATTCTTGTTTCCGACGGAGCCTGGGGGACGTTCCTTCAAAAAAAAGGTCTCCAGGCAGGTGATTGCCCTGAGTTGTGGTGTATCACGCATCGCAGCAAAGTGCTGGAAATCGCGCAGAGTTATATCGACGCCGGGGCCGACATGATCGAAACCAATAGTTTTGGCGGCAGCAGTTTCAAACTCGAACATTATGGTCTCGCGGAAAGAGCCTCCGAACTGAATGAGGCAGCAGCATCGATATCCCGTGAGGCTGCAGGACCTGATAAGCATGTGCTCGGCTCCATCGGTCCAACAGGCAAGATGGTCATTATGGGAGATGTGACGGAAAAAGATCTGTATGAAGCGTTCAAGGAGCAAGCCGTGGCGCTGGAAAGAGGCGGCGCGGATGCTATCTGTGTAGAGACAATGATCGCTATCGATGAAGCCGTTGCGGCTGTGAAGGCGTCTCGCGAAAATACCGCTTGTGAAGTGATCTGTACATTTACTTTCGAGCGCAGCGTGCAGGGTGATTATCGCACGATGATGGGTGTGGCGCCTGAAGAGGCCGCGAAAGCCGCTCTTGACGCCGGTGCGCATATCATTGGCACCAATTGCGGCAATGGTTTCGAGCGAATGGTAGACATCGTGAAAACGATTCGCGGGATTTTACCCGACACGCCGATACTCGTCCATGCGAACGCCGGACTGCCTCAGAATGTCAATGGGATTGATGTGTTTCCCGAGACACCGGAGCAGATGGCGGCGCTTGTACCGGCAATAATCGATGCGGGTGTCAGCATTATTGGCGGTTGTTGCGGCACGACTCCGGCGCATATTTCCGCAATCAAAAATACAATAAGCAGATAATAAGATAAAGGAAGCGAAAATGTCTTTCAAACCTCAGTTCCTGGCAACAGGTATCGGCAGCATGCCCTTCGATAATACAGATTACGCTGTCGATATCTCTCTTTCGAAAATAGCTTCAGCCCCGTTCTGGCCCCAATTACCAAAGCTGGGACTCAATGAACAGATGGAAATTCAGTATTCAGAAGGAATGCCCTGTATTGTGATCGATCGTGAGAAAGAACGCATGTATTTCGATACGACTGGTGATTATTCGGAAGCATTTGCCGAGTTTTACGAAGCATATATGATGGCGATGGATCCCGATGAGGGGAACGGTGATTGTTCGGCGATGGCGATCAGTTCCGATTTTTCCAAAGGGGTGTATGTATTTGAAGACCGGTTGAAAGAGCTGGGGACCAAACTGCCTTTGGTGAAAGTGCAGACCACCGGTCCCTGCAGCTTCGCGCTCACTATTGTCGATGAAAACAAGAGAGCGATTTATTACAATGAAGAGTTCCGGGATGTCGTCATCAAGGCGCTGGCCATGAAATGCCGCTGGCAGATACAGAAATTTCAGCCCTATGCGGAGAAAGTAATCTGCTTTATCGACGAGCCGATCCTGTCCGCGTTCGGTAGTTCCACATACGTCTCTGTGAAAAGAGAGGATGTGGTTTCGCATCTGGCAGAAGTGATAGACGCCGTCCATACAGACAATGCGCTGGCTGGTGTTCATTGCTGTGGCAATACGGAGTGGAGCATATTGATCGATGCCGGTGTCGATATCGTCAATTTCGATGCCTTTGATTACGGAGAGACCATCGCGATTTACGCCGATTCCGTGAAGCCCTATCTGCAGAACGGCGGAATGCTCGCGTGGGGTGTTGTACCGACATCCACAGCGATTCGGGAACAGACGCTCGACGGTATGGTTTCCCATTATGATCGTTTGATCGATCATCTGTCATCCAGGGGTATAGACAAGCAGCTCATCCTTGATCAGGCTATTGTGACACCCTCCTGCGGTACCGGATCCATGGAGCCGTCTGATGCGGAAAAGGTTTTTGAGATGACGCAACAGCTATCAGAAGCGATGAAACAGAAATACGGTTTTTAAATATGCGGAAAATTGCAATTTCAGGCAAGGGAGGTGTCGGCAAATCAACGCTCGCCGCGGCGATTGCTTTGTTGTCAGCCAGAAGAAATATCAAGGTGCTGGCCATCGATGCCGACCCGGATGCTAATCTCGCTGCCGCACTCGGTGTACCTGACAACATTCAGGGCAGTATCGTCCCGATATCGCGTCAGAAAGCCTTGATCGAGGAGAGAACCGGCGCGAAAGTGAAGCAGTACGGACAGATTTTCAAACTGAATCCGGAAGTATCGGATATTGCGAATTCCTGTGCCACGCTGCATGAGGGGGTTGCGCTGCTCGTGCTCGGCGCCGTGGAACAGGGCGGCAGCGGTTGTGCCTGTCCTGAAAACGTACTGATACGTGCATTGATCGCGGATCTGGTTCTCTATAAAGACGATTTGGTGATCATGGATATGGAGGCGGGCGTGGAACATCTCGGGCGCGCGACGGCGCGAGCTGTGGACCGTATGGTCGTCGTCATGGAACCGGGACAGCGATCCATCGATTCCTGCAGCCGCATCGTCAGGATGGCGGGAGAGATCGGTATGAAGCAGATTCAGCTGGTCGGGAATAAAGTCGTAACCCAAAACGATGAAGAATTCATTCGTCATGCTTTTCCGGATATCGAATTTTTGGGTATGATTCCCTATTCGGAAGGGATCCGCGCGTCCGACAGAACGGGGTGCTCCGTTCTGGACGGATTAGACAAGCGTATCGTGGAGCGGTTCGAGATGATCACAAATAAATTACTGGACTCATAAATGCCACATATTTACGCGATCACCGGTAAAGGTGGTGTGGGCAAGACAACGATTGCCGGATTGCTGGTTTCAGCATTGATCCAAAAGGAGAAGACTCCGGTATTGGCCGTGGATGCCGATCCCAACAGCTGTCTTGACAAAGTTCTCGGCGTGAATGTGATCAAGTCGATCGGACGCATTCGCGAAGAGGCGCGCGATGAATCCGCAAAGGGATTATCCAGCGGCATATCGAAGCAGCAGCTGATCGAATTGAAGATTTCCGAAAGTCTGGTTGAGGCGGAGAATTTTGATCTGATCGCCATGGGCAGACCTGAGGGACCCGGATGTTACTGCTATGCGAACAACGTACTGAAGACCGCGATGTCTCAAATCACCGTTCATTATCCATATGTTGTCCTGGATAATGAAGCAGGGCTGGAAAATCTCTCGCGTCGTCTCGTGCAGTCTGTGGATGTACTGATCATTGTGACGGATCCGTCGGCAGCGGGCATGGAAACGGTGCGGCGTTTGCATGAGCTGGCAAAGGAGATGGACATTTCATATAACGCCCTCGCGATCATTGTGAATCGACTGCGGCGTGATGCGCTGCCCGAAACGGCGCAGGCTTTGAAAAACAGTGTTGGAGCGAACATGTTACTGGGCATTCCGGACGATAGTGAACTTGCTGAGTACGCTGAGAACGGAAGAAATATTATGGGACTGTCGGAAGGTAATCCTGCCAGAAGAAAGATCGATCAATTCCTTGAACTGATTTCATAATCATTGGAGAGAATCAGATGCCGAAAGAAGCAAAGAGCATTCAGGATCGCGTTTGGGATAGCGCATCGCTCGAACTTTTGAAGAAAGCGGAGGTCGAGTCAATCGATACATGCTTCACCCGGATGGATACGCAACAGGCGCAGTGTAAATTCGGCAGGGAGGGCTTATGTTGCCGCATTTGCCATATGGGTCCCTGTCGCATTACGGCAAAGGCGCCCTATGGTGTCTGTGGCGCAGGTGCCGATACCATAGTAGCGAGGAATTTCCTGCGTGAGGTGGTTGGCGGTGCGGCTGCCCATTCGGATCATGGCCGTCATCTTGTGCTGCGGCTGAAAAAAGTCGCAGAAGGACACGGTAATGGGTATGAGATAAAGGATGAAAGAGCGCTGAGACAGGCGGCGAGACTGTGCAGAATTGAGGAGTCAGAGAGAAGCTCTGAAGACGTGGCATTGGATCTGGCGAATCATTTCCTTTCTGAATATACCAAACAGGAAGAAGAGCTTGAAACACTTATGCTTGCCCCTGAAAAACAGCAGAGCATATGGATGAGAAATAATGTGAAGCCCAAGGGAATTGACCGGATGGTGGTCGAGTCCATGCACCGCACGCACATGGGTGTGGATCACGATTACCGCAATATCCTTATGCAGGCGTTCCGGACATCCCTGGCCGACGGTTGGGGCGGTTCCAGAATTGCCACCATCGTATCCGACATCCTTTTCGGCACGCCTTCTCCGGTTCGGAGCCAGGCGAATCTTGGTGTTCTGAATGAAAAAACAGTGAATATTCTGGTTCACGGCCATGAACCGGAGTTGTCGGAAATGCTCGCTATCGCTGTCAATGATCCTGAGATAACGGACTATGCCAGGAAAGCGGGATCCGAAGGTGTTACTATTGCCGGTATTTGCTGTACGGCGAACGAAATACTTATGCGTCACGGTATCCCGGTGGCAGGGAATTTTCTCCAGCAGGAACTGGCCGTGATCACTGGCGCGGTGGAAATGATGATCATCGATGTGCAGTGCTGTATGCCGAGCCTGCCGGATGTCGCCAGCGCCTACCATACGGAAATCGTTTCGACGACCAACATTGCCAGGACGATTGGTGCCACCCATCTCGCTTTTGATGAAGATGATGCGTTGGCATCGGCAAAATCGCTGGTCAAACGTGCAATCGATAACTTCGTGAACCGCGATCCCCAAAAGGTCGCGATTCCTTCGGAGAGCAAGCCTATGGTGGCTGGATTCAGTGTGGATGCCATCAAGTACATGCTCGGAGGTTCATTCCGCGCCTCTTTCCGGCCATTGAATGATGCAATCATTCAGGGCAGAATCAAGGGTGTCGTTGGTATTGTGGGCTGTAATAATCCCAAGACAAAACTCGACAATTATATCAACATTCTCACACGCGAGCTTTTGAAAGAAAATGTTCTGGTACTTAAAACAGGCTGTGCGGCAATTGCCTCGGCAAAGGAGGGCATGCTTCGTCCTGAGGCCGCACTGGAAGGAGCAGGCGCCGGATTGCGAGAGATCTGTGAGACTGTGGGTATACCACCTGTGCTTCATATGGGTAGCTGTGTGGATAATTCGCGTATTCTGGAAGCCGGAACCGAAGTCGTATTTGAGGGCGGCCTTGGCGATGATCTGTCGCAGATACCGGCAGTTGGCGTGGCGCCGGAGTGGATGAGTGAAAAAGCCGTGGCCATTGCCTGCTATTTTGTCGCCTCTGGCGTCGATGTGGTGCTCGGCCATCCCTTTCATATACATGGCTCTGAGAATGTGACCCGGTTTTTGAATGAAGAGACAAAAGATCTATTTGGCGCTTCTTTTCATGTGTACGATGATCCTATTGAAGCCAGCGTGAAGATCCTGGAGATACTCGACCAGGCCAGAGAGAAACTCGGAATTAACAAGAAAATGGAACGGAAATTATACGATATGAAAGATAGGAGAGAACTCGATGTCTAAGTTGATCTGCAGTAGTGCTATTGACGGCGCGATCGAATGGGTGAGCAGAGCAGAAAAAAAATTGAATGAAGCGATAGAGGCAAAGGGCGAGACATCGGAGGTGGCGTTTCCGAATACCGCATACTATCTTCCTGTCATATACTCTTTTACAGGTGAAAAAATTGAAGTGCTTGGAGATCTCCGAAAGATCATTAACAGGGCAAAATGCCTGCTTCCCGAGCGGCCTTCTGACAATGTCTGGCTTCCATATCTCGGGAATACGCTCGATGCAGGAGTCGCTGCTCTATTTGCATGCGAGGTGATCGAAGCCTGCAAATATCTTATCGGTCCAAATCCAGCGGATGGAATATGGCTTGGCGCTGCAAACGACACGACCATGCGCGAGCGGGGCATCGAGTTCGTTGACGGCACCGCGCCCGGTTTTGCTGCTATTACCGGAGCGGCTCCGACAAACGAAATCGCCGTGCAGATCGCGAGGGAACTTCAACAGAAAAATCTATATGTCTTTATGGGCGGTCCGGCGAACGGTACCCAGTTCGCCGAGCAGCTCGATCAGGAGGGTGTCCAGCTTGGCTGGGAAACTCGCCTGGTACCCTTTGGCAAGGATGTGTCAGCCCTGATCTACGCGCTCGGTTTCGCCAACAGGGCGGCGCTTTCATTCGGAAATGTAAAGCCGGGAGATTTTCAGAAGAATTTGAAATACAACAAAAACAGGATCTTTGCGTTTGTTCTCGCCTTTGGCGAAGTAACACCTGAAAAATACGCGGTTGCAGCGGGCGCGATCAATTACGGATTCCCGGTCATCGCTGATACCGATATTCCCGAGATATTGCCGACCGGTGTGTGCACGTACGAGCATGTCGTATCCAACGTGCCGCACGACAGCATGGTCGAGAAAGCGCTTGAGGTTCGGGGATGCAAAGTGAAGATCACCAAAGTTCCGATCCCCGTACCCTATGGCCCGGCATTCGAGGGTGAGCGCATTCGAAAGGCAGACACGCATGTGGAGTTCGGCGGCAACGTCAGTGATGGATTTGAGTTCGTCACCTCCATCGATATGGAAGGGATCAATGATGGTGAAGTCGAACTGATTGGCCCTGACATTGACAAGGTGGACGTGGGTTCCGCATTGCCGTTGGCGATCTGGGTGGAGGTTGCCGGAAGAAAAATGCAGCCTGACTTCGAACCGATCCTGGAGCGGCAGATCCATCATATGCTCAACGGCGCGGAAGGCATATGGCACATGGGACAACGGGATATCATATGGACGCGCGTATCGAAAAGTGGTTTCGACCGGGGCATTCGCCTGCACGATTACGGAAAAATCATTCATGCAAAATTTCATTCGGATTACCCTGCTATCGTAGACAAGGTGAAGGTAACGATCATCACCGATGAAAAGGAAGTCGCCGGGCGTCTGCCCATGGCGAGAAAGGTCTACGATGAAAGAAACCGGCGACTGGAATCAATGACGGATGAATCCGTGGATACATTTTATTCCTGTCTTCTCTGTCAGTCTTTCGCTCCGGATCATGTCTGCATGATCACACCCGAAAGACTTGGTCTGTGTGGCGCATACAACTGGCTCGATGGTAAAGCGGCCTATGAGATCGACGAAACAGGTCCGAATCAACCTGTGAAGAAAGGGGAGTGTCTTGATACTGTGAGAGGTATCTGGAAAGGTGTAGACGAGTATGTCTATGTGAACAGCCATAAGACAATCCAAAGCTTCAGCGCGTATTCCATCATGGATCGACCGATGACCAGCTGCGGCTGTTTTGAAGTGATATGCGCGTACATACCTGAATGCAACGGTATCATGGCTGTGAATCGTGAATTCCAGGAAGATACGCCTGTGGGAATGACATTTTCAACGCTCGCGGGAAGCGTTGGCGGCGGACGTCAGACCCCGGGATTCATGGGGTGTGGAAAAATATTCTTAACATCAAGAAAATTCCTGTACGCTGACGGCGGGATCAAGAGACTCGTCTGGATGCCGAAAGAATTGAAGGAGTTGCTGGGTCCGGACCTGAAAAAACGATTCGAAGAACAGGGCGTTCCGGATTTGATGGACAAAATCGCGGATGAGACTGTATGCACAGAAGCGAAAGAGGTACGTCAATTCATGGAAAAAGTCGATCATCCGGCGATCCACATGGACGATATGGGGGCAATGATCAGTACAGAAATTGATGAGAAAGCCGATGCAGGCCAGGATGGCAACGGCGGTTCAGAAAAACTAGAAGTGGAAGACGCGGCACAGATCCCATTAACCGGTCAGTTGACATCAGCCGATCTGGAACAGATTAAAAAGAATCTCAAAGAAGAGATCGAGAAAGATCTGAAAACGACAATGACACATGACATTGTGCATGGGATCATCGATACGCTCAGCCGGAATTTCCTTGGCAAGGAGACGATGCCTTCCATTGGCGACAAAGCGGATCATAAGACGGATGGATCCGGCATTGACAGCGACACCGGGAAGCTGAAGGTAACTGAAGGAGCGTCTGCCCCGACTGCGGCTGAAAGACTGGCGCAGGTGGATGCGTTTACGATCAGGAAAGAGAAATGCGAAGTTCCCGTCTGGACTGTGAAGATCGGCGCGACGCCGGAAGAAGGAGGCACGCGCGGCAGGACATGCACCATCGGGGGCGCCACCTGTATGCCGTTTCATCTCTGGGAAGGTGATATGCCGCACCCTCCGCTGGTTGCGCTGGAAGTGTTCGATAAGGTGAGCGATAAATATCCACCGATACTTCGCGATATTTATGGTGACGCACTGTATAATCCGGCCGAGATGGCAAAGCTTTGTGTTGAAAAATATAGCGCCGATCTTATCAGCGTTCGGTTGGAAGGGACGCATCCTGAAAAGGGTGACTTGAGCGCAGACCAATCTGTCGATTTGGTGAAATCCGTTCTCGAGGCCGTTGATGTGCCATTGATCATTACCGGACACAGCCATTTTGATAAAATGAATGAGGTGATTAAAGCTGTCGCTCAGGCGTGTGCCGGTGAAAAATTGCTTCTGAACTGGGTTGAGCAGGATAATTACCGCACCATTGCCGGCGCTGCACTGGCATACGGACATGCTGTTGTCTCGCAGAGTCCGATCGATGTCAATATCGCCAAGCAGATGAATATTTTACTCACCAACATGGATGTGAAGCAGGAGAGCATCATCATGGATCCGATGACCGGTGCAACCGGTTACGGTATAGAATACACCTATTCTGTGATGGAACGGATACGATACACAGGATTGAATGGGGACAAGATGCTCGCAGGTCCAATGATCGTCTTGCCCGGCCAGGAATGTGCCAGGATCAAGGAGTCCAAGGCGCCGGAAACGGATTTCCCTGCGTGGGGTGATCTTTCGAAAAGAGCGGCGATGTGGGAATTGACCACAGCCGTCAATCTACTCTATTCCGGCGCGGATTTGCTGGTCATGTATCATCCTGAAGCAGCGGTGGCTGCCAGGAAAACGATATCTCAACTCATGGACAGGAATAAATAAGGAACAGGATATATGGCACTCACAGGACTTCAAATTCAAAAGCTATTGCCAAAGACAAACTGCAAGGAATGCGGTTCCAACACATGCCTGGCCTTTGCCATGAAGCTGGCTGCGAAGAAGGCCGATTTATCCGAATGCCCCTACGCATCCGATGAAGCAAAGCGGGTATTGGGTGAAGCCAGTGAGCCCCCGGTGAAAGGTATTCATCTGGGGCGCGACAAGAGTCTGGCGCTGGGTGAAGAGACCGTACTTTACCGTCATGAGAAGACATTCATGAATCAGACAGCACTGGCGATAAACATCGATGATGATCTGCCTGAAGAGGACATCGATGACATGCTCGAAAAGATAAAGAACTATTCACTGGAACGTGTCGGCGAAACCATTGTCATCGATATGATCGCGATAACGCAGAGGGGTGATGATCCCGGTGTTTTCGTCGCGCAGGCGAAGAAAGCGTGGGAGATCGCCGGAAAACCACTCATCCTGAAAAGTCATAATCCGGAGGCTCTGGAACGCGCAGGTAATGCCGTGAAGGGATCGAGAAGTGTGATCGTTGCCGGGAACGAGAACAGCATCGAGGATCTGTGTTCTGTCTGCAAGGAGAATGATCATGTTCTCGCAATTTCCGCTCCGGACCTGAATAAGCTGGTGTCTCTGACACAGAAAACAAAGGACAACGGTTTCAATGATCTCATTTTATCATTTGATGCAATGTCGCTCGCCGAAGCATTTCAGGTGAATACGATTGCACGCAGAGCGGCGCTCAAAGACAGCTACAAACCGCTCGGTTACCCATCGCTTCGATTCCTTGATGATGGGGATGCTCTGGAAACGACTGTAGAGGCGGTCACTGAAATCTGCAAGTATGGAGGGATCTGTGTCCTTCCCGATCTGGATCCGGCGCAGCTGGCGACCCTCATGACACTGCGTCTGAATATCTACACAGATCCGCAAAAGCCAATACAGGTCGAACCGAAATTGTATCCAATTGGAGATCCGGTAACAGATTCCCCTGTTTTCGTGACCACCAATTTTTCGTTGACTTACTTTCTTGTATCAGGTGAAATTGAAAACAGCGGGATCAGCGCCTGGTTACTGGTTCCTGAGTGCGAAGGAATGAGCGTGCTCACAGCCTGGGCTGCAGGCAAATTTTCAGGAGCCACGATAGCAAAGTTTGCCAAAGATATCAGCCTGGAAGACCAGGTCGAATCCAGAGAAATCGTCATTCCCGGACACGTCGCGCAGATCAGCGGCGAGTTGGAAGAGGGGCTGCCCGGCTGGAAAGTCCTCGTCGGGCCTCAGGAAGCAGCTGATCTCGAAAGTTTTATCAAGGCGAGGTTGAGCTAGCCGATGCCGCGAGTACTGTTCAAACCTGCTGAGATAGCCGTGCAGGTATCACCCGGAACCGAACTATTGGAAGCTGCAAGGCAGGCGAAGGTACCTGTCGATTCTCCCTGCGGAGGAAAAGGATCATGCGGCAAGTGCATCCTGAGGATTACACAGGGTGATGTCGATTCGGATAGCCTTGGCTTACTGTCTGCTTCTGCAGTTGAAAACGGTTACGTCCTGGCATGTAAGACACGCGTGGGCGATACAGACGTCACTGTTCACGTGCCGGCTCAGGTCAGGGAGACTGACGGCCAATTTGTGGACGATATGGATGATATCTTCCTTGAGAACCGCGAACTGCTTCCGGCAGAACACAGCTGCGAACCTCTTGTCGAAAAACATTGTCTGCAGGTTGCACCTCCGACTTTGGATGATGGACTGTCCGATATGGATCGTCTGGCTCGTGCGATACAGCATTCTGCCTCTATCACTGACGCGCGAACGTCTCTATCTTTCGTCTCAAAGGTGGCAGACGCGATCCGTGCGGACAGCGGTAAAGTGACGGCAACGCTGATGCGAAGTAAGAGTGGATGCGAGGGAGTCAATATCGAATCCGGGGACACGACCCGTGATCATTATGGCATAGCTGTTGATGTCGGGACGACGACTATTGCTGTCCAGCTCGTGAATTTGGCGGAGCGGAAGATTATGGCAATTCGAACGGCCTATAACGATCAGTTGCACTGCGGTCTCGACATCATCGGGAGAATAAACTACTCCGGAAAGCGTGAGGGCCTCACCGAGTTGCGCAGACGGGTTCTCAAGACGATCAACGAGCTGATCCGGAACGCATGCGAAAGCGTGCAAGTTGACCCATTAAATATCCTGAATGCCTCTGTTGCCGGCAATACCACGATGATTCATCTGCTTCTCGGTTTGAAACCAGAGTACATACGCCTTGAGCCGTACACGGCGACGATCCTCGATGCACCGTTGCTGAGAGCGGACGAAATAGGATTGACCATTTATCCGGACACACGGGTATTTATCTCTCCGGCAGTCGGCAGCTATGTCGGTGGGGATATCACAGCCGGATTGCTCTGTACCGAAATTGCCACCGGCAGCAGCGAGGTGATTCTCTATCTGGATATCGGCACGAATGGTGAACTTGTTGTCGGCAATGACGAGTTTCTCCTGACCTGTGCCTGCTCGGCAGGTCCGGCATTCGAAGGCGGTGGCATTGGCTGCGGTATGCGCGCGGCAGCCGGCGCGATAGAGAGTGTGTCGATTGATCAGATGACAGGAATTTCAGCATACCGCACCATCGGGGATATCGATCCTGCTGGAATATGCGGATCAGGAATGATCTCACTCATCGCCGGACTGTTTCGTTCGGGCTGGCTCGATGCCGCCGGTAAATTGACGCGGGAGAAATCTTCCCCGGCAATTGAATTCAAAGGTCGCCGCGCACAGTTCACCATCGTTGACGGACATAGCAGCAGCAACGGGGAGCCACTTCAGATCAGTGAGCTGGATATTGAAAACATCATTCGCGCCAAAGCCGCGATTTATTCGGCAAGCTCGCTTCTGCTTCAGCAGGTGGGATTGGATTTCAGCGACATTGGGAAAGTGTATATCGCGGGCGGCTTCGGGCGCTTTCTAAATCTCGATGATGCGATTACGATTGGTTTGCTGCCTGATCTTTCCAGGGACCGGTTTCAGTTCATTGGGAACGCGTCGTTGCGCGGCGCCTATATGACGCTTGTGTCAGGCAGGTGCAGAGAGCTCGTACACGATCTGGCCAAACGAATGACATATGTGGAGCTCAATACCAGTCCTGACTATATGAATCAATATGTGGCCGCGATGTTCATCCCGCATACGGATTCTGACAGATTCCCGAATGTGGGCAAGACAGCAAATATATGAGTCTCCGCGCATTGAGTCGAGACTTTTAAAGGATCTACCATGGCTGATGTGAAATGCCCCGGACAGAGCATGCGGCTCTGGAAACCGGAAGATATTTTCTACATGCCCTGTCCATTTTGCAATGAAGAGATTGAATTCTGGAAGGATGAGCCGTTTAGAGTCTGCCGGGCATGCGGGAGTCGAGTACGAAATCCACGCATGGATCAGGGGTGCGCGGAATGGTGTACCCATGGCGATAAATGCAAGAGAGGAGAATAAAGCCTGCAAATATTTCAGAATGCCTTATTATCCTGCTAAGTGAGCTAAAATTTTAAGTACTTAAAATCGTTTGGCCATAAAAAAATCAAGTGTATCATACACAACCGGGTGCCGCGTCGATCCCGCGAACCTCTCTGCTGAATGCTGAAATCCTGTCATAGTCATCCCGGGTGACGCTTTCCGGCACACCGCCGGAGTCCATGAATATATATCGACCATATTTGACACCCAGAGATGCCATTCGTTCCATGTGCGCATGCTGTGTATCAGGCGGCATGTCCCAGAAAGACGTGGGGAAGCCGCCGACCACGACGATCCTGTCACCATAGCCCTGCAGGACTTTTTCTACATCCCAGCCTTCCTCCGGATCAAAAGGATTGATGAAATCGAACCCGCATTCCACCAGATCGTCCAGGATCAGCTGGTTCGCGCCATGACAGTGGAAATGAACTGTGGCGCCGAGATCGTGGACAATATCGCACAGCCTTTTATGCCAGGGTTTGAAGTACATATCATAGGTAGATGGCGACATGAGCAGGTTTTCTTTTGATCCCAGATCATCGCACAGTGTGATGCAGTCGGCGCCGGCAGCCACCATTTTTTTTGCCGCTGTCAGATTCCACTCGCCCAGCCGTTCGAGCATGGCATGTATCATCACAGGATTTACCATCATATTCATCAGCACCTTTTCGTAATCCATGAAAAAATAGTGCAGGCCGGAAAAGAAACCGTTCAGCGATCCCAGCACATACTCGCCCCTGCTTTTCAGGTAAGCCGCATCTTCGGCGAATCCTTGATATCGCTCATCATCGCCTGGATCAGGGAGATCGAGACGCTTGAGATCCTCCATGGATGTAACGGGATGTCCATAGCTGTGGTAGAAATGTGGATCGAATTGAATTTTGGCCAGCACACCGGTCTCGAATTCGGCGATGAAACCATTCTCCAGTTTCTCCTTATGCCTGACGAAAAATTCACCGGGTCCGCCATGGCCGAAAGAGATGTTCGCCCCTTTACCGAGGCACGCGAAACATCGACCTGTATAATTATTGAAAGCGATCAATCTGTCCAAAGTCTCCACCCCCATGGCCGTTGTGTCGAAATACTCAGGCACATCGTACCACCACATGGGATGATAATGACATGCTTCTGGCGTCAGCCGGCGGGCTGTATCCGAATTGAAATACCCCATCCAGTTCTGAGCGACGGGGACATCCTTGTCTCCGTCCATGATCGCCTGTATCCAGTCTCGTTTTGTCATGATGAAATAATCCTTATAAGTCCAACAATGCCGCTGCCAGCCATATAGACAGCGAATATCAGTATCAGCGTGAGAATAATGTTGGTCACCAGACCATTGGTGTTGCCTTCGCCCATTACCTTGCGTCGATTTCCGAGTATCATGATGCAGAGCACGGTGAGGGGGAGGAGAAGCACGCCGAATGCCTGCGACGCGATCATCACCGGG
>JAZBPW010000042.1:0-24066 GCA_036351795.1 Candidatus Zhuqueibacterota bacterium | reverse complement strand
TCCCTCTGACATCGAGAATCAACAAACGCACATCACTCGTTTCTGACAACTGATACCGGATCATGGTACTCGCATTGAAAGGATTGGGGTGGTTTTGATACAAGCGGAACTTCAACGGACCCTCAAAATCGACAAGCTCCACACTGCTCGGATGCGTGCTCTCAAACGCACCCAGATCCGGCGCCAATCCAAGGAACGGCAGACCCAGATCTACTCCGGCATCGATCAGGTCACTGCCATCTGCAAGGTGCAGGAAATTCATCTCAGGAAGTGAGTAATCACTCTTACGCTGCCCCAGAGCTTCATCCGAATCGAGACTCAGAAAATCATCGGCAGTGACGCTGAATGGTGGCAGCCAGCTGTTCGCCTCCTGAACGGCGAAACTTCCTAACTGAACGCCCCCCGCATAGGAGGCACAGTTCTTGACGGTCAACGTCTGCCCTGAATTGAGAGGGCGCTGAACCTTGTAATTCGCTGCCTTGTTGTTATATCCGGTACAATTGAGCATCGTCATCGATCCGACATTGTTATTCTGATCGAATCCTTTGTTCTTGTTGTCGAATGCCACGCAATTTATCAGGATTTGATGATGCATTAAGAGCTGGCTGTTTCCACCATCTCCGCCGCCCATCTTGAATCCATTCCCGTTGGCTTTCGGACCCGGATCGGTACCGTCCTTCAGATATCCATTCCCCCATGTCCAGCAATTTTCCAGAGTCGTGGTAATATCATTTGCTCCGCGCAAATACCCATCCCAGCCATCATCACAATTCCCCCAGGCGCGGCATCCGTAGAAATAATTGCCGCTACCGCATGCAAGTTTGGGAGCAAAACCGTCCGCGTCACCGTAATCCGGCGGATCCGCGTTATAATATGAGTCACAATTGATGATTCTGTTGTCGGCAGAACCGTAACTTAGTTGCAGGCCCGTATCTCTGTTCTCGAAAAATACACACTGTTCGATGATGTTGTTCGAACCGAAATTGATCTCCATTCCGTTGTCACCGGCACCTTTGACAGACAATCCCTTGATATGCCAATAATTGGAGCGCAAGCTGATGCCTTTACCACCGAATCCCTGGTCTGAAAAATCCAGAAGTGGGATTTCATCTTGATACGCGGTCAAAATCATACGTTGATTTTCAGAACCACTCTTCGCGGCGCTGATCGTAATTGTATTTGTGAGTGAATATACACCACCGCGGACATAGATTGTGTCGCCCGGCGTTACCACGTTAATCGCCTTTTCAAACGATGCATACGGTTGAGCCTTTGTACCAGGATGTGCATCATCACCATCCGTAGCGATATAGATCTGGCCGTAGAGGGTATTGCTCATAATTGCCAGACTTATAACGAAGAGAACAATTTTATTCAATCTAATTTACCTCGTGATATGGATTACAGCCTTATGACATGAACGGAGATCCACTGAACAGATCATATATTGATCCCGGTTCAGAACCACATCCCATTGGCTCCCTCTCTCAAATTTGAGAGAGGGAGCATGGAATTAAAAGCTATTGACATATTATAGCTGCGTTTAATCGCTCACTATTTCATCAGGATAAGTTTGCGCACTGAAACGAAATCTCCTGCAGATATTTTATAAATATAGACACCGCTTGCAATTCCATCTGCGTGCCACACAATTTCGTGAGTACCGATGTCATGTTTTGCGTTCACGAGTTCCGCGACTTCCCTGCCATTCATGTCATACACTTTCAACGTCACATTGGCCTGTTTCGGTATATCATAGCGGATTGACGTCATTGGGTTGAAAGGATTGGGATAGTTCTGGAACAATGCGAATTCAGTCGGAACCTCGGGTGATTGATCCTCAACCGAGGTCGGGATCAAGAGACTGCCACCCTCGTACGAAATCGATCCGTTCGGTCCAAGCGCAAAGGGGACTGAATTGTCAAACACGCCTGCCACCAGCCTGAGTATGCCGTTTATCGTTGTCTCCTGAGACAGAGCGACACCTGCCTCATTATCGATAATGAGGTCATTTACCGTAACCGGCATGAGTGTGCTTGTCACCTGTGCGGCGGTTCCATTTAAGATATAATTTGCGGCTTCATCCAGCGTAACTTCACCAGTCGACTGTACTGCTCCGGCGATACCCGCTTCATGAGCAGTCGAAATACCGGCGCCCTCATTCAACAGAAAAATACCGTTGCCGCCCAGCTCACTTATTCCGAAGTCAAGCGTGGCGCCATCGGCAACTTCTATTGCCAGGCCGCCGCCACCATATTCTATTTCGGAAAGCGCAATAGTCTGCACACTGTCCTGGCTGTCGAACACAAACCATGCGTTGCTTTTATTGGAATTCTGCGTGGCTGCACCGGACATCGAAAAATCACCCTGGTGCATATACCATCGCGTCGAACCGGAGCCACTCCCCTGCGAACCTCTTGCTACTGAAAAGTTACCGCCGGTTACAACAACATCACCATAGTGATGCACTTCAAACACAGTGAGTGCATTTCCCGTACCCTGTGTTTCGAATGAGCCTTTTTCTACGACGACATCTCCCATAATCGTAACAATGGCGGTATCTCCAGCCGACGCTGAGGTCAATCTCCAGCGAGCAGATCCGGTGTCCTCTACCTTGATCGTACCGCCAATGGTCACATCATCCAGACTCATATCACGATTCGATATCATATCCGGCGTGTTGAAGGTGATGTTATAATAATCCTGGTTACGATTCCCCGGCGCCGACGTGACGGTGCCCGTCATCAGTAAGGTTGAGCCCTCATTCCAGACACCGCTTGGAACACTGCCTTCATCCCTCGCATGCTCATAGACGGATCCGTCTTCGAATAGCAAAGGTTGAACTGCACTGAGTGCGCCCTTGTTCACAACAGTTCCGGCGACCATTCCGGAGTCAGCGGTTACACTACCGAGTGAATCAACTTTCATCACGGCATCCGGTGAAACGACCAATCCCATACTCGAGAGTGTATCGTTGAAAGATACCCCTTCGGGATTCGCGATGGTCAGTGTTCCGAGAGAATCCGGTACCATCATTCCCGGAACCTGTGCTCCGGTTCCATTGAAAGTAAAATTAGCCATTTTGCTAAATGCAATATCGCCCGTGGTTTTCAGGTTGCCATCAATTCCTTCCGGATGTGCGCTGGCAAGAGTCGCTCCAGCAGAGAGAACAAATTGACCATCACCTCTGACAGCAGTCGTATCCATGTTCAATGTCGCTGTGCTGTCGACCTGGATTGGCAAACCACCGCCGCCATATTCTACATTTGTCAGCGAAATATTTTGCTCGCCGTTTTCCCCGGCAAATATGAAGGTTGCCCGCCAGGGATTCGAATTACGCGTCATTGCATCGGATATCGAAAAGTTGCCATCGAGCAGGTACCATTTTGTTGAACCTATACCATTTTCACCACCCTGGCTTCCTCTGCTGACGGCAAATGTTCCTCCAGTCACCAGGACATCGCCATAATGATGCACTTCGACTTCTGTCTGACTCGACGTTCCCTGCGTCTCGAGTGATCCATCTTCTACGATCACATCTCCCATGATCGTGATGATTCCGGAAGAACCACCCACCAATCTCCAGCGGGCGCTCCCGGAATTCAGCAAAGTGATATCGCCGCCGATCGTCCTGCCTTCCAGTTTCATGTCGCGGTTTGACAGCAGATCCGGCGTATTGAGTGTGAGGTTGTAGTAGTCCTGTCCTCGATTGTCTGGCGTACTGGTCGTGATTCCCGTGAATAGCGCGGTGGAGCCTTCCTCCCAGGTAGCTATCGGTACACTACCACCGTCGCGGGCGTGCTCATATACAGCGCCATCCAGGAAGGTAAGTGTCCCAAGGGATTCAATCTCACCTTCGTTGATGAAGAGCCCATTTGCACTGAAATCACCGGCTATCTTCAGCTTTGTGGAATCAGATACCTTGAAATGGATATCGCCACCACCGTAATCGACATTGGTGAATGCAAGCTGTTGAGAGTCAGCGCCGGCGAATACCAACTTGGCATTCCCCGGTGTCGGATTTGAGTTTTTTGTCTGTCCATCTGAAAAAGTAAAATCTCCGCCATACAGATTCCAGGTCGTGGTACCTGAACCGCTTCCCTGAGAACCTCTGGCAACTGAAAAGTTGGCGTTCGCAACATTCAGGTCACCATGATGATGAACAATAAATGTCGTGAGTGCATTTCCCGTCCCCTGTACTTCAAAGGATCCACCTTCGACATTCACGTCTCCCATGATCGTGACAATCGATGTATCACCACCGGAAGCAGAGGTCAGGCGCCAACGAGCGCTCCCTGAACTGATCACATCGATGTCTCCCCCGATGACGACATCATCCAGTGCCAGATCTTTATTTGAAGACAAATCGGGAGTGTTCAACGTAATGTTATAAAAATTCTGATTCCTGTTACCCGGGGTCGAGCTCACAATTCCTGTTAGCCGATAAGTTGAGCCTTCACCCCATGTGGCGATCGGTATACTACCGCCGTCCCGGGCATGCTCGTAAGCACTACCATCCCCAAAAGTCAGAGAACCGTCCGTGACCTTGAAGACCCCGTTCTCCATGGCTTTCACGGTCCCGCTGATATTCACGGCCACATCAACTTTAACAGTATCTTCTCCAACCGCAGTAATGTTTTCTGCACCCGTCGGTGCTGCGGCAGCAGCAACCCAGGCACCACCGTCAAATGTCTCCCAGGTTGCCGCATCGCTCCAGTTCCCGGTTGCTGCGGAACGGAAATCCCCTGTTTCTTGTAAATGGGCAAGTCCCGGGAAAAGCAGCACAATTATAAACACAGTCCCGATTACATGTTTTAAATCTTTCATGACAGTTACCTCCAAATCGTTTAACAATCTTTTTTACGGTTAACAGAGTATGTAATCCATATCGACGTGAAAATATGAATCATATTGATTCACTTCAATGTGTTAAATGCCTGAACACCATCTTATTTGATCAGTACCATTTGTCTTATTTCGACGAGATCTCCAGCCTGAACTTTGTAGAAATACAATCCTGTACCAAGGTTCTTCGCATCAAATGATAATTTATGTATTCCGGCTGTCATTCGCCCCTCATAAAGCATGTCGATCTCCTGACCGGAGACGTTATATACTTTTACGGATACATCAGATGCCACGGGCAACGTGAAGCCGATCGTTGTCGAAGGATTGAAAGGATTTGGATAATTTTGATCAACAGAAAAAGTTTCTGGAATAACATGATCTCCTTCCTCAACAGCAACAGCGAGCTTGAGACTTCCGCCTTCGTATGAAACGGAGCCATTCGGACCAAGTGTAAACGGAATCGTATTATCGAATTCACCGGAAACCAGTCTCAACACGCCATTGATGGTCGTTTCCTGCGTCAGCGCGACCCCGGATGGATTATCAATGATCAGATCGGTCACAGTCGCCGGCATGCGATTGCTGGTGACTTGTGAGATAGTGCCGCTGAACCCGTAACTTGATCCATTCTGTAACGTGACTTCGGCGGCAACGCCTCCAAAAACTTCGGCCACTCCACCTGCGACAGTTGTCATCATGGTGGCGCTTTCGTTCAGAATGAAAACGCCATTACCGGCAAGTTTACTGGGACCCATATCCAACGTCGTACCACTGCTCACTTCCATAGGTAGCGCGGTCAAAGTATTCCCTTCTCCGAGAGTCAGCTTTTGCGTTCCTTCTTTCATAAATACGAATTTCGCGCCGGCAGGAGTAACCGTAGAACTCTGCGTTGTCGCATTGGACATCGAAAAGTCGCCTTCGTAAACATACCATGTTGTCGTACCAGCCGCCTGAGAACCTCGACTGACCGAAAAATTACCACCGGTGACTTCGATGTTGCCATAATGATGCACAATGAACGTTGTCAGGGCATTACTTGTCCCCTGAACTGAGAATGCACCATTCTCTACGATAACATCGCCCATAATGGTAACAATTGACGTATCCATAGCCAGGGCCGATGTGAGATACCATCTGGCATATCCTGTTTCGACGACTCTGATATCACCGCCTATGGTGTTTTCGTCCAGGTTCATATTGAGGTTTGAAAGCAGGCCAGGCGTGTTGAAGATCATGTTGTAATAATCCTGATCCCTGTCCTCCGGCGCAGTCGTAGTAACACCCGTGATTAGCATATTCGAACCTTCTTCCCAATTGGCAATGGGTACTTTCCCGGCATCCCGGTCATGCTGGTACGTACCGCCATCTGCGATCGTCAAGGTGTAGTTGGACTCCACGATTCCCTGATTCACCAGTGTGCCGGTAATCGACACTCCGACATTGACAAATATCGAATCTGCTTCCAGTACTGTAATGGTTTCAGCGCCTGTCGGCGGAGTACCGATAGCTCCCCATGATGCCCCATTGTACCTCTCCCAGTTCTGTGCCATACTCCAGTCACCACTGGCACGCGTCCGGTAATCCCCTGCGGTCTGTGCCAAAACGGTTGCGGCAACGAACAGCATGATCAACAAAATACATGTTTTTGTAACAAATTTTTTCATTACGCACCTCCTCTGATGATATTTAATGTTAATTTGAGTTAAACACCTTTTGTTTTGCCTCCTGAATTGCTTTTCATTGACTTTGGTTTATTGGTCATTGAAAATATCTATCGTACATGCATCCAGGGAATCTCGTAAGTGAATTGTGCAATGAATCTGTTTATCCGTTCGCTGTTCTTGCTGATCGCGCTTGCCCAGATATCCTGATATTTCACCACTGCGTTCTCGTACGCCACATTCAGACACGCATCATTCAAACGTATTCCGAATCCGGCGGAATATACTGTATAGTTCACAGGATCATCGTTGATATAGCTCCCTTCCGCTTCGAAGATCTCTGCTTCTCCTCTCATACCTCCCCGTAATGCCAGCCATGGTATCAATCTGTATTCGACGCCCAGGCGATATAACGAGGCAGAGAGCCATGGAGACGATTCAATGTCTTCTGAACTTATATATTTAACGGACTTATAAGGACGATATTCATACTCCAAACCAATGGTCAGATCTTCTCTTGGTGCCATCGAAAGACCTATTGAGCTTCTCCACGGTAGCTTTAATTTATCCTCTCCCTCGATCCGATATGAGACAAGAGCACCATCTGATTCCTCCGTCGTCTGTATTGTGTACTTTCTCGTAATGGTTGTGGGGAGTTTCAGGGAAAAACCGACGCTGACATATCGACCGTTTAGAATACTGCTGAACGTGAACTCCTGACCGCTGTAATCCGAAGTGCCGGCTTTTGTCGTCCTGCTGAAGACTGAATCAGCCCTGAAAGCGTTCGAAAAAAAAGTAAGACGTCCTCTACCAACATGTTGTTCGTAATCATCCGTACTCCCGCCCAGGAACATCCCGCTGAAACCAAAAGACAGATTATATCTTTGAAGATTTCCTGCAACGGAAAAGCCATAACCGTGAATCGATCCTTCCCGGGAATAAACAGATTGAGACCAGTCCACCTCCAACGGATAATCGTCTGTTGGACGCAATGTCGGAAGAGGCCTCTGTGACAATATCGAAGGTGAGAGCACATTGTTATTCTGAAAATAGTAGTCCATATTGGCGTACTCAGCGATGCCAATACCCGCAACGACTTTCATATCTTTCAATGCCAGCGGCACTGCAATCAGCGCCTGTGTCGGCAGATTTCGGCTCTTGCTCCGGGACCAGTCCGGACCGATGTCATCGAACGGTCGCTGGACAGTGTCCTGAGCGGTAAAACCGAATAACGTTGTGTCAGGATCCGGAATATGGGCAGTCAGCCCTTCGAGCAGAAGACTGAGGTTCGAATAATATCTCACCGGAGCGTATTGCTGTTCCTGTTTCTGTTCTTCAGACACGGATAAACCGCCGATTGACACACTCAACTTGTCGACAAGCGTCAGGGCTGCAGGATTCTGAAACATATATCCGGGATCCGCCGACACACCGATTGAGATACCAGCCATGGATCTTCCGCCTGCTGAATGCAATGTATACTTATCGATCCCCTGAAAAGTCAAAGACTCACCGAATCCCTGAGCGAAAAGGGGCTGTACCGAAAAAAATGTGAATAAGAATAAGATTGTAAATCTAAAAATAAGAGCTGGGTTTTTCATGGTAATAATATTCCTAAACTAATCCGCTGAATATGTCCGAGATACGTTCCCATAGCGCCATAGCTGTAATCCACCGAAAATCCAAAACCTTCGATGGCACGTTTGAAACCAGCGCCGAATGTCAATCCATCGAAATCATAATTGAATTTATAACCACCCCTCAATGCGAATGAACGCGAAAACTCATATTCCGCTCCCAGATGAATTTGTTGTCCGTAATCATTGGGATGAAAAATATCAAAAGCCAGGCTCAGACGGTTGTCATCGCTTCCGGAAATGATAAGTGCGTCCGGGCCGATGATATCCGCACCCGCACCCAATCTAAACATAAGCGGTACCGGATTCGAATCCTTCGCGTATGTGACGTCTGCCCCGAAATTCTGTACAGCAGAACCGATGTGTATTGAGCGGTACCCCGTGTTGTACCGGATACCGAAATCGAACAACACTCCGCTCGCCCATGTTTTCACCTCTTCGTAAACACCCTGTCTCACCATGGCAGTCACTTTTTGACCATCAAACAGTGATTCAAACGCATACTTCATACTCAGGCCCACGGAAAACTTGTCGGTCAGTGAACGGGCGTACGACAATCCCGCAAGAAAAGCGAACGGTGCGAATGTCCGTCCGGTCAATCCCGGATTGTCCGGGTCACTGATATAAGGACGTTCATTTGTTGTTTCCTCGAATTCTCCAAAATCAATATACTGGAACTGCACACCGAAGGCTCCGAGTTTTTTAACAGAGACAGCATAGGAAAATGCACCCTGTTGAGCATCGAAAAGCCAATCGATATAGGTTGTAGAAAAGTCCATATTTTCCACTTCCGCCAGACCCGCGGGATTCCAGAAAACCGCTTCCGCACCGGTTGCCCATACAGTATACGCCTCGCCAAGAGCAGTTGCCCGGGCAGAGGGCATCACTTTCAGAAACTGCATCGATGTACTCCCCACCTTCTGACCAAGGGCAGAGGATGCATGCAAAGTGGGAAAAATTAGAAAGAATAGAAGAACACCTGTTTTTAATTTAATGGCATTCATAAGCTTTTTACCATATCTGTTAATGGATGATGACAAATTTGCCTTCGGATCTATCACTGGTTTCACGATCTTCGACGACGAAGTAATAGACGCCGGACGCAATGATTTGATTATTAACACTGAGTTGATACCAGGGATTTCCATATGTTTCTCTTTCATGTTCTATCGTGGTTATTAACTGACCGGTATACGAGAAAACCCGAATGGTACAACGATTCGTCAACCCCACGAACTGTATTCTATCTCCGATTTCACCACCCGGATCGGATCCTCTCAATCCGCTGGTAACGATCAAAGGATTCGGTATCACATAAACTTTCCCGAGAGATTCGGCCGGAGGCGCCTGTGTTTCGTGGACAGTGAGGTTCGTCATCCCACTGCGACCTCCCATTTCATCCACAGAAACTACGGCGTACGCTGCGTTGTCGCCGAGATTGCTTTCCGGATCGATAATCGAATATTCACCATCATTGAAATATTGCGCATCCCCGGGGAATACGGAGTCTATCACAGTCCAGGGCCCCAGCGGATGCGGCGCACGCATGACCACGTAGTGACTGAATGCCGCTTTCAGTCTGGGCGAGTCGAAGGACTCCACCTGAGGTCCCCAGATGATCTTGTTGGCTGCTGCCCGGGTGTCTTCTATTCGGATTGCGGGCGCAGGCACAGGTATCGGGATGGTATTGTATCGACCCCTGGCCGGCATTTCTTCGGGTTTGTATTGAAGTGTGTCGTACTTTGCCAGTTGCTGCCCCGTGTACATTTCAATCGCACGATCGGCAACATCGCGAATAGATACCACATCCGGTGTCACATACCAGGGCAATGGATGATCCTGCAAATAGGTGCTGCCGATATAATCCTTACTCCCTAAATGCTCATAGTGAAGCGTGTCGTACCAACTGGGCACGGGATTGAAGTAGGCTCCCTGGTCGACACCTGCTCGTACGGCACCACCCAGATCTTTGTAAACCCTGTCACCCGCAACGCCGGGTCCATATCCGGCAAGCTCGGCGACAGAAAAATGCATTGTTTCACCCGGTGGTAAAAGATAAGGGAAAAACCCATAGGCTCTGGACACCGGCTGCCACCATGAGAGGTTGGTCGAACCTTTTGTTCGTCCACGCCAGTATTCCCAAAGTTCAGGCTCGAATTGATCGCAGAAACGTGTGGAATCCTGAATACTCTGCCAAATGGATGTCTTTCTCCGCAAGGCGGGATTCATCCATGTCCCTGTCTTCGTCTCAGCCGGGAGATTTCCGTTTTCATAGCGTAGCAGAAAAGGCTGCTTGGCCTTGCCATTTTCATCCCACATACCCAGGCTGTCCGATGGAACAAGAAAAACCTGATCTGTCTGTGCTTTGTAACTGAGATGTTCATAATCATAATGGAGAACCATAATTCCGACAGCTTGTGGCGTATTCAATCCACCCCGGTCACCCGGCCCCGACCACTCCTCAAACATATACGGATCAGGAAGGCCCTCTCTCTCATGGTTGTAGCTCATCCAGCGTTTGAGATCGAAACGCGTGAAGTGATCACCCAGTCCGGCAGGTGGCTGCCCCCGGAACGCCCCTTCGGACCAATCGCCATGATTTCTTTGATAGCCAAACATGGATGGACCAAATGTGTTTGCAAAGGTGATGAATATATCGGATATCGTATCGTTCGTTACGTTTTCGAATTCATATTCATAAATGATAAAGCTGTCATATCCGGGGAAACTCCAGGCGCGGCTAGTCCGCGAGACACGGATCCCTGTGGGTGTGTCCCAACGGGAAATGATGATCTCCTCTGCTTCGTCCGGATCGTAGGCAGGATTGAGCTCCCCATCCTCAAAAACAGGGTAATTCTCGATTCGCCTCAACTCCAGGGGAGTGCTGTATACGCCTGTCACGGGCACAGGCTCTCCGTTAGTATTGGATACAGTCCCGCAAAATGTATATTCCCTGCCACCAGGACGTGTTCCGGCAATCCAGATACCACTTCCGAATGAATTATGCTGTCCCGGATAATTTCGCCGGTCAAGAACCATGCTTGAATATGGAGGCCATTCCATTGATGAGCTGCCCGGTTGAATTGTGCCTCCTGCATTATATGCCCTGCCCAGTTCACCGGTGTTATACACATTCTGATGGAGCAATCCGCGCCTGTGCACGCGCCAGTCGCGCATTTGGGAAAAAGCATCGCCAGAAAAAGTAATAAAAATCAAGAGGAATAATCCGATTCGTTTCATTTTTTTTCAACCACCATTATTTGTTATAGCTCAACGATCAACCCGAAACTGTAAGATCGTGGTTGATTGCTATAAATTAAAAACGATTGATCTACGCTGAAAGGCCCCTGTCTGCCCTTATCCCACCAGTACCGGATACCATTCTCCTTGTCATCAATCGGATAGAGTTCATAGTATTGGAGTGGCAGGTTGGGATTGGTCGCCGTAGGTCGATCAAACAGATAATCGTAATTAAGGGTTTTATTGTTGAACAGATTAAAAACTTCCAGATAGATGCTCGCAGGCATCCCCAGCAAACCGTCGATGGATTTTGTCACTCTCAGGTCTGTATTATATTCCATCGTCGCCCGCTTGACGTTGATACGTCTGATATCGGAAGGAGATGTATACGGTCTTCCGCTCCTTATCGATGAATGAACGGAAAACGTGAGATCAGAGAACGGATGATAGTCCAGAATCGACGGGCCCCACTCTTTTCTGGTAGCATAGCCAAGTGTAAAAATGACATTGTGCGTCCTGTCGAAATCCAGGAGGATATCGCGGGTTGGAACATTGCTGAGATCGGTTGTCACAACTCCCAGTGTGTCTCTGTTGAAGATCGGTGTCGCCGCAGTGGCGGTGGCACTTTTCCCGGTTGCATATCCGAACTGATAGTTGATGGAGCCAGTGAGATTACCTCTTTTTTTGTCCAGAGTGATTCTGAATCCTCTAATATCGGCATAATCGAGATTGAAGTAGGAACTCACCAGATAACCCGCCCGTTCGTCTATGAAATCAGACTGCTGGATCAGGTTTTTGACATCCTTGTAATAGCCACTGATATCCAGGGTAAATCCATCACCCAACGCCTGAACAACGCCCACATCATAACTGTTCGTCGTCTCCGGTTTAAGTTTCGGATTCCCCAGAATGACAGGATCATTCAGACGCTGTCCGAGTCTTTCTGAAACGATGTATTCAAATGAGGGCCTTTGCATGAATGCGCCATAGTTCAGATGAAAAACCGTATTTTCCGTAATCGGAAATGAAAAACCGAGTCGTGGTTGAAGTCTTCCGTAAACAGGTGATTTTTCCCTCTCCGCGTTCGATGGATCAAATATGCCCAATGAATCAGCATCGCCAAAAGGAGTGTACAAATCGGTATAGTAATCCACTCCCGAGTACCATGTATCAAATCGTAGGCCCACCTTTGCGATCAAACCTTCAAACTCCATCTTGTCCTGAATATAAGCCGCCGCTTCGAAGGGATGTGCCTTGTAGTTTTCGATGTGTCTGTTCGACCGGACATTTAGAAAGTTTGATACATCCAGGAGATATGAATTCAACTGCAGGCCTGCGTTCAACATATGCGAGTTTGTTATTTGGCTGGTAAACGAACCGTCGAACGAAATTGTGCGGGTTTTCTCCTCAGTAAATGTATCATATCCGATTTGATAATTGAGTCGATCCGGTGAATTGCCATTCGGATAAGATATGGTTCCAACCACCCAGTTGAAATCGACTGAATCGGGAAGTACGTTTGGCACAGGTGTTGCGCCGACCATGTTATTCGTCATCAGCGCATTCAATTTCATCTCATAGAAAGTGCTCTGACTTATGGTATGCGTGAAACGCGCTCCAAACTGAGTGTTGATCCGCTTTCGTTTTCGGATGCTCGTTATCCGGTCCCACAGCCAGCGCTGATATCCGCCAACACTGTTTGTGCTGGGGAAAACATTCTCGTATTCATGGCTGAGTCCACCACTGAGCCGAAGCGTCGTTCCTTGCCAGAGGTCTGTAACCAGATTCCCCATTGCCTGATATTCGCTGTTCGGCTGTTCCGTCGGAAACACATTAGACTGCCTGTTGGAACGCAGCGCCAGAAACATCCTCATTCTATCGTTGACAGGACCGCCGGTTGCCGCTTCGAGGGAGTAATCGAGTTCATTGCCGTATTCCAGCCCCATATCTCGTCTCGTCTGATTCCAGAGCGCCTCAGCAACGGCGAGCTGAACCAGTGTATCTCCTGCAAAGCTGCCCGTCAGCCCGGATCCCATCCGTCCGTAATATGGTTGCGCCTGATCCGCGCCCGGATCACCGCTCAACCAGACTTCATCGTCGAGCAGCAATTTGATGTAGTCATTTGCTTCGGGATCGAATGCGCTTGGGCCGAAATGTTTCCGGCCAGGGACACGCATACGGGATTCAATTCTGGTACTCCATCGATCCCGGCCACCCTCTTTCATCGATATATTGACGACGCCGGATTGTGCATTGCCGTATTGTGCGCCAAATCCACTGGTAATCACTTCCACTTCTTCAATACCGCTCATTATCGGCATGAAGGCGGAAGAGCGATCCAGAGGGTTCACGATTCCCATGCCCTGCAATGTGTAATACTCTTCACCTTCACGCCCCCCTCTGAAGTGTCCATCGATGACATCAGCGGCTAGATTGATAACATCGCCGATATCACGGATGCCGGGCATCATTTCAACCTCGTCGAAGCGAACGATCGCGCTCGTCGATGTTTTATCGCGTTCTATATCGGGACGAACGGCCTGGACAATAACCTCGCCCATTTCAAGAACGGATTCCACCAGCCTGAAATCGATGTCCGTGGTTCTTCCGGCATTCACAATGACATCAAGCACTGTCATTTTCTCAAACCCTATCATACTGGCGCTGATCTTATATCTTCCCGGAGGGATATTTAAAATATAATATTCACCTCTGGCGCCGGCTGCGGCTCCAAGAGTGGTACCATCGATGACGATATTTGTGCCGGGAAGCGGTTTACCGCTTTTGTCCTCGGTAACTGTGCCGGCTATTTTCCCAAAATATTGAGCGAAGAGGGGATTGTAACAAATGAATATAAGCAGTGCTGTGAATAAAATTCGGGCAAGATAATGGAGCGCGAAAGGCCTGAAACTCCATGTTTTAAAATCACGTCGCAGGGGATTTCGTTTTGTCATTCTCCCTCCCATTGAGCATGAGAAGTTTATCGACATATTGCCGTTCATTTCAGATGATATGTCGCATGTACGTTATTGACACTTAATACTTATGACGCAAAAGACAGCGAGATGTATCAAAATCATTTTCATATTTATCTCTGCCGCTCTGGTTTCCATTACAAGTTCTTGATGACCTCCTCCAGTCTGTCTTTTCCAATAGGTTTCATCAGACAATCAATCACTTTATATTGCATCATTTTATTTAAATATTGATCAAATCCAGTGATCAGAACGATCTTGTAATCTCCGTTGACTTTATCCAGAAAATCAAAACCGGATCCACCGGGCAGGTGAATATCCAAAAATATCACATCAGGTTTTACTTCTCTGCACAATGCTTCACCTTCAGCAATACTTGCCGCCTCCCCAACCACATCCAGATGCGAATACTGGTCGATCATACTCTTAAGTTCAGCCCGGATGAGCCATTCGTCGTCGATGATAATTACTTTGATCTGATGCATAAAGACATATTGCCATTGGAACGGTAATCGAGTGAATATCCGGATTTAGAAAAGTCATTTGAAAGACAAGGATTATTCGCCCTGGAAAACAGTATACGGATATAAATAAAGTTTCTTTTTGAATTAATCAATATCAAATATTTAAACGGTACTATATTCATGTGAATGGTAACAAAATAGCTGTTCTCTGAATTTTTTCATTGACAAATCAGAATAAAATGTATATTTTAAACTTGAATAGAGTGGTATTTCGGATGCATTGCTCGATCCAGCTGTTCGGGGAATCAGTTTACGATAATCTCCGGGAAAAAGCAGTGCACGCCACGGACGAAAACTGAAAAGTCTGCCAAATTTCATTATTGCACATCAGAATTGCAAACAGCTCTTCATAAAAATATCTTTCTTCTAATAATCCGGCTGATATTCATACTTAGCGGCTCGCTTATCGCCCAGGAACAAGACCTAAAATTTAAAAACATTTCGATTGAGGATGGCCTGTCTCATAGCAAAGTAAATTGCATTTTCCAGGATCACCAGGGTTTTCTGTGGTTCGGTACCAATGAAGGATTGAATAAATATGACGGATACGAGTTCAATGTCTTTCAACCGGAACCAGAAAATCCACACGGCATATCTGCCAATCTCATCCGTTGCATCACGCAGGATAGAAACGGTTTTATCTGGATCGGCACTGAAGCTGGCGGGTTGAACAGATACGACCCAAAAATGAATTCTTTCAAACAGTTCAATGCGGAGTCAACTTTGCAGAATTCACTGTGCGGAAATGATGTCAATTCGATTCTTGAAGACAGCAGCGGCGTCCTGTGGATTGGCACTGAAAATGGATTGAACAGGCTTGATCCCGCTACGAATGAGTGCATTTGCTATCCACTCCATAAATCAAAGAGCGGCATATTTAATTCAAACGAAATTCTTACACTTTTCGAAGATAATCATCATACCCTGTGGATAGGCACCTCGTTTTTTGGATTGGCAGAATTCGACAAGGCTCAGGAACAATTCAGATTCCATACACACGATGAAAATAATGACCACAGCATCGGCGATAACGAAGTATGGGCAATTCATGAAGATTCTCAGGGTCAAATGTGGATCGGGACCAAGAATGGTGGTCTCAATTATTTCAATCGTAAAGAGGGTAAATTCACAAAACATTTCCCGGGCGCGCAAAATCCCGAAAGCACAACCATCCGGGCCATTCTTGAAGATGACGATGGGAATCTGTGGATTGGCAACCGAAGCGGTTTGTATCTGTTCGATAAAGTAAAGAAAACATTCACATTCTATTCCCATGAACCCAACAATCCCTATAGTCTGGTACAAAATTCAGTATGGGCGATATTTAAAGACAGAAAGGGCGATCTCTGGATTGGAACGCGCGGAGGTATCAGTTTTCTGAATACGACCAATCGTCCCTTTGTACACTACCGTTCCGATGCGAACAATAATCGATATCTGAACAGCCAGTTCGTTTACGCCATTCTTGAAGATCGACGTGGCAACCTGTGGTTTGGTACGGAACACGGAGGTGTCAATCATCTCAACAGGAAGACGGGCGAATATACGTATTTTACCTACGACAAGAACAACCGAAACAGCCTGAGCCTGAATAATGTCAAAGCCATTTTAGAAGATATAGCCGGCAATTTGTGGATAGGAACATTTAATGGTGGGTTGAATGTGCTCAACCCGGAAAGCGCCCGCTTCACTCACTACATGCATAACGAGAAAAATCCTGCCGGTCTGGCTGACAACAGGATCAAGGCTCTGCTGGAAGACGATCAGGGCTATATTTGGATCGGCACGTATGAAAGCGGTCTCGATCGATATGATCCTGCCACAGGAAAGTTCACACATATTCTGGAACAATGGCATCATGAAGGGTTCAACTTTATTCATTGTCTCATCCAGGATCAGTACGGCAGCATCTGGATGGGCGCGAACCTGAGCAAGGTCGGATGCATCGATACGAGGACGGGTGAATTCACATATTATTCATTGAACAGCAGCGTAAAAAATCTCGAAGTCATGACCGCATTCGAGGACTCCAGAGGTAACTTGTGGTTTGGTACAGTCGGAGGAGGATTGTTCCTTTTCAATCGGGAGCAGCGCAATTTTATATCCTTCACCAAGAAGGATGGCCTTCCAAGCAATATCATTCACGGGATTCTTGAAGACGATACTGCCAACCTGTGGATCAGCACAACAAATGGTTTATGCAGATTCAACATTGAGAACAAGACGACGAAGAACTACTATGATGAAAACGGTTTACAGAGCGATCAATTCAATTACAATGCCCAATGTAAGGCGAGGGATGGGGAACTGTTTTTTGGAGGAATAAATGGCGTTACCGCTTTTTATCCGGATAGAATTCAGGGGAACACCTATATCCCGCCTGTCGTCATTTCCGACTTCCGGATACTCAATAAACCGGTTGTAATCGGCGGTGAGGATTCCCTGCTCAAGCAGAGCATCAGTTCAACACGAGAGATCGCCCTGTCTCATAAACATACCGTCTTCTCGTTTGAATTCGTGGCACTGAACTATGCAATCAGCGAACAAAATCAATACGCCTATCAGTTGGAGGGATTCGAAGAGACCTGGAACTACGTGGGAAACAGACGTTATGCGACATATACAAATCTCGATCCGGGAGAATATACATTCCGGGTCAAGGCTGCCAACAACGACAATGTCTGGAACGAACAGGGAGCGTCAATTCAAATAACCATTTCAGCGCCATTCCACAGGACAGTGTGGTTCAAGCTGATCGTCATTCTGTTAATGCTTTTGATTTTCGCCCATCTACTGAACTATATCAGACAAAAGCGAAATCTGCTGAAAGCCAAATCGCTGGCAAATCTGGCGCAGTTGAAACTCCTGAGAAATCAGATGAATCCTCATTTTCTTTTCAACGCTCTGAGTTCGATCAGATCCATGATCATCATTGACAGAGAGCAGGCATGGAAAATGATAAGCGAGTTATCCGAATTTTTCCGCTACAGCATGCAGACATACAATCGAATTGAAACGGAATTGAGAAATGAAATAGAAGCTGTAAAAAATTACGTCAGTATAGAAAAAATTCGTTTTCGGGACTCCCTGGATGTGGCGATGCATATCGATGAATCAGCGATGTCGTGCGTCTTACCTGGCTTCACCCTGCAACCACTCGTCGAGAATGCCATAAAACATGGACTGGAAACATGCCCTTTGCCTTTGAAGATCCGGATCAACATTTCGTATTATGACGGCATCCTGTCCGTCGACATATCAAACACGGGTAGTATTGTGAACAGTCCATCCAGGAAACGGAATCCCTCTGATATCCACGGGACAGCGATTCACAATATCAGGAAAAGACTCAGCCTCATGTTCGAGAACAGCTTTTCTCTCGGACTTACCGAAGAAGATGGTTGTGTCCATGCAAAGTTACGAATTGACTACAATAAAAAAAGGATCCAGCCATTGAAGTCGATCTAGTTCCGCAGCCGAGGTTCAAAGTTTTGTTTTCAGTTTCATTGCATATCGGCGGCTCATCTCGAGAGCTTCAGGAATCCCTTCAATGTAGACAAGATTGGAACGGTTTTTCTGATGTTGTATCTTTACAATTGAATCGACATTGACGATCGCCGACCTGTGAATGCGGATAAATTCTTCCTCTGGTAATATTTTCTGCCATTCTTTCAACGTCTTTGTTACCAGCTCCTTTTTATCTTTTTGAATGACAATGAATGAATAGTTTCCCTCGGCGAGTATACATTTTATTTTTTTCAATTTCACAAATCGATAAGAATTGTCAACCACCGTATAAAGGACATCGTCTATGGTCATCCTCTTGATCTCATGGGATCCTCCTGCAGGAGAACCCTCGATCAATCGTTTGATAGTGACATCCAGTCGGCTCTTGATCACCGGTTTAAGAAGATAGTCCACAGCATTCACATCGAATGCCTTGATCGCATACTCATCATAGGCTGTGACGAACACGACGTTGCACGAGATGTTCATGCGATCGAAAAGTGTAAAACCACTCCCTCCGGGCATCTGAATGTCGAGAAATATGACATCAGGGGCTTCATTCTGAATGAACGTGACTGCTTCATCCACATTCTCGGCTTCACCTATCACTTCAAGGTTTTCATAGACGCCGAGCATGCTTCGCAATTCCTCTCTTATCAACCACTCATCATCGATGATGAGGACTTTCAGTTTTTTCGAAGACCTATATCTTGACATTTATTATCACGTTGGTGAACAGATTTTAAACTATTTTGGTAAGCGTCGCCTTTCTTATTCTGGGTTGAACCGACTTGCTGCCTTTCAATCCGCATTTCAGCAGCGTATACTTGCGACTGGTTTCCAGCGTCATCTCTCCGAGTCTCAGCGTCTCAAACTTGCCTTCAGTATCTTTCAGGTATCCGGTCAGAGAGATGTCATCTATCAGCATTTCGTCTCCTCTTCTGAAGGAGATTTCTGTCCCTGCGTCACGTTTCGGACAACTGTATTCAACATCTACATAGAATTTCCCTTCAGGCGGATGGTAAATATACCACCAGAGTTCGTTGCGCGGCTCGCTTGATTCCTTGAAATTATAGCTGCTCTCGGTATCGTCGTCGTAAAGCAGATCCTCTCCCTGAAAACGTGATTCAGCAGAATGCAGCACAATAACGTCTCGGGGATCGTTGTACCGGTATCCAGACGTAATCCTGGCCACCTCATCATCAATCTCGGCGACCAATACAGTATCATACGGATCGAGTGGCAGATCGGGCAATTCAAAAGACAGATTATGACCGGACTGTGAAAAGCGGACCGAATTTCCATTCGTAAGAAATCGTGCGCCGGTTACCCGGCTTTCGAGACCAGGGATGTCAAGTCTGTTCCCCGGCCAGTTCAGGATGTGAAAATAGAGCTTTCCGGGTTTTGCAGTACAGCGCCAGACGATATCGTCGTAGTAGAAAGGACTATGTGTCGTCCCGTATATGGATTCGCCATTCACCTTAAGCCATTTGCCGATCGCCCTCAGGATCAGCTGACTCTCTTCGGGGATGATCCCTTCCGCCGTGGGGCCGACATTCAGCAGATAATTACCGCCCTTGCTAACAATATTCACCAGTTTGCGTATCAAATCAGCCGGGCTTTTCCATTTATTGTCATCTGTCTTATACCCCCAGGTCTCGTTGAGCGTTGCCGGCACCTCCCACTTCTCATCCATCGGCTGAATCGGGATCGCATTATCGCCTGTCTGTTCGTAATCACCCTGCCCATGTCCCAGCCGGCTGTTCACAATGCAGTCGGGCTGCAAATGTTTCACAAGATCTCCCAGTTCGATGGCATCCTCTTTCGTAAGCAGGAACGGCGTATCGAACCAGATAAGGAAGAGCGGACCGTAGTTTCGCAGGAGTTCCTTCACCTGGGGAATGGCCTTGTCTTTCAGATAGATACCATATTCCCGCTCTTCGGGAAAATCCCAATGATTACCGGCCGCGTTCGGCTCATGCCAGTCCTGAGCGTGTGAGTAGTAAAATCCAAATTTGATCCCGCGATCGCTGCAGGCTTTTGCAAGCGCCTTCATGGGATCTTTCCTGTACGGCGTTGCAGAAACGATATTATATTCGGAAGCCTGCGAATCGTACATGGCGAATCCGTCGTGATGCTTGGCCGTGATCACCATGTATTTCATCCCGGCATCCTCTGCCAGCTGTGCCCACGCTGCTGCATCGAATTTCACAGGATTGAATTGCTCCGCCAGTTGACCGTACTCTTTCACCGGTATCTCTTTCTGATGCATAATCCATTCGCCGATACCGCGAACGTATTCACCCTGCCAGCGACCTGCAGGAATAGCATAGAGCCCCCAATGGATAAAGAGTCCGAATTTGATCTCGTCAAAGAGTTCGAAGTTTTGGCTTTTTTCAGCAGTATCGACTTTGTCTTTCATCAAATCTTTAGCTCCTTATTTCTTGTTCAAATCAACATGCGCAGCGATTAGATTCGCATCATTAGAACCACAGCACCGGCTCTCGAATCGGGAAATTCCGCAGTCCCTCTTCGGTTTCCGGCAACGGTTTCAGCTGCGTCCATAAATCGGTATATTCCGGCTTTTGCAAAGCGTGACCGGCGAAAATAAGACATGGATGCCGAACCGGCCATTGATCCCAGTACATCACATCTTGTGGAAATGGCCATGTGGATTTATCTGCAATATAAGGATAGATAAACGCCATCCCCCTTTGCATCCCGCGTCCATCCGCCAGATGATATGTCCAGAGGTTATTATTTTTTGAAGAAAGAATATGGCAAACCGTCGCCATTATATCGATATTGAACAAAGAGTATCCGTACGGCTTTGTCCGCGTCAATTCCATATGAAAGCTACCGTCTTCTGACATCTGATTTGGCAGCAGCGTATTTTTGTATCTATCACGGCAGAACTGAAGTATATCATCCTCTCCTGTCAGCCGCGCGTATTCCGATGCCTGGAGCACCCAACATGTACCATGATTATTCTTGCGCTCCATTTCATCGATTCCATATTCGTGGGTGAGCATCCAATCCAGAAAATCAGCGTACCATTTCTTTATCGCTTTGTATTCATCGGTGGATATCGCATTCTCTTCATGCAGTACAGAAACAGCGCGGGCCGGCTCCACAAGGTGGATTCCGTCAATCAGGCCAACGCCGCGACCGGGACAGATCCCCTTGATGGCCTGGGCGTAGTTCATGTTGGGATTCATCTTCGTAGCATCATCTATGAACCAGGTTCGCAGATGCGTTATCGCGTGTATAGCATATCTGCTGTCTCCTGATATTCTAAACGCTGCCACGAGTGTACCAACATGTTGGCTGAATCTTCGCATCGCCTTCCGATGGTCTTTGAAGTTGTCGGGATTCGACATCCCGTCCCTTCGGATATAAGGTCCGTCAGGATCCTCGGGATTTGGCCACCAGTAATCTCCTTCCGAATAAAAGTCATTCCTGCCACCGAGGCTGCGATCGCAGTAAGAATCGACGATCGGTATAGGAGATTCATTCAGATAGCTAGTCGCCTGTGTGATGACACGGACACTATCCATGCGCACCACTTTCTTGTAAAGCAGGGCATATTTGCCGTGTTGATTCTCTCTGTCCTTCTGTGCACAACGACTTACACTCAGAAATATAGCGGTAAGGAGAACCAAATGGCTCATCCTATGAATTGTGCTGCTTTTCAATTTCTTCAATTTCTCTCCCATTACCAGGTTCAATATATGCTTGTTCAAAATCCTGCGTTCTGGTCTCAATCAATGCTTATCAATTTGCAGGAACATATTCGATGTAACAGAATCATGGCTTCTCTGTCCAATAGTTTTTGAATACATCACATGCATCTTTGGGATGTCCCGTACGTTTTCCCACATGACTGTCACCGCCATATTCGGCTAGATAAAACGGTTCATATTTCTTACATGATATCGTTTTCGAGCCTCTGATTTTTGTAGCGTTTCAGATCCCCGGGAAAAGTGCCCGAAATACAAATTCATCGTTCTTCAATTTGTATATAATTTCACCATAAGGCCTGTTTTCATATTTCTCATCCGCTTTTTTCAATAGTTTCATCATTCGCGGCGTTGTCTTCTTCATGCCGGTCAGCTGCTGGTATGGCCATTTCTTTTCCCCCAGCGCATAGGGTATCAGATAATCAAGCGCGCTCCGAAGAAGGCTGTTTTCCGGGGATGGATAACGCCAGAGATCCAGGCCTGTTCTCTCACCCAGTACAGCCGCCGCGAAAAGGCCATCAAGATTCAACAGACTGTATGAATATGCTCTTGTTCGTTCCAGCTCGAGAGGCTGTTCGCCATTTTTCATCACTTGTACCGAGATTCGCTTCTCAGGGAATTCCATCAAAATCTGCTTTGCACATTCCTTCCGGCCGGTGTACAGTGCCAGATAGGCAGTCTGCACATCATACCAGGTGCCGTGATTATTCGTTCTGTTAGACTCTTCCACGCCCAGGTCGCTCTCAAAAAGCCAGTCCAGATAGTCACTCAACCAGGTCTTCATGCCTTTATAATCCCCAGGCGACCATACGCCTGATTCAAAAATCAGTCCGATCGCCTCAGCAATTCTCATAACAGAGCGTGTTTCGATGATACCGACACTCCGGCCCTGTGTTAAACCTGGAATGAACTGGCCGTAATTGAGATTGGGATTCATCCGTGTGGATTCATTCAGGAACCATATCCGTACAAGCTCTGCCGCTCGATCTGCGTATTCACGATTATCGGAATAATAATAGGCCAATGCCAGAACAGTGACACACATTTCGAGAGTTCGCAGGGGAACTTTGTCGTACTGGTTGCGTTCCGGATTCACCTGGCCGTCTTTTCGAATATAGGGTAATCCGTCTTCGGTTTCCGGATTGGGCCACCAGTATGGCCCCATGCTCACATAATCATGCCCATCGCCATTTGGAGCAATCGATTCGTTATAAGTGACTGAGAAGGGACCGCCTTTCATCGCTGAATCCGCCATGACATACAGTGCGTCAAGGAGTTTCAGCAATGATTCATCCCCCATGTCCGCCTTTTCTTTTAAGGCGTTAAGCTTATCAACATCCGTCAATAGAGTCCGGGGATAATAGGAACCTTCAGCACCGGCCGCATATTTAATCCCCCCTAACAGATGCTTCAGGAAAAGGGAATCCGAATAGCTCTCCACTGTGTGACCGCCCGCAGTATACCAGGACCGGCCTCCATCATACTCATGACACCAGCAGAACGGATGATGTTCACCATGAGTACCTCCCGAATATGTCGATTCATCAATCTCCGCAAGAATAAAAATATTCTCACTCAATGGGTGGCGGAAATTATACCATTCATCGATTCGGACCCAATTGTCAGGAAGGCCTGCTGTTGACGGATGGGTTTTATCCAGGACACGAATGACAGCTTCCTGCACCTCAGGATGCCTATCAAAATAGGTTCCAACAAGTCCACGATACCAGTCCCATTCGTATTCAGTATCGGTGGCGCCATGAATACCGGCAAATCCCCCGCCGCCGCGAATATACATCTTTAACGCGGACTGGCCGCTTTCATCCAGGACATCTCCGCTGGTATTCAGAAAAACCAAGGCATCATATTTTGCAAGATTCTGCGGTGTAAAGAGGCTGCTGTCCTCTGTCGCATCTACGCTAAAATTATTCTCT
>JAZBPW010000041.1:0-10721 GCA_036351795.1 Candidatus Zhuqueibacterota bacterium | reverse complement strand
TCATGATCGTTGCGACGGAGGATGGTCGCAGGAGATTGACGCTGGATGATCCCCAGTACCCAATCGATGGGGGAACGAGAAGAGACGAGTTCGAGCTGGATTTGAAAAAGGGCGATGTTTATATCACACTATCGAAGCCCGTTAAAACGGAGAGATAGCGATGTTGAAAAGTGGATCAGCGGTTTGGATATTTTTTTTAATCTTATCCATCCATTCGTGTCAGAACAGAGACAAAGAGGCTGTCATGAATCAGAAATTTACCGAGCTCGCGCTGAATGAGTCTGTAAAACCGATTCATCCGGGACGTCCCGGACATATCCCTTTCTGGAATATCCACGCCCGGCGAGCGATTTATGCCCCGGTTTTTTACAATGAGTTGGGTGCGAATGCGGACCATTATGTCTATTCGCTTGTATCGGAAAAAGGGAGTACGACATATCAATTTGAGGCAGAATGTCCCTGGGCGGCGTTGACGCCGGTGTGGAAAGATGTGTCAGCAGGGCGATTATCATTGACAGTGCAGGGCATGGATCGGTCCGGGAACAGGATACCATCTGCGTTCACTGAAAAGGTATTTCTGAAGAGCAGTTCGTTCAGAGGCGTAACGAACAGAGCCTCGTATGGATATGATGAGAGCGGGATGCGTTGTTTGAAGGCGCTTCTCTATGAAGATACATTTCAGACGTGGCTAAGGACAGGAAAACCGAATCCGGAGTACCCCCTCTGGGTGCATCCTTCCAAAATCGTTGGCGCCGTGATCGCGGGTATGTCATTTTACGCCAACGCGACAACAGACAGCAGCGAGGCCGCCATGTCGAGAGAGATAGCGCTTCGCGCCGGTGATTTTCTGTTGAGTTTAAGGGAGCCGGAGGGGCGCCCTCTCGAATTCTGGACGCACTCTTACTGGGATGGCGTGCCGCGTGGCAATCATCCGATTTACATGACCCAGATTATGACGAATTATCCGGCTGAAGCAGCCCTGGCATTCTTCGATTTGTACGACGCGACAGGAGAGACCCGGTTTTACGAGGCAGGATACAGGATCGCTTTAACCTATCGAAACCGCCAGCGCGAGGACGGCACCTGGCCGCAACTATTGGACATTCGTACCGGAGAGTCTGTGAAAAACTTCCTGCTGATTCCGGTGATGGTGATCAAGCTCTTCGACAGGATGATTTCACAGTATGATATGCATGACTTTGCGGATGCGAGAGAAAGGGCGTTTCAATGGTGCATGGTAAATCCGATGAAGACTTATAACTGGCAGGGACAATTTGAAGACACGCGACCGAAATCGGCTTACCAGAACATGTCCCGCGCCGAGGCCGTGGAAATGGTAGTCTACCTGCTGGATGAGGTGAACGATCACCCCGAATACCTGGAATTGGGGCTGGAGCTCTTGCGGTTCGCGGAAGATCAGTTCGTGGTCTGGAATCAGGACGATCCTGTTCTGTTCACGAACTGGTTCAAAGAGGGAAGCCATTGGAATGGTAATGATCCTGACAATGGAAAAGACTGGTTCCTGCCATGCGTCCTGGAACAATACAAGTTCTACACACCGATCAGCAGGAGTAATAGCACGATGATGCTGGCACATTTGAAAGCCTGGGAAGTGACGAGTGAAAATATCTATCTGGCGAAGGCCGTCGCCCTGGCGAACACAATTACAAACGCGCAGGCGTTTCATGGCGGTGGAGTGATACCGACTCATCTGAGGAAGACATTGCCTGAACTGAACTGGCTCAACTGCGCAGTCTATCCGGCGATGACATTGATCCGGAACGCGGGAAAGCTGAACAGATATTCCGCATCCAAATGATATATGAAAGGTTTGACTTGTCAATGAATTCCGGCGAAGTATACCTTTTCGCAAATGCATGAAAAGATGTGAGGTTGATATGAATCGACGTGATTTTTTGCGACACATGGCGCTGCTGTATGCGGCAGCGCATTTCAATTGCGGGAGAAAAAAGATGCGCCCAAATATCCTCTTTATCCTGACGGACGATCAGAAGTACAATGCAATCCACGCGCTTGGCAATGACGAGATTATCACGCCGCATATGGACGAGCTGGTGCGGCGTGGATTGACATTCAGAAATGCCTATATCATGGGCGGACTGAGTGCGGCGGTTTGTATGCCGAGCCGTGCATCGCTTTTGACAGGTAAATCCGTCTTCAGGCTGAAAGATTCCGGCCGGGAGATACCAGAGTCGCATGCAACAATGCCGGAGACCTTCCGCAAGAACGGATACGTGACATTTGGCACCGGTAAATGGCACAACGCTCCATCGTCTTACGCGCGAAGTTTCAGCAATGGCGCGAAGATATTTTTCGGCGGCATGAGTACACACTGGAAAATTCCCATGTTCGACTTCGATCCATCCGGACAGTATGATGCATCAGATCAGTATATCTCTGAGGGTGTGCACTCGAGTGAGGTCTATGCGACTGCGGCGGTCGATTTTCTGAATGATTATGAAGGAAAAGAACCGTTTTTCATGTACGTCGCGTTTCAGGCGCCGCACGATCCAAGAGAGATGCCGGAAAAATTCCGGAAACTCTATGATGCCGACAATCTGTCGCTGCCGGATAATTTCCTTCCGCGACACCCCTTTGATAATGGCGAGCTGGAAGTCAGGGATGAAAAGCTGGCGGCTTTTCCCAGGTCCGGGGACGAGGTCAGACGTCACATTGCAGACTATTACGGCATCATTACGCACCTCGATGAGCAGATAGGTCGGATCACGGCCGCGCTGCGCGATAACGGCTATCTTGAAGATACCATCATCGTTTTGGCGGGAGATAACGGGCTGGCGCTCGGGGAGCATGGACTGATGGGGAAACAGAATGTCTATGAGCATAGCGTGAAAGTACCGCTGATCATGAGCGGCCCCGGGGTACCGACGGACGCGGAGAGCGATACGCTGTGCTATCTGACCGATCTGTTTCCGACGCTGTGTCGACTCTCAAAAATCGACATACCCGACTCCTGCGAAGGTGTTGCAATCGGAGACGTGATTCATGGCACGCAACCGGCCCCGCGTGAAGCACTCTTTTTCGCGTACAAGAATTTTCAAAGAGCCATTCGTACCGATAGATACAAGTTGAACCTATACCAGGTCAAGGGTGAAAAGCGTGCCCAACTATTCGATCTGGAGAGTGATCCGGGCGAGATGAATGATTTGTCAGGCGATCCTGCATACGGGCAGACGATACAAGACTTAAGCGGGAAATTGCAAAACATGCTCGGGAATGCGGGGGATGAGGCCAAACTTGATGAAAAAGAGTGGGGCGTCGCTGAAATTCCTCCATGGTGAGAGCAGATTTCTATTGACATTCAACGCTACGATGATTATTTTATTTGCACTGAATTACACACAAATGACCGGGAGATGACATTTGGAACAGTTTAACATTCAGGGGATTGACCTCTTCATCGTCATTGCTTATCTCATAGCAATCCCGATGTTCGGCTTCTATTTCAAGCGATTCGTAAAATCTGAAGAAGACTATTTTCTGGCTGGAAGGTCCCTGCCATTCTGGATTATTGGATTTTCCATCATTGGTACCAATATCGGGGCGACGGATTATGTCGGCGCCGCCGGCGGTGCCTACAGATTCGGCCTGACTCAGGCGAATTTCGAGTGGATCGGCGCGCTGCCTGCGATCGCGTTGTCGGCTCTGCTATTCGTGCCTTACTACTGGAGGTCCGGTGCATATACGGTCCCCGAGTTCCTCGGAAAAAGATACAACCAGACCACCAGGGTGATACAGATCATCTGCTGGGGATCATTTCTGGTATTTCTCATGGGACAGTTTTTCTGGGCGAGCAGCCTGATGCTGGACGAATATCTCGGTGTGCCTGTCACACTGGGGCTGATCGTCACGGCGCTGATCATAGGCGTTTACACGGTTTCCGGCGGTATGGGCGCTGTCGCCATGACGGATGTCGTTCAGCTTCTTGTGATGTTCATCGGTGGTATCGCCATCACTGTGCTTGGCTTGTGGACCGTCGGTGGCTGGGAAGGATTGATGGACAAAATCGTGCCCACGCATCCCAATCACTTGAAACTCTTCCTGCCGGCGGATCATCCGATCTATCCCTGGCCGGCGATGATCCTGGGGCTTGCATTTGTGGCATCTCCCGCGTGGTGGTGCTGCAATCAGGCGATGATACAGCGGACACTCGGCGCGAAGAGCGAGTGGGATGCAAAGGCGGGAATGATGTTCGCAGGATTTCCGAAGATGTTCATTCCCTTTCTCACGATCATCCCGGGACTCATTGCACTGGCGCTCAATCCGGATTTGATGGGACCCGACATGGATAAAGCCTATCCCTGGCTGATAAAAAACCTGCTGCCCAGCGGCCTGGCCGGTCTGGTATTCGCTGCGTTTATGGCGGCGCTCATTTCCAGCGTTGATTCGGTGCTCAATTCGGCGGCAACACTATGGACGCGCGATATCTACCAGGCGTACATCGTAAAAGACGCGGCCGACAAGCATTACCTCAGAGTTGGCAGATTGATCACAGTTCTCTTCATCGTCATCGCGATCATCATCGCGCCCATAATGAAGAGATTCCCAGGCCTCTTCACTGCAGGACAGTATTTTCTTGCACTGTTCCAGGGACCAACCTTTGCCATCACGCTTCTGGGCATATACTGGTCTCGCGCCAACCAATGGAGCGGTATGGCGGGGTTGATCGGCGGCATGTTTATCTCAGCAATGCTGTATATCCGTTACGATGTGTCATTTTTTTACGTCTCATGGTGGTCGTTTGCCGGGGCCTTTATTATCACCGTCGTTGTAAGCCTGATCACCAAACCCGAGCCGGTGGAAAAACTGGAGGGACTCGTTTACGGTCTTGTGATGAAGGACGCGTCGATCCAGGATACGCTTTCGAAACGAGCCGGAAAGCAGGGAGGATAAATGAAAAATAATATGAAAACGTTCACAATCGTTACTCTGCTCACAGTTGTGATCTCAGTGCTCTTTATCATGGCCGTCGAACCGATCCAGAGATGGCTTGAGACTCCGGCTGTGTTCTGGGCAACCGTGGTGTCAATCATAACATTTCTCGCAACCATGGTATGGGTGTGGACGCGGGATAAAACATATGTGCTGCTTGGGAGTCCGGACAATAAACGCCGGCGCGATCTCAGATTGTGGGCGTTTCTGTGCTCGGTGCTGATGATCCTGGCCTACATCATATTTGCGTGAGGATTTACGCGTAATTAAAACAATGATAGAAAGGGATGTATGAAAAAAGATGAATCAAAGAAGGATGGGTCGTTTGATTTTCAACCTCTCGAGTTGATGGGCTATTTCTGGCTCGTTTTCGGGGTCATCGTATTATTGGCGACCGTTTTTGTCGGCGAATCTTCACTCGTTCCGAAAGCCAGAGGTGTGATGACAAACATCCTTGCCGGACTCGTCCTGTTCCTGACGGGTCTGTTTTCCGTGATCCGGGGCAGATCGAATAAAAAGAAGCAGATCGAAACGAAATGATGATTCTCCCCAAATATACAAAAGATGAGGTTGAAAAGGTCTATCACTCTTATCGCGGTAAACTTGTGCAGCGCTTCAAGTATCGTAAAACGCTGATCTCGCATATGGAGCTTGTCTATATTCCTTACCACATCTTCGAAATGGATACTGAAAAATCCAAGGCAGCGCTTCAGTTTTGCGTCGATGCTATCATCGGCAGCGTCTCTGTCTTCGATCCGGGTGAAGCTGAATATAGTGAAGAGATAAATCAGCCTGTCGGTGATGTGATCATAAACAGATCCGATGCAGAAGAGGCTGCCATACAATTTGCAAGAGATTTCATCCTTCAAAAGGGCATGAAACACAAAATATCCATTACCATGAGGGATATCCGTTACCAGCGCATGATATATTACCCGTTCTGGATCATCTATCTGAAGCGATCGGGAAAACTGGACTTTCTCGCGATCGACGCTCTTGCAGGTGATGTGCAGGGCATTCAGATGCGACGGATGTTTCTCAAGATGTTCCGGCAAACAGATGAGGACTTGGCATGAACAAAGACGAAATCATTCAATACAAGGAAGACATTGAGCATCATTTGAAAAATGAGCTTCTTCCATTCTGGCTGGACCGATGCAGGGATGATGTGAACGGCGGTTACATCACACATTTCGACAAGGATGGAAACGATACCGGAGAAGATCAAAAGTCGCTGATCGCTCAGGCGCGGACTGTTTACTCCATGTCGGCTGCCCATCGTGCGGGATACGGGGATGGGAAATGCGCCGATTACGCGGCTCATGGTGTCGATTTCCTCATCGACAGGATGTGGGACGACAAGTACGGTGGATTCTTCTGGACGGTGAACCGGAAGGGAGAGATTGAGATCGACAGAAAGATCCTTTACGGATTGAGTTTCGCCATGTACGCGCTGAGTGAATACACGATGGCAACAGGCGACAAGCGGGGCATGAAATACGCCGGCCTCACTTTTGATCTGGTTCAGAAATACTGCGCAGATACGATGTTCGGCGGTTATTTCGAGATGTTTCAGCGGGACTGGACTTTGTCCGGACCGGGTAGTGGCGGTGGAGACCGAAAGACCCTTGACGTTCATATGCATTTGATGGAGGCATTCACAAATCTGTTCGAGTGCAGTGGTGAGGATGTTCACAAGCGAAAACTGAAAGAGGATATTCAGCTGCTCATTTCGCGTATACTGCATCCTGAGTTCATGACAGGAATTCCGCAGTTCACTATTGATTGGAAAGTAGCGCCGCAGATCAAATTCGATATCATTTGGGGATGGGACCGCTATACTGAGAGCGGCGAAAAGGAAAATGCCGAGGACAATACGGCATACGGCCATAATGTCGAATTTGCCTGGCTTCTGCTGCACGCACTGGACGTGATGGCAGAGCCTGTCAATGAATATGAAAAGGTGATCCATGCACAACTGGAGCATGCCGTTGTGAATGGCATCGATGATACCTATGGCGGTGTCTATGTGGAGGGACCGCACGCGGGCGGTGTATACGACCGGGAAAAAGAGTTCTGGCAGCAGGCGGAAGTGATGATCGGCATGCTGGAGGCATGCCTCAGGTATGATGCTGATAAGTACTGGCCTTTTTATCAGAATGTCCATCGTTTTGTCTTCGACAGGATGATCAATCACGAAATTGGCGAGTGGTGGCCGCTGTTGTCCCGGGAGGGAGAACCGATATGGACGCACATGAGTCATTCGTGGAAGGTGAATTACCACTCCATTCGTTCCATGCTGCAGTGTGCTGCCCGTCATGATAAATTATTAGAAAAGATTCAGGTTTAATCTGCATGCAAGTCGATAGAATTAAATCAATACTTGAGGAGATCAGAAACGTCAGGATCGGCGTATGCGGTGATTTCTGCCTCGATGCATACTGGATCATGGATGCACGGGGCGGAGAACTCTCCGCTGAGACGGGGCTGCAATCCGAAGCTGTGAAGAAACACTATTACACACTTGGCGGCGCCTCCAATGTGGTGGCGAATCTCGCGGCTCTGAATCCACAAGGGATCTACGTCGTCGGTGTTCTGGGGAAAGATATCTACGCAGCCGAACTGATGCGGCAATTCAATGAACTGGGTGTCCATACCGGTTCGCTCATCATACAGGAAAAGGACTTCAATACAGTTACATTTGCCAAACGTATTCTGGATGGTGTTGAATTGAATCGTATCGATTTCGGCTTCTTCAACAAAAGGCATCCAGAGACAGATGATCAGATCATCCGCTATCTTACGGATATTTTGGAATCAACCGATGCGCTGATATTCAATCAGCAGGTGCCAAACAGTCTCTCGGAGAGGTTCATTGACAAACTTAACGCACTCTTTGAAAAATATTCGAGCAAGATCATACTGCTCGATTCACGGCATTATGGTGATAAGATCAGGCACATTTACCGGAAAACCAATGAAATTGAAGCCGCGCAATTGAATGAAGATGATTTGGATCCAGACACAGTATTCTCTTCAGAAGATGTCCGCCGGTATGCTCAGCAGCTTTTCAGCCAATTTCACAAGCCGGTCTTCATCACCCGGGGCGAGAAGGGACTTGTTACCATCGATGGGCAGGATTTTCATGAGATCCCGGGAATTAAATTAAGCGGTAAATTGGATACAGTCGGTGCCGGCGATACGATTATCAGTGCATTGGGATTGTGTCTTGGAGCTGGATTGAACGTGCAGGAGGCGGCAGAGTTTGCGAATCTTGCCAGTGCGGTAACCGTGCAAAAGCTGTACATGACCGGAACGGCATCCGGAGATGAGATTACAGAACTGAGCAAGAGCGTCCTTTAGTTTTCATCTCTACTTTAGAGAAAGCAGAGAGAAACTTTGATTGTTATTCATATGAAAATTACGGTCTAACTCATAAAATGAGGCATTGAATATGACTTTTGGACTCCCAGCGATTGATTACATTGTGATCGTCGCCTATCTTGTGATCATGCTCGTCATCGGTCTCTATTTTTCGCGCTTTATGAAAGGTGGAAAAGACTTTTTCGTCGGTGGTAACCTGATCCCGTGGTGGGTTGCCGGTGTCTCGTTGTACATGACGCTTTTCTCCGCCTGGACTTTCACTGGCGCTGCCAGTTTTACCTACAATACCGGTTGGTATGGCATGCTCTATCTGGCAACATGGCCGCTCTCCTTTTTCATCGGATTTAAGCTGTCCGCCAGGAAATGGCGCCGCACGCGGATCACGAGTCCGGTGGAATATGTGCATTCCAGGTTCAACAAATCGACACACCTGTTTTTTACGATCCTGTTGACTCTGACCTCGATCTACTGGCCTGCGCATCATCTGGCTTCACTCGGGAAGATATGCGCGCCGACGCTTTTCCCGAATTCGATGATGGCCATCGATATCATGATCATAGTCACAGGAATTATTATTCTCATTTACACTTTTTCCGGCGGGCTCTGGGCAGTATGTGTCACCGATGTGATGCAATTCCTCATCCTCATTGTCATCTGTGTCATCCTGATTCCAACGGCTTTCATGTCCAAAGAGCTGGGATCTGTTGCCGATTTCATCAGCAAAGTGCCACCGCTGAAGATGACGCACGTCATCAGGGGGTCGACACTTTACGATTTCTGGTATCTCATCGGCGTTCCCGCGGCATTTGTATTCAGCTATATGACCGGCGGTAACGCGCAACGCTACTACAGCGTCAAAGATGAGAAATCGGCTCAAAAGGTTGGCTGGCTTGCGTTCAGCCTGCTGTTCTTCGGGCCGGTCCTGTTTGGCCTGCCTCCGCTTATCGGCAAGGTTCTGTGGCCGGACGTCAGTATGCTCACCTACTTTTCGAATATCACCAAGGCGGACGAAAACATCTATATTGCGGTCGTCATGCACTATCTGCCGGCCGGCATGGTGGGTATCTTCCTGTCTGCCATGATGGCGGCATCCATGTCCGCCATGGACAGTGCCTGGAACGCGCTGTCGTCAATTGTGTCTATCGATATCTACAAAAGACTGTTCAACCCGGATGCGACTGACAAGCAGACGCTCACTGTCGGACGACTTACGATCATATTTCTGGCCCTGATCACGATCATACTTGCATTGACGATCATTCACTCGCCGTACGGTGTCTTCACGTTTACGAATATTTTCTTCGGACTGACCGGCGTGCCGGTTGCGATACCCCTTTTCCTGGGCATCATGTATAGAAAAATGTCGCGATGGTCAGCGATCTCTTCGATCATTGCCGGCACATTGATGGCATCGGTCACGAAATTTGCTCTCGATTTTCCGCTGGGTCCGCAGTATCTGACAACAGTTGCGACGACCCTGTTCTTTGTTTTTGCATCACATTCTCTTGGTGCATTATATTTGCGGAACAAGACGCACGCGCTACTCGTCAATATCTGTATCGGTGTGGGATTGTGGCTTTTCTTCATGATCGGAAATCTGAATCCGAATCTTTCCTTCGCCACATGGAATGATGTTTTGGGATCAGGTTTCCTGAATTTCATACAATCCTCCCACTTCTGGGTAACGATAAGTGCGATCGCACTATTCCTGCTTTCACACCAGTTCACAAAGATCTACGCCAGAGACTCGCAGACCAGTCAGAAAGACGTCGAGGAATTCTTCTTGAAGATGGATACCCCCATTGATGTGGAAAAAGAGGTGCTCTCCCGGGGTGGTAAAGAGGCCAATGTCTTCCCGCTGGTCGGTTGGATTGCGGTATTCCTGTCCGCATTGTCGTTCGGATTGCTCCTTTCTCCTGACGCCAGGGAGAAGATAATCATCAACATCGCTTTCAGCAGCATGCTCTTTCTCATCGGTTTGCTGATGATCCTGTCACAGTATTTTGTTAAATTGAACGCTTCAAGAAAGTCGGGTGAAAAGTGAAGCATTTTTCGAAAATGAACCGACGCCGTTTCATGAAAAACGCCGCACTGTTGGGCGGAGGATTGATCTCTCCGGGATTAATGAACTGTGGCAGAGAGGGCGCCAGGCAGCATCCGCGGATTTTCGTATCTCAAAGCAAAAATCCCGGTGCGCGTTCCATCGACGCGTTGAAAAGCGCCATCTCTTCAGGACATGCCGGTGAATTGTGGCAGCGAATATTTCAGAAGGCTGAACAGGACATTGGTGCCGAACCGCTTGTACCCTCTTCCATGTTTCCGGGTAGGAATGAAGGCGCGGCAAAACACAACAATCCGGATTACAC
>JAZBPW010000040.1:0-8039 GCA_036351795.1 Candidatus Zhuqueibacterota bacterium | reverse complement strand
TTTTCGCACGCCTTCACCGCGAACTTGAGGCGTTCTTTGTTCGTATCAACCAGCGCGATCTCCGCATCACGCGTCAATTCAAACGTCATTAAATCGCGAACCAGTCCACGGGTGAATCCCAGACTTCCCGCGCCGATGAAAACGATTTTTGGCATTAAATTTCCTTATTTTACATTTATTTAAATTGTTTATTTAGCTGCTCGTATCCAGACGAGCAGCTCGCCCGGCGTGCGATTCGCCCAAAGCGCGTACGGGATCGCGGTGATCTTTGTCGGCTTCAATGGACTCCCTGCCACCCTGTACAGCGTTTTTTTCCAGCCGGACAGACTTCGGCGATAGCCTTTTGCGCGTATGACCGGCACTCCCGAGAGAACGCCTGATCCGGACTTGATCTTAAATTTCGCTTTCTTCGCCAGCAGAATATCATTGAGTCCGGCGCCATTATCCTCCTCTTCAATGCAATAGATCACCGGACCGCGCTGAATCGCGACGCGTCCGGCATTCATGCGCACCTCTGGATGACTTTCCAGGCATTTTACCGGCATCGGCAGCAGCATCATGATCGTGTCCCCATCCTTCCACGACCGATCGATCACCAGATATCCATTCTTCAGCATCTTTTTCTTTACCTTGATTTTCTCACCGTTCAGCTCTATTTTTGGCTTCTCACACCAGCCTGGTATTCTCAGATGCAGTTTAAATTGCACCGGCTCCTTGCAACCGAGCGTGCACGTCACCTTCTCTTTCCAGGGATAAGCGGTCTTCATTTTAAATTCCACCGGCGTATCGCCGATATCGAAACGTACGCTGCCTCCGAGATATAGGTGCACGAACAGGGCTTCCGCCGTCTGAGAGTAGGCGTAGGTGCCGAGTGATGTCATCAATCGTGCCAGGTTCGGCGGACAGCAGGCGCAGCCGTACCATTTCTGCCGCGCGTGAGGTTTCCCGGCACCTGGAAATGACGCCAGCGGATTCACATAGAAATAGTGCTTCCCGTCCAGCGAGATACCGCTGAGCACATTGTTGTACAAAGCGCGTTCCATCACGTCGGCATAGCGAGCGTCGGTTTTTAGATGCAGCATTCTGTGTGCGAAAAAGACGAGTCCGATCGCTGCGCATGTTTCCGCATAGGCGCTCTCGTTCGGCAGGTCATAGTCTTCGGTGAACCTCTCGCCGTCGTGGGAAGAGCCCACGCCTCCAATAATGTACATCCGCTTGCTGACAACATTCTCCCACAGTCGTTCGCAAGATTCACTCAGTTCCTCCTCACCGGTTTCCCGGGCGATGTCGGCCATGGCGGAAAAGAGATACATGGCGCGTACCGCATGTCCTTCGGCAGTGCGCTGTTCCCGGACCGGCGCGTGTGCCTGCCAGTAATCGGGCAGGCCTGAGCCCCACGGACCTGTCGGATCATCCCCGCGTTTCTTTGCCTCTTTGATAAAATAGCACGGCTGGCGTCCCCTCTCATCGATAAAGTATTGCGCGAGTTTCAGATACTTCTTTTCTCCGGTAGCGCGACAGAGTTTCACGAGCGCCAGCTCGATCTCTTCGTGACCGGGATAGCCCCGGATCTTTCCGCGCCCTCTTCCAAAAACGCGTATCATGAGATCCGCTGCGCGTTGAGCGACTTCGAGCAATGTCGTCTTTCCGGTCGCATCGTAATGAGCCACCGCAGCCTCTGTCAGGTGCCCCATCACATAGAGTTCATGCATGTCCCTCAAATTGGTCCAGCGCATGTCACGATCCTTGATGATGTAGTACGTGTCGATGTACCCATCCTCCTCCTGTGCGCTGCGGATCAGATCAATCAATTCATCGACCGTACCCTCCAGAGCCGCGTCCGGTGAGGATGCCAGAACGTAAGAGGCCGCTTCCAGCCATTTGGCCAGGTCACTGTCCTGAAACGGTGGGCCGTAGAAGTCTCCTTTTTCCAACCCCGCGGCAATTCTGACATTCTGAACGGCGCCGCTCTTCTCGGCTTCAAGGATTCGGTCGTTCAGCAGTTCCCACTGATAAGGGATCACGATCTCTTGCATCTGACGAAGCCGTTCCGCCCAGAATAAACCCTCTATGGTTACGCTCTTTATATCAACGGGATGAATATCCATTCGCTCTCCACTGGTTGTCCTACTCTGCATAAATTACTTAACTATCAATCATTTTCAATAAGCTCGTGCATATACTTTACGTATTGCGGAAACGCGATTTCCGGACCCGGGATATCCGGATGCCACATCTTTTCCCATTCCAGCGACAGATACGCGGTATAGCCGCCCTCTTTCAGCACGTCGTATATCTGCTTATGAGGCAGCACGCCCTCGCCCATGAGGCAGGGATCGAATCCGTGCTTTGATTCTTTATTGATTTTCGAATCTTTCCAGTGCGTATGATACACCCACGCTCCCGTTTCACGCCATGTGACTTCAGGAGCTTCACTGATGAACATGTAGGGATGGTTCACGTCCCACAGCACACCCACGGAATCTGAGTCGACAATCTCCATGAGCTTTCTGAAATGCGCACCGGCCATCCAGTCATCATGTGTTTCGATCACGATCTTCGTTTCCGAGCCTCCCAGCGCGGAGATCATCTTCGCAAGAGTTTCAGCCGCACTCTCTATCGCCTGAACCCAGCTCACATCTCCGATTTCACCACCGAAGATGCGGATGCAGGGTGTGTTAAATGTCTCGCACAGCTCCGTATACCTTTTAATCTCTTCCAGATTCCTGGTCAACGCATTGGGATCATCATTGGACATGAATACAGAACTCGAGAAACAGATGATATTCAGCCCGGCGTCTTCCATCGTTCCTTTCGTCCGGTTCGCATCGGATGTGAATATCTTCATACCTGTGACATCAAGTTCTCTTTCAATTCCGCGGATCTCGAGCCCCTGGAATCCATATTCCCCGGCGCGCTTGATCACAGTCTCTATATCCCAGTCAGGACAACCCAGTGTCGAAAAAGCGAGTTTCATATCGACTCCTCTGTTTTGAATTTTCTCCAAGCACTCAGGAAATCAGCTCTCCGAGCGACTGATGAAATACATCGATCGACGTCTTCACATCCTCGTCGGACAATGCGGCGATGGGACAGAGGAAGAGTTCAGCACCGTATCTTCGGATCAGTACACCGCGCGCGGCACACGCCCGCGCGAATTCATAGCCGGCTTTCACCATAGCATCATCATCCCCGATATCGAAATCGAACTTCACCGTCGGTGTGGCATCATATACATTTGCTTTCACTCCATGCGCGTTTCCCACCTCGATGAGCCCCTGCCTCAATTCATTCGCGAGATGATACAGCCGCTCGATGATATTATCCTCCTCGAGTATCTTAATGGTTTCCAGTGATGCCGCTATCGACAGTGCTTCGCTGGCAAATGTCGATGTCACGAAATTATCCGCCAGCAGATGCATATATTTTTCCTTGCCCACCAGCGCGGCGATCGGCATTCCATTTGCCATGCCTTTTCCAAATGCCGCCATATCCGGTGTGACGCCGTATCTCTCCTGAGCGCCGCCCAGCGACCAGCGAAACCCGGTGACAATTTCGTCGAAAATCAACGGGATACCCACTTTATCTGCCAACGCCCGAATCTTCTCGAGAAATCCTTTTTTCGGCCCTCGTCCGTAATCCGCGGCAGTCATGATGATGCAGGCGAGTTTGTCTCTGTGCTTTTCCACCAGCGCCTCGCACGCATCGTAGTCATTGTATTTGAAATCGTGTATCAAACCGTAAAAGCAGTCCGGTATGCCTTTGGTGCCCGTCTTCGCGCTCCACCAGTCATGCCAGCCGTGATAGCCGCAGCTCAGGACCATCTCCTTGCCGGTCGCCAGACGCGCGACACGGACAGCCGCGGAGGTCACTTCTGCACCTGTTTTCAGCAGCCGGACCATTTCCGCGCACGGGATCTTGTCGATGAGAACATCGCTGAGCTCCACTTCATTCGAGCTGGGGAGTGTAAAAATCGATCCCTTTTCTAACTGCGCAACGACTTTCTCTTTGATCCTGTTGTCATTGTACCCGATATTGATGGGTGACAATGACGCGATGTAATCGATATATTTGTTACCATCCAGATCCCAGACATACGCACCTTTCGCACGTTCGATATATGAAGGAAAATTGTCTTTATCCAGCATATTCGCCACTCGCTTGCTTATCGTGTTCGTGCCGCCGGGGATGATCTCCAGAGCATGCGCAAGCATTCTTTTTGATGCTTCAAGTTTCATTTGTGACTTCCTTTCAAGTTACACTATAACACGGAAATCTTCGGCAATATTTCATCGACCGAGATTTTCACCTCAATCGTATTGCCTCCAACCAATCCGGTTACATGGAATATATCTCCTTTCCGTTCTATTTTCAGTTCAGAGTCGTTATCCTCTCTGGTCGTGGCTGCCATGGCAGACACGATTGAGACTTTTTTCGATCGTCCTTTCGCGTGCACATCGAGGTGCGGGAATACGCCGTGCTCCTTCGGCACAGGGAAGGTCGCTTTCTCAAGCTTCACACCTTTTGAGCCCGCACAGGCGCCGATCAATTTTGCCATGGGCCGTTCTATGACGAAACCATCCCCCCTCGTCATTATTTTGGCAGCATCATCTTCATTTTCCACGAACCAGCGCGCCGTAAAAGCGGCCTCATCTTTTTTCGTCTCCAGCGTGTCGACCACTAAGAGGAATCTGGATTTCGGCATCACAAGGAAGGCCCGATTCACGTTATTCACATTCTCGTTCACCAGGCTGTACGCCTGCGTGCTGTCGCTCCATACAATCGCGTAGTCATCCCTCACCGTCTCCTTCACCACTTTCGCTTCTGCATCCGAGGCGTTTGTCCCCTCCATGCCGTCATGATATTGATGCCCCTTGCCATCGATGAGAACCGTGTTGTGCGCCGGCGACGTGCGTAACGTCCAGGCCGGATGTTCATGACTGTACGGAGGATGCCAGTTATCCACGAGTAAATTTTCACCAGCATATTTCATGATGATGCTGTTACGGTCGGCGTTTTCGTGGTTCGCCGGACCGCCGCTGCGCATGGCAACGACGAAATCATCGAGTTCGAATCCGGTGCTCAACACAACCCAGCCGATATCAAAGTGACGATAAAACCAGTCTTTAACGGGCTTCACGGGCTTGATGCGTGGTTCATAGAACATGATTGATGTCAATTTATGTCGTTGGAATTGCTCTTGGGCCGCGTATTGTGCCATGCCGTCGTTGTATTCCCTGGCCACCCAGAATCCAATTTCAGAACCAAAGCCCTGGCCGCCGTCGCCAAAATTGACGTGTCCGTAAGGATGTGATTTCGTGGGCATGCGTGTCATGAGAAAGAAATCCATCACACCGGGCCAGTTCACGGCATCAGACCAATCCTTTTTGAGCTTACGCTGAAGGGCATGGAGAAAAACGATCAACTCTCCAGACGTGTAGCGACAATATCCGGTGCCCTCGGGATAGCTGCCGTCCGGTTCGAACAGATCGACGAAGTCATCATAGGTCTGTTTCACCACATTGAGCCATTCATCGGCGCGAGGGTGCTGCCCCTTCAGAAATATCGCACCCAGGCCAAGCGCACTCATTGGCACGGCGCGAAGGTTGGTGCGCGATAATATTTTCGGCCAGTTGCGCATGTCTCTCTCTTCGTAGAAACTGCTTTCCGGATCGAATCCCCAGCCAACCACCTCATCCTGATGCAGCATGCCGTACAGGGAGCGGTAACAGGGTTCACATCCTTTCTCCGGAAGCTGTGTCATGATGATGTTCTTCTCTTTCTGCGTGAGGAAATCCCCGAGCCAGTCATAGGCAAATATCACAGACTGCGTCGTCAGCGGCGCGCGTTGCAGGCCGATGACATCCTTGCCGGCCTCAATGAAATAATCCCATTTTTTGAATATGAAGATCTGTTGCAAGGCCAGTCGCGCCATTTCCCCGCGTTTCTCGTCCTCCGTCAGCATGAAAACAAACGCTTCGCGCTGAAGAATACTGTCAACACGGGCGAGATGCCTCAGCTGATTGTTGTATTCGATGCCTTTCTCGAGGAACGATCGGTCTTCATGAAGGTCGGCATTCAACAATTCCTCCCAGTATTCCTTGAACAGGGGCAGCTTAACCCGTTCTCTCAGTGTATCGATATTATCTCTATCAAAGAGCAGCCCGGAGCTGTAATCTTTTTGAAATAACGCGCAATACGGGTGCAGCAGCAGGAGCCCGGAGGTCATTCCGGAGATTCTAATAAAATCTCTTCTTTTCATTTTATATCCTTCCTCTCTGTTTATGTAAATAGTGACGCCTTGATCTCCCTGCCTGAATGACGCCCATGAATCCTGATGAATTCATCATCGATCAGTATTGTGATCACGTCATCATCGCTCTCGATGCGCCAACCTCCCGGCGATTCTGTGAATTGGGCGAAATCCTTTCTGTTTTCGGCTACGGAAAAAAGCGTCAGCAAGCGGCATTCACTTGCCCTGCCGGCACATTCGATGTAACTCTCACGCCGCTGCTCGAGCGGGTCTGCGAGGCGATCTTTATCAAAGGGAGCGCTGTAGCGATGTTCCTTACGAACACAATGAAATCTTTCGTTTCCGAGGTTCACGATTCGTGCTGCGAGCATGGCTTTTTCGTGCCTTACCGCGAATCGCCCTGCCTTATCCGGAGTGCTGGCGTCGTATGTATGCCAGCGAAGTGAGATGTCTGACCATTCCGGCAGCTGCGCCTGATCGAGAACGGCAATCACACCCGGGAAAAGATGCAGGACATGCCGCGTCACCTTATTCACGCCCTCATACACGCCGGTCAAATCCACACACCATGCGCATCCGCTCTTATCATCAAAATGGCTGTGCACAACCCTGCCGCGCATCTCCTCGAAATCAGAACCGAAGTCAGCGCCCCTTTGACGCGCCGGCACGCGCATCTCCTTGTTATCAAACATCAGCACATTGTGCCCGGCGATGGATGCGTTATAGTATTTCCAGCGGTTTTCATCAAAGAAATCGGCAGGATATCCGGATGGTGATCCAAGATCCACAATCAGTCTTTCGCCATAACCATCAACGCACAATTGGCCGATATCGTTATGTTCGTGATTTTCTTCCCGTCCCGCCTTGCCGTAAATCACACAGCGCGTGGATAACGGATCCCAGTCGCTCCGGTTACTCATGCAGGCGCCCTGCGCGTCAAAGGCCTTGCCTTTTGGCAAGCGGTCCCGGGGATGCTCTGTCCTCAATGAGGGATCGTACCAGAGAAACTGCAGCGGATCCGTTTCGATGGGCGCGTACTGCATGTAGAACCATTGCAGCACCGGATCCTGACACGCAGACGCCACCGCAGCGATGTATTTCACATCAGGGCGTGTATCCAGATGAGAGTCCCCAAACGCGGCCACCCGTCCGGGTGGCAGTGTCATGTACATCTTCCAGTAGCAGGTTTGAGGGAAAGGCGGTTGGGAAAGGACGTTTTTGCGTTCCCCGGACCAGCACTGGTAGGCCGCGAAATAGGAGACCGGCAACCGCGTCGCATTGGCGTATGCCACGGATTCATTGAATTCGCCTTCAGGTCCGTAAATCTTCATGTACTCGCGCATCAGCGGCAGAGACAGACGGATCAGTTTATTACTGTCCGGATGGGAAGAGCCAAGCGCCATGCCCGCAATCCCAAGCCCTCCCACGATCACCGTGAGCCAATTGTTCATGTCATTGGCCCACCACGGATCCTGAGCCATGGATGTGAGATAGGGTTGTATGCCGCGACGGTCCAGTCCTTCGATGATGAAAGCTTTCTCTTCCGCAGTGAAATAGTGGTAAAGCCAGTCGAATGCCAGTGCGACTGTCACAGACAGCATCCCGGTTCTCAGATCAGCAGGCAGTCCGAATCGAACATGCGCCTGATCGATCCAGTCAGGCCATATACGCGCATCGAAGAGGGCCGTCATCTGATCGGTGACGACTCTTTTGAATTTATCCTCACCTGTCAATAGAGTGGCAAGCGCGCTGCTCAACATGCGGTGGCCGGCGGCATGACATATGG
>JAZBPW010000039.1:0-3329 GCA_036351795.1 Candidatus Zhuqueibacterota bacterium | reverse complement strand
GGTACGAATACGTTCAGTGAAGGCAGGATCGCGGATCATCGATACGGTCCCAACTATATCTACCTCAGAATAGCCGGAATTCCGTTGACCCGTTTTGTTCCTTATGTCAAACTCAGCAGCATTGAAAGGAATCGGCTGACGCATCAGATCGCACCGCTGAAAGACCGTATTGTTAAGAACAGCTGGCATTTCAGTGATGCTGTTGCATATTTTGTGAACTCGTACAGCCGCCCGGCACTCTATCTGAACTCGCTTGAACGCATGTTGGGCGAAAAAACCTTTCTCAAGATACTGAGGACATTTCAGGAAAGATACAGATACAAGCATCCTGATACCGAAGATTTCATTGCAGTTGCCGAAGAGATATCGGGACGTCGTTTACGCCCATTCTTCGATCAACTCTTTTACGATGTCACGCGCACAGACTATTCCATATCAAACATCTCCACGGTAAAACGAGCGACAAGTATCGAAGATAACAATACGAAAAAAAATGAATCCAATAATGCGGATACTCCAGAGTACACATACGATTCAGAAATTATCGTATCCAGAACCGGTGATGCCAAATTTCCGGTGGATATTCAAGTTATCTTTGAGGATGGGCATGTAATTACAGAGCATTGGGAAGGCCGCCAGTATTGGAAAAAATTTAACTACACACGACCTTCGAAAGTTGAATACGCAATCGTCGATCCGGATTTCATCTATTTATTCGATATGAACCGAAGCAACAACAGCCGGAGATTAAGCGCAAACTACAGCGCATCAATTAAAGTAAATAATTATCTACTCAACCTTATTCAGCATATTCTATTAATTATTAGCTCAATTACCTAATGCGTCAATTTATATCAAAAATAGCACAGGTTCTTTCGCGGGGTATGGCTAAAATACATTTGCCGCGCATTTTGGCGCTTATTTATCTCTCCAATCTTGCCATAGCCCTTCTCGCTATCGCGCCACTTTATGTGATCAGCCAGAAACTTGTCAGTCATTCGCTTGTGTCCGACAGCATCATGTCCGGGTTCGATCCCATTTTCATTGGTGATCTCGTCTCAACCAATAAAGATTACCTGCCGGCCCTCGGGATCATGATCGCCGTATATGCGATTCTTTACATCATGCTCTGGATTTTTATCAATGGCGGATTGATACATGTCTACGCAACAGGACGGGCACGCGCGATTTCTGCTTTTCTGGCACGAGGCGCGTACTATTTTGCGCGTCTGGGGTTTCTTTTTATAATTTCAGTGGCGTGTTATGGGATCTTTGTGATACTACCCTATCTGGCGCTGTCAAAAACAGTATCCACAGTGACACAGAGTGTTGAAAATCCGATCTGGATTGTGGGATTGGGAGTGTTCACAAAAGTCATTGCAATTGCGCTGTTCTGGTTTTTCAATATGATCTTCGACTATTCAAAAATCATACTCGTTATCCGGGATGAGAAAAAGCCGCTGCGTGCAATACGCGCTGCTCTGCGATTTGTCCTGTGTCATCCGGGTTCGACATTTTCGTTATACGCAGGCTTGAGCATGCTTTCGATTGGCATGTACATTTTTTTCTATTCGCTCAGCACATCGCTGCCTCAGACCACCATATTCGTCATTTCTATTGTCTTCATCATCCAGCAAATATATATCCTTCTGAAAGTAACCATTCGTGCGTTTTTCCTTGCGACTGAACACGAGTTATATTCGCTGAAATCGATTTAATTGAACATCGACAGGATTTCGCTCAGACTATTTGAGGCAGATCACTTTCCGAACCATTTTGTACCGTCCGAGTGTCACACCTACAAGAAACACACCAGAAGGAACAATGTCCCCCATTCTGTCCCTTCCATCCCACTCAATTCGATGGTGGCCGGCGCTCATCATACCATTCTGAATAGTTCTGATTAGCTCTCCCCGAACATTGTAAAGACTTACATCAGATACCATGGATACAGGTGTCGTAAATGATATCATCATCCTGTTGTTAAATGGATTTGGATAGCATCCATGCAAGACAGGCATCTCCGGAATGTCCCTAAAAACCTGAATTTCTTCACTATATTCGAACGTTCCGTCAAAATCGATCTGTTTTAGCCTGTAGAAAGTGATTTCCGACATGATTTCCCGATCGGTGTAAGAATAGACTGATGGAATGACTGTGCTTCCCTTGCCTTTGATGAACTGGACAGGTGTGAAATCTCCCCCGGTTTCCCGGCGTTCAATGAAAAATCCCCAGTTATTCGTCTCCGATTCAGTACGCCATTGCAGTGTAACATATTCAGCAGTGATCTCAGCCATTCGAAAATAGGTCAATGTGACCGGTACTGGATCCAGGGTTGAGTGATTGGGCAATCCGGGTGATCCATAATGATCCCTGGCTTGCCAGCTTGCAGCCAGACTGTTGTCAAGAACAGGCGAAATAAGCTCAAGCGTCGGGCCATTACCATCCGCTTCAACAGGCCATGGTAAATTGTCATCATAATGCACAGAATCGACAAGAATGCCGTCCTGGTCATAAAGTCGCAGGAGTTCGCCACCAGCATTGAAACCAAAATCCATATTGCCGCAAATCAGACCTGCATTCGGAAAATATTTACGAAAAGCTGTCGTATCCCTTGCCAAAATAAGATAACCGCTCTTTTTTATCATGGTATTGGGCGAGAAGAGGTAACGGTTCGAATCCACACTATCGCAAAAGATCCATCCTCCCAGATCGACATCCCGGTTCGAATGATTATGCAACTCGACCCAGTCCTCAGTATCCACTTCATTCGAGCTATTGTAATTAATTTCGTGGATCATGACGTTGATGTACGAGGAATCTACCTCGAAAAAGGGTGTTACCTTCATATCACTTTTGAGGTAAAGTGTTATGCTATCCTCAGCGCTTTCCACATCCCCTCTCCACGCCACAAATCGATAGCCTGGCTCGGGAGTGGCCACGAGCTCCAGGGGTAAACCGTTAAAATACATACCGGTCCAGGGGTATACTCGCGGATGTATCGTATTGACTTTTACACTACCACCATTTGACGGATCAGGGTCAATCATCAGTTGATTGACTGTTCCGGTATTGAAATAGGCCCTCAGATGCTTGAACATGTAATTATGACGCTTCACTACATACGATTTCAAGGAGCTGATATTATTGCTCCAGCTCTCTTTTGTTACTCCCCAGCGTTCAGCTTCCAAGGCGTAGTCCGGTTCTATGACAGCTGCGAGGGAATCGATCACTTCTATGATATGATCGTAGTGCAGGGTCGTATTCATCAAATCGGCGAAGCGCCCCAGAAAATATTCAGTATATTCACCGCTTTTCAGCAGACTTCG
>JAZBPW010000038.1:0-21357 GCA_036351795.1 Candidatus Zhuqueibacterota bacterium | reverse complement strand
AATCATATTCATGGGCACGCCTGAGTTCGCTGTTCCGTGCCTTGAAAAACTCATTGCGAGTCATCACGAAGTGCTCTGCATCGTTACTGGCCCCGACAAACCGGTTGGAAGGGGACAAAAACTCAGAGAGACTCCCGTATGCCGTCGCGCCAGGGCGGAGAATATACCAATACTCAAGCCGGCGAATCTTAAAGCCCCGCAATTTCGAGACCAGCTACTGACGTACCCCGCGGATCTCTACGTTGTTGTCGCCTTTCGCATATTGCCGGACGCGGTATTTGAAATTCCAGAGCAGGGGACGATCAATCTGCATGGATCTCTTTTGCCCAGGTATCGCGGGGCAGCCCCGATCAACTGGGCGATTATCAATGGCGAAAAAGAGACAGGTGTCACAACTTTTTTCATCAGAAAAAAGGTCGATACCGGCGATATGATCCTTCAGCGCCGCATGCCTATTGGGGATACCGAAGATGCGGGTTCATTGCACGACAGAATGAGCATTCTCGGTGCAGAGATGCTGCTCGAAACCGTTAATCTGATCGAAACGGATGATGCGCCGCGTATTCCGCAGGAAGGCGAAGCAACTCCTGCACCCAAATTGACAAAAGAGTTGTGCATGATTGATTGGTCTCGGAATGCGGCACAGATCTATAATCTCATCAGAGGATTGTCTCCCTACCCTCGCGCTGTCACATATTTCGGGGACAAGCAATTCAAGATTTGCGCCACCGCTCCAGATATTCTGGACTCCGGCGGCACAGAGCTGGAACCGGGAATGATCATCAATCTTCATCAACGGGAGACGATTGATGTGGTGACCGGGAATGGGATACTTTCCATAACAGAAATACAGCCCCCGAACAAGCGCCGGATGACGGCCGCCGACTACCTGCGCGGCCATGATATTCTCGAAGGTGAGCGCTTTGAATCGCCACAATACAGAGGTGGTCGGTAACGCTATGAATGATCGGAGTAAACACGTCGATAAGACACGAGCACGGTCGACAAGGGAATTGGCGGTTAACGTACTTCAGCGTTGGCAATCATCCGGTGTCACCATCGATACTGTCCTGAATCCAGAGCTCGAACGATCCCGTCTTGCCGCCCGGGACAGGCATCTTGTAACAGAGCTCGTCAATGGCACGTTGCGGATGCGTGGCACGCTTGATTATATACTCGAGAGCCTCTATCACCGCGACTTTCAAAAAATGCCACACACCTTGAGAATCATTCTCGAAATCTCTCTCTATCAGTTGATTTATACGTCGAGAATACCGGATTACGCAGCAATCGACGAGGCTGTGAAGCTCGGCAGAAAAATTAACGGCGAAGAGTGGACAAAGATCATTAATGGCATTTTGAGGTCGTATTTACGCAAGAAACGGAATATTCAGTTTCCGGATATCGACACACAGCCGGCATTACATATTTCTACCAGGTACTCCCATCCGTTGTGGTTGGTGAAACGGTGGATTTCTCTGTACGGCATGAAAAATACAGTACAACTGTGCCAGGCGAATAACAGAACGCCGGCATACGGTGTCCGTGTGAATACATTGCGGACCGATACTGCCGGACTCGAAGATCATTTTAAAAAAAACGACGTGCAATGCAGGTCGTCGAAATATCTACCTGAATTTCTTGTCCTTGAGAAAATACCGACATTGAGCAAAGACAAGTTGTTCAATGATGGTTTTTATTCAGTGCAAGATGAAAGCGCAGGACTCGTATCAAAGCTTGCAGCACCTGTAGCAGGTAATTCCGTCATTGATCTCTGCGCGGCACCGGGAGGAAAATCGACGCATTTGGCAGAACTGACTGCCGACGACATCGATGTACTCGCTGTCGATGTAGATGAAAACCGGTTACGCTATGTCCGGGAGTCAGCGGAAAGACTTGGCTTGAAGCGTATTCGCACTGTCTGTGCGGATGCAACTGAATACAATCACGCGCCGGTCGATATCGTTCTGGCGGATGTGCCATGTTCGGGACTTGGTGTGCTCGCCAAGCGAAGTGATTTGCGATGGAGGCGATCGCACGCTCAGGTGAATGCGATCAAGAAAATACAGACTGCAATCATCGAAAATGCCGCACGACTGGTTAAAAAGGGAGGTGTGCTGATATACAGCACATGCACAATTGAGCCGGAAGAGAACGAGAAAATTGTCGAGAAATTTTTAAATGATCATTCTCAATTCGATGTAGAAAATCCCGCCGAATATGTCGATGCATCGCTGGTCGTCGGAGAGAGGTTTGTCTACACCTATCCGCATAAGCATCAGATGGACGGTTCATTCTGCGTCCGATTGAAAAAATTGTAAAAATAGAGGGTAATATGAGTTTTGCAGACAAGGTTTTTAATCTATTGAAATGGGACATTTCAAAATTCATCATTGTGCCGTTGCTCGTCCTGCTCCTGCTAATCATTCTGATCAATGAAGTCATTATGCCGATTTATACAAGGCATGGCCAGGCAGTCGAAGTACCGGATGTCGTCAACATGACCTATGAAAGCGCCAGGACTCTGCTTGACAGGAGTGATCTCGTTATCGTCGAACAGGCGAAAAAGTTCGATAGAAAATTCAGGGCAGGCGTTGTGATGTCCCAGAACCCTCAAGCCTTTTCGAACGTGAAAAAGGGCAGGCGAATCTATGTCCTCGTGAGCAAGGGAGAGCCGCTTCTGGAAGTTCCTCGTCTCATCGGTCTCTCAGAACGAAACGCAATTTTCGAAATCAACAAAAGTAAACTCGAATTACGGTCCGTCCGCTATGAGCATTCAAACCAGTTTCACAATGGCGTCGTCATGCGGCAATCGATTACAGAGGGCATGGAAGTGAAGGTGGGACAGCAGGTCGATATTGTGATCAGCCTTGGACGATATCCGGATCGTTTCATCGTGCCGGATGTGATCGGCAGAAGCCTGAGGGATGCCACAAGAGTGATACAACAGTATGGGCTCTCTGTCGGACGGATTCACTATCGCAAGGAATCAGAATTGCTTCCCGAGACCGTGCTCGAACAATCATTGGAGGCCGGCAAGGAAGTATCGCAGGGCTCCGCAATTGATCTAATCGTGAGTGAACTGGAATGAAAACCGAAAGAATAATCATTGCACCGTCAATACTCGCTGCTGATTTCACAAGATTCGAAGTACAGATCAGGGCCATTGAAGAGGGCGGCGCTGACTGGGTACACATTGATGTTATGGACGGCCAGTTCGTGCCCAACATTACATTCGGCCCGGTGATCGTTAAGGCAGTGAAAAAAATGACTTCATTACCTCTGGATGTGCATCTGATGGTCCATGAACCTGATCATCTGATTCCTGCTTTCGTTGAAGCCGGAGCGAACAGACTGACGGTGCATGTGGAGGCGATCAAACATATACACCGCACGTTGAGCCTCATCAAAGAGCTGGGCGCCAATTCGGGTGTCACACTGAATCCCGGGACGTCTGCGAGCACATTGGATGCCGTTATGGAGCATGTAGACCTGGTGCTGGTCATGACTGTCAATCCGGGATACGGGGGACAGTCATTTATACATTCAACATTGAAGAAAATTGAAGTCATTGCCGGAATGATAAATGAGGTGAATCCGGATATCTATCTGGAGGTGGACGGTGGGATTGATACGAAAACAGCACCTCTCGTCACTGCAGCAGGTGCGGATGCACTCGTAGCGGGCACAGCCGTGTTCCGCTCTCCGGATATTGCGCAAAGTATCGATGCGCTTCGAAAGTAGCATCTTCCTCGCGTGACATGCTCGGCGAATTCCCGGTCTACGGGAGTTCGATATAGCTGCTTTCCCTTCGGTCGGGTAAGCCGTATTTCTCAATTGTTATCGTGAGCCGGAATTCGAAAATCCCGAATAAGCAGCACACACCAGCAGGTGACCAGGAGAAGATATATCACCAGGGCGCCAATGAACAGGCCCTCTCGCAATCTGACTGGATCAGACAGATTGGCATGAACAGAGAAAAGTCCCACGCAAAACATGAAAAGCAATGTAAGTGCCCCCATTTGCCACATGCGCGGAGACAGACGCGATTCCATTTCAGAGATATTTTCAGCTTTAAACCAATATTCGCTGTTCGGCAGGCTGATCCATCGGGCGGGAATTTTGCGAACCATGGGGACAGCATAATTAAAAAGTAAGAATAATGCTGTATTTGCAGTCAGCATGATAAGCGCATGGGTAGTTCCGGATGCCCAATTATCCGGATGTCCTCCGGGGCCGAAATGAATGGCAACCCTCTCTGGTAATACGTAAAACGCGACGACACTGAGTACAATATTGATGACATAGGAAAGAATGAAGTATGCACGCATCGCTCTGGGCCTCCTTTTGATGGTGCTGCAATTTAAGAACATTCCACGACGAAATCAAGTAAATTTTGCACACGATAATAAATCCGTGCAATCTATGGTGACGCGCCGATATCTTATTTCACCTCAGAAACCGGCAGGGGAGAGGCCAATTCATCACCCTCCATCGTCAGAAGATAGCTCACAATTGGGGTGATCATATCGACGTATCTCTTTGCCCTGCGCCATGAACCTTTTTCTGACCATTGTACCGGATTCCATATGTAATCCGCGGCTGTGGCAAGATATACCATGCCATCGAGCGGAACTGTTTCAGGCAAGATGTGCCAGCCCCAGCGTCCGCCGTCGCCACCTGTAAATCCAACATTGAAATGTGTGCCTTCGAACAGGCTATTCAGATTGCGGGGCTGAAGGGATCCATTGAAAACGACAGCATCATCATCTCCCCCCAGTCTCACAATGGATGGCTGATGCACATACCCCGGTATTTCTATGTATTTGGGATCATTTCCTCTATACTTCACCTTGACACCGCGGTAACTGATCCCATTGATCCAGTAGAACGGTTTTCTTCCGGATAATTGCGCCCATTCGGTGGCATGTTCCGGCGAGATACCATGAAACGGGTGAATGGCCCCTGTCCAGAGAACCCAGATGTCGTCCGGTATCGATTTTATCGTCTTCTGCATCCGGGGAGAGGGGAGACCCCGATACTGCTCCGGCCCCTCATTCGGTGCGCAATACAACACTCTCGCCTGGGGATAGCGCGACTTGACGACATTGTAAATCTTGTTGATAAATGCAGCGATGTCATCGCCCTTGCCGAAATCGTTATAGTCGATCTCGACTCCCGCGGCACCCTGCGCCAGAGCCCAAAGAAGAAAATCAAGATACTTCTCCGTTGTCGGTGCGATCTGCTCCTTGAAATCGTATTCGCTGAGATGCAAAAAAGGAGAGACATAGGTGATGACATCGATCAATTCTGTGGTTTTGCTCCGGCTGCATTCGTTTTGGACTGCACTCCTGTAGCGCGGGAATACATCTGCTTTGCCTTCCCGGTGAAATTGAAGACCATTGTAGTTGAATCGAAGAAAGGGGAGCCAGTTTGTATATCTTCGCAGCGTCTGCGGATCGTTCACTGAGCCGGAGAACTTTGCAAGTCTGTTCGGCATATGCGGCCAATCGGCAATGGCGAGTTGCGGCAGTGATGTTTTGTCAGGCAGTGGTTTGATTAGCTGCATTGCGGTCAGCAAACCATAGTATAAACCCCTGTCAGCAGTGCCGCTTATCACCAGCGTGCTGTTTCGATCCTCATCCGTTTCCATTGTAAGTAGATAGGCTCCGGTCAGGTAATTATCTTCAGGCATTTCCTCGAAGCCATATGAATCGAACAATGTTTTGAACTGCTGCGGTTCGGTAATCCTCAGAATAATATCACAGTGTGATTTATCTGTGGATGTGACAACAATGTTACTGTCAGCCATCATGCCAAGCCTTGCCATGAAAATCCGTATGCCTGCGTTCACGACTGGCGTGTGATGGAGGCTGTCCGGCGTAAATCCGATGTTGATCTGTCCGTTTAGAGAAAAATCGACGCGTTGGTCGCGATCGATACGCATTTGCTGCGGTGCAGGGAATATCTGTAACGTATCCCCGGCGGGTTGTTCACAGTTTACAAGCGACAAAAGAAACAGAATTGTACCAATTAGCCATTCTGACATGTCTACTCCAGGTAAGTGCCGAAAAGCGTAGCATACATCAGCCGGTAAATATCCGTGTTATCGACATTGTTGGTCATCAGATCGGCATTCAGTCCGTGTGCTCTTGCCACAATTCCAAAGGGTACGTCGCTATAGCTTGCCCATACAATACTGAAACATGATGTATTTCCAAACTTGTCCGGCCTGGCGATAAATGGGGGCGTTGACAGACCTTTTCTGCCATCGATCGGTGCTCCGTTACTGTCAATTGCATCCAGGGGTGAATTCATCCTGCTTTTTTTTACATTCTTGACTTGCAGACCACCGGCATTGCTATCTGAGGCAACAATGAGCATGGTCCCCGGTTTCTTTTCAATGAATTCCATGCAGGTACCGATCGCCTTATCCGCACGGCCCAAAGCAGCTATTGCACCTTCGGCGTTATTTGCATTCGAAAAATTATCCGATCCCTCCACTTCGATCACCATAAAAAATTGCTTGTTCTTGTTTTCGAATATTTCAAGCGATTTAGTGAGCATTTCATCCACACTGGGTGCGTTTTTATTGTAAAGCGGAAGTCCTTTTTCCGATAACTCCTCTTCAGAAGCAGCATTGAAGGTGTGTTCAGCCGCAAAAATTCCCAGGACTTTATCAGTCGTGCCGGGCAGCGCAAGTAATTGATCCCGATTATATATAACTTGATAACCCAGAGTTTTAGCCATTTCTATCAAATTGAGCGAATCCTGGCGGATGCCTGGTTTCCCATGAAAGCCGGTAACGCCTTCAGGGAGAAGCAGTTGTTCACCTCCTGAAAATAGAATATCGATATCACTATTAAGTATTTGTACGGTGATTGTGTCCGTCAGGATGCGGCTTCGTGAATTTGCCGCAAAGACGCCTGTACCCGGTTCACAAATGTGTCCGGTGTTGATCAGAGCGGTTGACATGCCTGCATTTTTCGCTTCGATCATGATGCTGTAGTCTTTACCTGAAAGCGATTTGAAAGGTTTGTCCGGATGAATTCCATAATAGCTGTAACCCACCTTCACGCCAAAGGCATGAACGGTTGCCCCGGCATTGGAACTGGCATTGGCCGAATTTGTGATATGGCTCCTGTAAATGCCCATGGCGTTCATTTTATCCCAATTTGTCATGCCGTCCGGACCTTTTTCGATCAGACGCATTGCCCCCCAATGTGACACACTGGCGCCATCCGGATGAATGAAGATCACATTGCCAGTTGGAATACCTTTTATATTGCCTGTTGTACAGGATATTACCAGAATCATCAACGATAGCAAAAACAATGAAAATAGAATACGATAATGTTTCAAAATAACTTTCCTCCTGAATATTTGTGTTTCGAAGTTGCGAGCAAATGAGTTTAATGTTTGTTATTTATAGTGCTTCCGGCAAATATTGCATGTTTTCTCGACTTTTTCAATATCGACCGTAACAGGGCGGCCGGTATTCAGTCAGTCAAGGCTACACATTTTTTTTATCAAAGTCAAGTATTTTTTGAGCAGTCAATGCATTTAAAAGAGCTGTCTGAATTCTGAACATATGAAACATAAATGACGGAATATTGTATTGACTTTAAGTGAAAATATTATTATTTTTCACCCTTTAATACGATTTCAGGAGAAGACCATGTCGCTTATTGACAAATTCATCAGAACTGCTAAAAAGAATCCCTTGCGTATCGTGTACCCGGAGGGCAAAGATCCGAGAATTGTGGAAGCCGCCTGCAAAGTGCGCGATTTGGGAGTCGCACAACCGCTGATCATTGGTGATGTCGATGAGGTGCGTGAGATTGCGCGAAACAATGATCTGGATCTGGGGCAAATACCTGTGATTCTTCCCGCCGCTGAGGAGGAAAAGATGAATCAGTATGCGGACATCTATGCGAAAGACAGGGATGTGAAAGCGGGAATTGCGCGCAAACTCGTGAAAAAACAGACATCCTTTGCAGGGATGATGGTGCGGGCGGGTGACGCTGACGGTATGGTTGCCGGTGTGGCTACGGCAACGGCGAATGTCATTCAGTATGCCTCTCTGACAATTGGTTTTCTCCAAGGGATGAGCACACCATCCAGCTTTTTTATCATGGAACTGCCGGAATTCCAGGGGCGACAGAACGAGATATTTATTTTTGCTGACTGTGCTGTAAATATATCTCCAACATCGAAACAGCTCGCGGAAATCGGAGTCGCTTCCGGATTCAATGCCCTGAACCTGCTTCAGATGGACCCTAAAATTGCTTTTCTTTCATTTGCGACGAGAGGATCCGCGAATCATTCCGATGTCGACAAGGTTCATGAGGCTGTCGACATCGCAAGAGAGATGGCGCCCCAATTTCAGATAGACGGGGAACTTCAGGGAGACGCAGCCATAATCGAACGCGTGGCACAAAAAAAAGCAGGGGAGAGTGAAGTTGCCGGTCATGCAAACGTGTTGATCTTTCCGGATCTGGACGCAGGAAATATCTGTTATAAACTCGTGCAGTATATGGCACATGCAAATGCCTATGGACCGATATTGCAGGGTTTTCGCCATCCGGTGAATGACATGTCCAGAGGAGCGACCGTGGATGACCTCATTGCTGTTACTGCGATCACCGTGGTTCAGGCACAGAATTCCAGGTAGGAAATAGAAAACTTCCTTGTGACGTACACTGTTAGAAAATCATTAAGTAAAAAGTGGATGAGCATGATGAACTCGGAAATATTGAGGTGAATATGAAGGTGTTGGTCTTGAATTGCGGCAGCTCATCGATCAAATTTAAACTATACGACATGCCGGCAGGATATGCGATTGCAAGGGGATCCGTGCAGAGAATTGGTGAAGACACATCCGAAGCGATTCTTGAAGCTGATGACAGCAGTCAACACTATCAGGGAAAGATCGTCGATCATGTGCAGGGACTCTCTAAAATAGAGGAGATGCTGCTGGATCCTCAAAAAGGTGTGATCGAAAGCGTCGATGAGATCGGCGCCTGCGGACATCGTGTTGTGCACGGTGGTGAGGAGGTCTCCGGCTCGGTATTGATCACCCCGAATATTGTAAAAATCATCGAAAAGAATGCAACACTGGCTCCCCTGCACAATCCGCCGAATTTACAGGGCATTCGAGCAGCAAAGGAAATGCTGGGTGATATACCTCAGGTGGCCTGCTTCGATACCGCATTTCATCAAACCCTGCCGCCTGTCGCCTATTTGTACGCCATACCTTATGAGATGTACCAGAATTACGGCATCAGAAAATATGGTTTCCACGGCACATCACACCGTTACGTTGCCAGACGCGCCGCAAAGCTCATGAATGAAGATAAATACGCTGTCGACCTTGTGACATGTCATCTTGGCAACGGTTGCTCCATGACGGCTGTAAAAGGCGGCAAATCCATTGACACCAGTATGGGACTGACACCGCTTGAAGGTCTGGTGATGGGAACGCGTGCAGGCGATCTCGACGTTTCCGTGGTGTTCTTCCTCGAACAACAGGGATTTGAAACTAAGGAGATCGACCGTCTGTTTAATAAACGTTCAGGTTTATTGGGAATATCCGGTATTTCCAATGATGTCAGAGATCTGGAGGATAAAGCCGCCGGAGGACATGAACGTGCTCAGCTTGCGCTTGATATATTTGCGTATAAAATCAAGAAATACATCGGATTATACAGCGCTGTTCTCAATGGTTGTGATGCCATAGTATTCACCGGAGGAATCGGTGAAAATGGCACGAAAATGCGGCAGCGGATATTGCAAAACATGGAAAACCTGGGAATCATTCTGGACGAGAAAAAAAATAGCCAATTGAAAGGGGAGGAGGGTGAGATCGGAGCGCCGGATAGCAAGGTACGCATCTTCGTCATTCCAACGGACGAAGAGATTGCCATCGCGGGAGACACATTCGAAATCGCGGCTGAAAAGGCATCCAAGAATAAGTAACTGAATATCACTATCGTATGGAATACAAATGAATGATTAATTTAGTATATTATGAAATAAACCTATAAGGAGTACTTAATATGTCAGACACGCTGAAAAGAGTAATTGATGTCACTGCAGACCTGCTGAAAATTGATGCGAGCGCGATCAGGGAAGAATCTCGTTTTGTAGAGGACCTTGGCGCAGAATCGATCCAGTCGATCGAACTCGTTGCAGCGTTCGAAGAGGAGTTCGATATCGAGATGGACGAAGATGAGGCGCTTGGGGTGAAAACCGTGGGCGATGCAGCAGAATTTATTAACAAAGTAATTGCAGGTGAATAACGGAGATTCTATGGCTTTTAGAGCATTAACAGATGAAGAAATCGCTATACTTGAAGCGAATGGCTGTGTATCGTCGGACTGGTCGCTTGTCTCTGCAGCAGACGGGTTCGATGCACGCTTTGTCAGCAATATCGAATTTCGTGGGACTGTGCAGATTGGGGCACTTGGAGATAAAAGAGGCCAGGATAACAGCGTCGCGAGACTGAAAAACGCCATCTTGTGCAATGTATCCATTGGCGATGGATGTTGTATCGAAAATGTGCATGGCAGCATCGAAAATGCACGCATTGGCAATGCTGTGCGCATCAAAAACATCGGTGAAATCGTTTGCAAAGGATCAACCGGTTTTGGAAACGGTGTTGCAATCGAAATACTCAATGAAGGCGGTGGCAGAGAGTTGCGGATCACTCGCGACACAGGCGCACAGCTCGCATATTTGTCCGTGCTCTACAGACATGATACGGAATTGATGAACAGACTTGATTCCATGACGGATGCGTATATAAAATCACTCGAGAGTGATCGAGTGTCCATAGGTAATGGTACGACCATTAAGAACACAAAAAAGATCATTAATACACTGATTGGCGATGCTGCCGTCATCGATGGTGTGTCACGACTCGAAAATGGAACTGTGGATTCCTCCCCGGAGTCGCCGACACATATTGAGAACGACGTGCTTGCAGAGAATTTCATCATTCAGAAGGGGGCCTCTGTTCTTGATGGCGCGATGCTTCAGAATTGTCTCGTCGGCGAAGCGACGCGCATTGGCAAGCAGTTCTCAGCTGAAAATTCCGCCTTATTTGCAAATTCAGAGGGATTTCATTCAGAGATATGTTCAGTCTTCGCAGGTCCCTACACGGTCACGCATCATCGCTCGACTCTGCTCATCGCAGGCATGTTTTCGTTTTACAATGCCGGTAGCGGAACCAATCAATCAAACCACATGTACAAATTAGGCCCCGTCCACCAGGGCATCCTTGAACGCGGCTGCAAAACAGGTTCCTCCTCCTATCTCCTGTGGCCATGCCGGGTGGGTGCTTTCACCGCAATCATCGGAAAACATTATGCGAATTTCGATACATCTGATCTGCCGTTTGCTTATATCAATGAGGAGAACGGCAAATCGGTCATTATTCCGGGAATGAATTTTTTCACCGCCGGTACGCTGCGCGACGGCATCAAATGGCCCAACAGAGACAGAAGAAAGAATCAGGATAAACTCGATTTCATCATTTTCGATGTTCTGTCTCCATTCACGGTTCAAAAAGTTCTAAACGGGATAGATATTCTCAAAGATTTCAGCGAAAAAGCGGAAAAGTCACAGGAATTTGTCAACCATAAAGGGATTCGGATCAAACGGTTGCTGCTGAAAACAGGACGCCGTTATTACCAGCTGATCGTTGATAAATATTTCGGTGATGTGCTGATGAAGCGAATTGAGCGTGAAGATCCGAACAAGATAGCCGACATATTCAGACCATCCAATGAGGATACTCTGGAAGATGAATGGATCGATGTCTGCGGATTGTTATGCACGAAATCGCGTATCGATAGTCTGGTGCGGGAAGTGAAATCCGGCGATATCAATGATTACGATTCATTACATGCTGTTTTCGAAAAAATATACCAGGTTTATGAGGATGACGAATGGCAGTGGTTCCTCGCAAATTACCGCAAAATTCATGGAACGGATCTCTGCGATGAGACACCTGAGGCTGTAAAGACCCTGTTGACGCGCTGGAAGGATTCTTCGCTTAAACTATTGAATATGGTTCTTCAGGACACTGGTAAAGAATTCGAGGGGACTGTGGCGATCAGCTATGGCATCGATGGTGACGCAGAGAGAGACTTCACAAACGTTCGCGGAACTTTTGATGCAAATTCCTTTGTGAATATGGTCAATAAAAACATGAATAAGATCAATTCGATGTACGAAGAATTAGTCTCACGCATTTGACAATGCCAGCAGCAGCGTTCTTCAGTGCTTTGACGAATAGCAATTGATTTGGCAATAACGGCAATGAAAAAAGGGTATGCAACAATGTATTGCATACCCCTTTTCTGTTTGAACTGAAATGCCTACAGATCAATCGGCTTCAGCCGGTATCTTTCCACATCCTTGAAATATTTAACCGTAGCGACCTTGAGCTCCATCGTCGCATCCTCATCGCATACAATGATCGCTTTTGGATGCAGCTGAAGTATTGAGATCGTATACATATGGTTCACACCCTCCTCGATGCCTTTTTGCAGGGCATGGGCTTTCGAATATCCATTGACAACGATAAGGACTTCCTCTGCATCCATGATTGTACCCACGCCAACGGTTAGCGCAGTATTCGGGACTTTGGAAATATCATTATCGAAAAATCTGGCATTGGCAGCAATTGTATCGAAAGTCAATGTCTTAATGCGTGTTCTTGATGTCAAAGATGAGCCGGGTTCATTGAACGCGATATGGCCATCTGGTCCGATGCCGCCAAGGAAGAGATGAATGCCACCCGCATCCTTGATTTTTTTCTCATACCTCGCGCACTCTACGCCAAGATCCGGTGCATTTCCATCAAGTATATTGATATTCTCTTCAGGAATATCGACGTGATCGAAAAAGTAATTGTGCATAAAGTAGTGGTAGCTCTCCGGATGATCTTCTGCGATGCCTATATATTCATCCATATTGAACGTGATCACATTTTTAAATGAGATCTTGCCGCTTTTATGCAGCTCGACAAGCTTTTGATAAGTACCGATCGGAGAGGAGCCTGTCGGCAATCCAAGCACAAATGGTTTATCCGGAGTCGGATCAAATTTCAGAATCTGATCGACAATATAATGAGCTGTCCATTTACTCATGGAGTCATAATCTTGCTGAATGATCATTCTCATAGTTGAATCTCCCTTTAAGATTTTTACTAGATGTCCAAATTCTGCATTGACTTCTGCAGTTCTGCCGATCGCTTGTAAAATTCGTTCAGTTTCATCTTTCTCAGGAAAACGAGTCCATGCGCCGCTCGCATTCGAGGACTGGCATGTGCACCGAAATATTCCCGTCCCAAGCAAGTTTTAAGCATCTGGTATTGCTCGACCATGATCTTTTGCGCCAGTCTGTGAAACGGTCCGTCATATTCGTGGCTTGGAAACGATGCCTCTCTTTGGGAGCCGAAACATTTCATAAATGCATTGTCCAGAATTGCCATGGAATTGAGCGATACTGGTACGAACATATTGGCTTCAGAAGGATGAAATCGATACCATACATTGCGATAGCCAATTACCTCAACCTGTTTCACTTTTTTCTCATAGAGCCTGAGTGCCTCTGTTGTCGCCTGCAATACTTTATAGTGCGTGTCAGGTCCACTTCCCTCGGGATCCAGGGCCACCGTCACGACGTTCGGTTTCTGTGCATCCATCAAACTGAATATCGGTTTCACATCCCGATCCATCTGGGGTAGTTCTGAAAAGATATCACCCTTGTAGAATCCCATTCGAATATGATTGACCGAGCGGGTGTCGAACCCAAAATATCCCCACACCAGATCTGCTTCAAACTCTCTCACCATACCTTTGAGCTGTTGAATATAGGGAAGGTCCTTTTTCCCTGGATATTGGGTCTTGAAATAACTTTTCAGTTCCTGAATACGGTTGAGGAGCTGCGGTACGCTTGTCTCTTCGAAAAGATGCATGAGTATGCGCAACAAGCGCCGGGACTCTCCCTCGCGTCGCATGGTTCGGCTATGCGCCGCAATGCCATCCAGATATTGGAAGACGTCACGACTCCTTCCAGACTCATTTTCAAATCGGAAATAGTTGGTCTTCATCAACTGCTGGAAATCCTCAGTCACAATCACTTTTTCCAGATTTTCCAGCAGCTGATATACATAGTGGTTTGTGACGGCTGTGAAACCACTGGTCGCGTAATTAAACGTGTGTGAGTTGCTTGCATCCCGAACAAGATGTATAATATAAGGCAGATACCCCAACATGATATCATCATGATGAGGGCCCATATGCATGTAATTCGTGCCTGAAGGATCGGTTCTTCCGAGATCCATTTTTTTGTGGAGACTTGCCTCAACTTTCTGTGTAACCTCTTCCACGTTTTCGTCGTGACGCTTCAACACCTCTGCAGATGAGCGTATCGATAGAAAATCATCTCTATTAAGATCGGCGAGCTTTTTTTTGCGTTCAAGAGCGAGATCAATGACGACTCTCTCTGTGATCTCAGGCTTCAAGTTATCGGCATTGCGTATATCAACATAAACGCGCTCGTTCAGAAGATGCGCCGCACCCTTTGTGAGGTAGAAGCGGGCATTGGGCATGCCGTGAAGCACCGTCGCCGGATATAGATTGCTTTTATCCTGCTGCACGGCATTCAATATAACGCGCGATTTTGCCTCGCCGGCAGCGATGATCAATGCGACTGCGTCTATGTTATAAGAAATCGTTGCCAGACCAATCGTGATAACAAGACGTTTCCTGGCGACCTCAATGCCTCCGAGATCTGTTGCCGCAGCGGCCTGGGTTTCGTAATTCGTCGGTGTTAATCGCGTAGTTGAAAAATGATCTGACCCGAGTACGTTGAATCCGATATGTCCGTCAGGACCAATCCCGCCGAGGAAAAAACCGATGCCGCCCAGTTTTCTTATCTTATCTTCATATTCAGAGCACCATTGGTCGACCTTCAGCAGGAAATCACGCTGCCTGGTTTCCATTCTTGTGGCGGGTTGACGCGTCCTCAGGGACAGATCAACCACGTTGTCCGGAAAAATATCCTTGATCGCACATCCCTTATTTAATCCGATCGTAGCGGCATTGATCAATAACGCCTTGTTCGGGTCGAGACCGAATCCGGATATGTAATATTTATTGACGTAATAGTAAAATGAATTGGTCTGAACAGGATCAATCGGGTAAAATTCATCAATCTGCACAAAATGCAGACGATTCATCTCCGGATATATGGCAGGATCGATGCCATTCTCTTCAAGGTCTCTGATCGTTTGCTTTGATTTCCAGTTTTCCAGATAATGATTCACCCATTTGATAAAATGTTCCGGTGTTTTTCCCGTTGGCAGGGAGATAACGCCGTCCTTGTTCTTCTGGGCCCATTCAATGAATCGCAGTGCGGTCAGTTTTCCGAGTGCAGGAAAATTATCGACTTCGATGATACCAATTTTTTCCTTGCTTGGATATATTAGCTGCCGACCGGACTTTTCCAGCCAAAATGATTCGACTCTGGAATTTGATCTCTTTTCGTTCATTGCTTTACCTTCAATGTTTATTGCGAGATCAAATATAAAGGGATTAACCATATCATGCAAGATATTTTTATAAAAGAGTGGCTGAAGAGCTCAATTATTTTAAAATTCAGGTCGAACATGTGAATAAATGCTTGCAATTCCGTTTGAAATCATCTATTATCAGATCTATCAGGTTCGGAAATATGAGCAAAAATACAACTGCGACAATACTGCTTCTGCTTGGTACCTTTTTTTGGGGTGCGACATTCGTTTTCGTCAAAGAGGGAATCGAACGAATTGATGTATTCGCTTTCCTCGCCTGGCGATTTTCCATTGCCAGCCTGCTTCTCATTCTGTTTTTCTTCAGAAAAGTCGTTACAATGGATCGAAAAACGATTCAGTATGGCGTGTTTTTAGGCGTGATATTGATGGCATCATACACGACGCAGACTGTTGGTTTACTGTATACCACGGCATCGAAGGCAGCGTTCATCACTGGATTATCCGTCGTTTTCGTACCGCTGTTTATTGCCATCGGCGGATCAAAACGCCCCACGACAGGCAATATAGTGGCTGTGATCATTGCGACTATCGGACTGGCGGTTCTGACACTCTCATCATCGTTCGCTTTCAATATCGGCGATCTCTGGGTCCTGGGATGCGCCTTTTTCCTCGCACTCTACATCATTCTTGTGGGCAAGTATACGAAAACATTCGAATCCATTCAATTCACATTGGTTCAACTGATCACCGTGGCTGTCATTTCAGTGATTGTCTCGGCTGCACGCCAGAAACTGGTCATACCCATGGACCGGATCGTCTGGCAAGCGATCATCATTTGCGCTATTTTTGCGACTGCGTACATGTACGTCATCCAGAACCAGTTTCAAAAGTTCATCTCCGAGGTGAAGGCGGCGATCATATTCTCCTTCGAACCCATCTTTGCGGCGTTCATTGCTTACCTCTACCTGAATGAGCCAATCACTATCAGGGTGATCATCGGCGGCACGCTGATATTTGCTGGAATGCTTGTGTCCGAATGGAAAAAAAGCAGCAATGTCGAATTGTCTTGATTTTGTTCGTTTTTTTTTATACCTTAACTTGATGTAAGAGGCGACTTTCCACCATCACCCACATTGATAAGATTACAAATGAACGAAAATCTTAAATGATTCGGAGACATTCATGTCCTACGATTCTAACTTCGAGAGGTTGAAAACAGCGCTTTTCAGGGGGCAACCGGATAGAGTACCGCTATTTGAACTTGCAGTTGCCCAGAATGTGCGTGAAAGCTTTCTTGGACGAAAAATCGTCACGATCGGGGATGAGATTGATTTCGCTCGAAAAGCAGGCTACGATTATATAAAAGTCAGTCCGATCATCGAGTTGAATCCGGATAAGATATTACCCAAAGAGGGGAGACGACTCTCCAGTGTGTCACATTCAGACCATCAAAGGGAATGGCATTCCAGCTCTCAAGGTCTCATCACATCCCTGGCCGATTTTGAAAAATTCCACTGGCCAAAGTTAAATGACATCGATTATTCTCCTTTTGAACGTTTCAGTGAAAAGTTACCATCTGACATGCAAATAGTGGCTCAATACGGGGATATATTCACCTGGGTATGGGATTTCATGGGTTTTGAGACATTCTCCTATGCGCTGGTTGAAAATGAAGAGCTTGTGACCATGATGTTCGAAACAATCGGCTCAATCGAGATCGATATTTTCAAAACAGCCGCCGAATTCGATAGAGTCGGAGCGATCTTTTACAGCGACGATATTGCGATTAACTCAGGACTCTTCGTGTCGCCTGCCGTTTTGCGTAAATATCTGTTTCCATGGATGAAAAAGATTGGCAACATCTGCAAGGAAAAAGAGATCCCCTTTATTTATCACTCAGATGGCGTTTTGTGGGATGTTTTCGACGACCTCAAAGAGTGCGGTGTGAATGCGATTCATCCGATAGAGCCACAGGCCATGGATATTGTCGAGGTGAAGAAGAAGGTGGGGGATGCATTTTGCGTCATCGGCAATGTCGATGTGGATCTTCTTGCACGGGGGACAACACAACAGGTTGAGGACTACGTAAAGATGCTGCTTTCAGACGTGGCTCCGGGTGGGGGATATTGCCTGGGATCAGGTAATTCCATTCCGGAGTATGTAAATACTGAAAACTACAAAGTAATGGTTGAGACAGTGCACCAGCTGGGATCATATGGTTTTGGAGGCGTGAGGTGAAAGTCAGTTACCTGCAAATGAAACCTGTTTTCGGCACTCCCGGGCATAATCTTGAAAAAGTTGCCGGAATGATGAAGGGAGCACCATCAGACCTGTGGGTATTGCCCGAATTGTTCACGACTGGATATCTTTTCACTTCGAGAGATGAACTTCAAAATCTCTCGGAGCAGATTCCGGAAGGCCGTAGCACGCGTTTTCTGACGGAACTGAGCCGTACATACAAAACAGCAATCGTTGCCGGACTTGCAGAAAGAGATGGGAATGAGCTATACAATTCAGCTTTGTATGTCAAAAATGGTGAATTCGTCGGTGTTTACAGAAAGATACACCTTTTCGACAGGGAAAAATTGTGGTTTTCACCAGGCAACCGGTCATTTGAAATATACGATCTGGAAAACATCAAAATGGGTATAATGATCTGTTATGACTGGATATACCCTGAGGCAGCGCGTTCACTGGCACTCATGGGCGCTGACATCATCTGTCATCCTTCAAATCTCGTGCTACCATATTGCCAGGATGCAATGATTACCCGTTGTCTGGAGAACAGAATTTTTGCGGTGACGGCAAACCGAATTGGGGAAGAAAATCGAGGAGGTGTGCGCCTGACATTCACCGGGAAGAGCCAAATAACATCGCCAAAGGGTGTTGTGCTGAGGCGCGGTGGTTACAATACCGAAGAGATCGGAACAGTTGAAATCAATCCGATGGATGCGAGGAGTAAGCAGACAACTGCCAGTAATCATATCTTCGATGACAGGAATCCCTCAAAATACAATTTATCATGACAAACGGCTACCCTTACTACATCCAGCTTGATCGATCCGTTGGAGAGGATTTCAGCGAATACGAATTTGATCATCATGGCGTACCCATGGTTCGATTTCAAAGATCGAAACAGTGGCGCCATAATCCGGTAACAGTCTGTCAATACGCTTTAAGTAACTACAATTACTATTTGGAATCAGGAGAATTAAAGCATAGACTTAACTTTTTACATCAAGCAGACTGGCTGATGAAAAATCACGATAATGGCCCTGAAAATTCAGCAGTCTGGCCTTATCGTATCGATATCCCTTTTTACGGACTCAAGTCACCATGGATATCCGGGATGGCACAGGGGGAGGCAATTTCAGTATTATTGCGAGCGCATCGCCTCACCGGGCAGGTTCGCTACATGGAAATTGCTGAACGCTCCTGGCGCCTTTTCTTTCAGCCGGATGTTTTCATGTCAGCTTTTCCGGATGGAGGCACAGTGATCGAAGAATATCCGACTCAAACCTGCTCATGCGTCCTTAACGGCTTTATTCTTTCGCTTTTCGGCGTTTACGATTATCATCGGTTCACCGGTGCCGAGAGGGCCGAACGTCTGTTCGAAGACTGCGTTCAAAGCCTGAAGAACAATCTATTTCGATATGATACCGGCCATTGGTCGCTCTATGATCTCTATCCGCCACTCAGGCTGACATCGAGGTCTTATCACCGGCTGCATCTCCGCCTGCTAAAGGCTCTATTTTCGATAACCGGAGAAAAATATTTCGAAGAGATGCGTATTCGCTGGGAAGATTATTTAAGCGATCCCGTGTCCAATCTATCCTGGGCATTTCAAAAATTAAAACAGCGAATGACATTTTGAAAAAAATCCTGAAATACATCTCAATTCTCTTTTCAACAACTTTCTGGAGCCAACTGAAACACACATTTGTGCTGTTCAGCACGTTCAACGTGTGGGCGATAGATCAGCTTGGCGCCAAAGGCAAGGGGACTGTGATCAGGCCGTCTGCATCGCTGGCCAATGCGCATCATATTTTTCTCGGCGACCGTGTACATATTCAGCGGAGCGTCTTTCTCTGGGCAGGCGAAAAATCAGAAATACATATCGGCAATAATACCATCATCGGACCGGGATCTTTCATTACGTCGGACAATCACGGAACGAAGCGCGCTCAATTAATACGGGATCAGGAGGGGGCAGAGGCCGATGTGACCATTGGTGCAGACGTCTGGATGGGCGCTTATGCGATTGTTTTACCCGGTATTCGGATCGGTGACGGCGCCGTGATCGCCGCCGGTTCCGTTGTTACAAAAGATGTACCGGAATACAGCATTTTCGCCGGCGTTCCAGCAAAAAAAATTGGGACACGCGAATAAATGGATGTTGAACTGTCGAAATTTCCGTATCCGTACAAGGCAGCTCTCTCCATTTGCAGCGACATCGACGGCACCTCTCTGGATCGCTTCATCGAGATACATAAATTTCTGAATACGACGAAACCAACGCCAATGGGCGATGGTTTGGGACTCCATATCACCGATTCCTTCTGGATGTACGACGATCCGGGGATCAGCGACAGCGCTTTCTCCTATTACAGCGGATCTTTACCAGGACCTGCGGCCCCCATCATCAGGGATTTCATATGTGCCGGCATACTGGATACAATGCATGCGTATGGAAATTTCAGAAACAAGAGTGAATTTAGCAGAGAAAAGGCGGAAAAAGCGCTGAATGAGCTTGAGAAACATGGGTTGAAAATTCGAGTCTGGACAAATCACGGCGGAACAAACAGCATACAAAACATTGGTAAACAATCGTCTGGAGAGGGTGATGTGCCAGACACAACCTGGTATCATGCTGATCTGCTGCGTGATTTCGGAATCCGGTATTACTGGGACTGCGAAAGAGCGCTCATGACAACGGTGGGACAAAACCGAAAAGCCTCATTTGGCGATGCATACTGGCGCAGTCCGCTTTACTCTGGGCTCAGGCAAAATATCAAGGCAACTATTAAGGGTATTGCTTCATACGCAGACCGGATGACGATGAAGCTCCTTAACACTCATATAGTGAAATGGCCGGTTTTCGATCCCCGGGACAATGATCTGATCGTACCGGACACATTGAGAGATGATCGACCGATATACAAATTCAGAAGGGGCGGTCTGGGGAATCTCGACTGGTCAGACCATATCCCGGTTTTACTCAACCCACGCGTGCTTGAGGAACTCGTTACAAATGGAGGATCGGCTGTCTTATATGTCCATATGGGCGACAGAATGATTGCTCATAATGCCGATGCGCTCTCTCCGGAGACGGTCAAAACATTGAAAGAGGTCGCCCAATTGTATCGCAACGGCTTACTATGGGTTGCGGGAACAAATACGCTCCTCAATCATCAGCTGGTCACCAAATATCTGGACTGGACAGCAGAAAATGTTTCCACGGACAAATTAAAGATCACCATTCGGAAAAGACTGCTGTCTCCCATTGAGGAGGTGGTTGAAGTGGATGAACTGGCAGGGGTGACCTTTATTATCCCTGAAAAATTCGATGCAGAGATATTATTTGAAAACATTAAAATAAAGTATGAGGTCTTGCCTCACGATAATCCTGAAAAAAGAACCTTGCAGATCCCCCTGAATAACATCGATTGGCCTCTATAATATTTCTAAGTAGCTGTATTTTCTATCAGAGTATATATACAAAAAACTGCGCTAAAAGTCATGGATCGTCGATTTGTAGCCGGAGAAATCTCAAATATTCACTTGCAATTTTGCCTCTGTTTTAGTATTTT